>JBFIHC010000074.1:0-15330 GCA_041601995.1 Woeseiaceae bacterium | reverse complement strand
CAGATTAACTTTGTGAATGAGTTGTTGAAGTGCGGGACGTAGGTCAGCGCAAATCCCCACAGCAGCGCGGACCACTTGCCCTTGAAATGCCATAGGTCAAACATAGGCCGACCGGAGGAACAATCCTCCCTGACCCAGATGCCCTGCTTCGGTCGAATGAACCCCAACTCAGCAAGACGTGGATCCAGGAACGCATTAATCGGCGCATAAAAATCATCTGCGGACAGCAGTTCAGGGAGTCGCCTGCGCTTTTCCAGAAATCTCCTCAGCATTGAATCTCCGCAAGCTGTGTCAAAATTGCGTTCCTCTGTCGAGGCATTACCGACCGCCCTGGGTCAGCAGCAGAAATATTACTTCAAATCCGACGATTGGCGGCTTCCTGGGGGAAGCAGTCAGTCGCCTTGGCGCTGTGCCGCCGGCCCGGTACGGCCACTGACGATCGCTGAGGGTCATTCGAACCCCATCAAGACGTAGTACGCAATCAAGGCACCGATCAAGAGCGATTGAATGAGCGCAACAGGAACACGCCTCCATGAGTACGAAAGAGCGCCTGCCATAGCCACCAGAACACCGGGTGGCAGAAACATCGCCCCACCGAGCAGGCTCCAGCCGACGCAATCATGTGCCGTTTGCGGGCAATCTCGCATCGACCACAGCGAGTAGGAGCCGAGCGCGGCCAGGAATAACCCCAACACAAGCTCCGCAACAGAAAACACCGAACGCAAGAGTCTCGTTTGCACCTATCGCCACATCGTCTGCAGAGAACTCTGTCTGCTTCAGTCGACCACACAGGGTCAGCAAGAGAAATATTACCTTAATTCCGACCCGTGTCTGCTTCCCGGTGTTAAGCAGTCGGTCGTTCAGCTTGAGGCCGCAAGCTCAGTACGGCAATGACCGCAGCGGGGTTGGTAATTCCTTTTCCAAAGTTGACTGGAGTTTCTCGAGGCCTATGACGTTGTGGAGGTCTTCGAACGTCTGTACACAGCACGATTTCGATTGCCAGAATTTTGCAAGCACGCCGGCTGATGCAGAACGCGTTGCGATAATCCATTTCCCTACCCCGCGTTCTCGGAAATACAGCATTGGCCCCGGTCACAGGAGCAGCATGGCTATGAAACATGCGCTGGAAACCGTGCGTTCCGAATGGCGGTTCTTCCCGGGCTGCTCTTCAGTGTTCTTCGGTATGAACCTCATTCGCGCATCAACACTGGTAATCCGACAGCGCCCGTTCGCATTGAGTCGCGTCGAAGAACCTGATCGTCCGAATGCCCAGCGACGCTGCCGCCTCGAGATTCTCCAGCCTGTCATCGATAAAAACGGTATCGGCCGGCCTCAGCTGGTACGTGTCCAGCAGGTAGCGATATATCCGTATTTCAGGCTTGATCGTCTTGATTCGAGAAGAAATCACGACACCATCGAACAACGTCCAGATGTCGTGTTCCTTTTCAAGATGCGCAATCGATGCGAGGTGCATGTTCGAAAGCACGAATAGCCTGTTCGACGTATTGGCCAGTCGGCGGATCAAGTCAATCGTCTGGTCGATGGGCGTGAGGAACTCGGGAACCGCCGTCAACAACCGCTCGATAGTCGTGGCCGGCAGTCCGGTCCGATCTGCTCCCCGCTCAATCGCGGCCTCCAGCGAGATCGTCCCCCTATCCAGCTCCAGCCAGTCCGGGTGGTCGAAGATCTCCGCCCTCACCCGGTCCTGCACATCGCCGTCATCAAAGAAGCTTTGGATGATCGCGTCAGGTTGCCATCTGAAGACCACGCCTCCCAGGTCAAAAACAATGTTCAATGCGGGCCCCTATGCGTCGGCTTTCGATGAAACGGTTCGTACTTGCGTGCCTGGAACCCTCGGCGCTAGTCGATGCCGAGGATCTTGTGCGTCTGCAGGCTGAGCTTCCAGCGGGGATGCGCGAGACAATAGTCGATCGTCGCCCGGGTATTCTCGTCGCGGCGCGCGTCGTCCAGCGGCTGCAGGTAGAAATGCCGGAAATCCAGGGATTCGAAGCGCCCGGGCTGTGCTTCCTCCTCGACCTGCGGATAGACGAGTTTCAGTTCGTCCCCTGACGCCTGCGCAAGCGACGCACTGCCTTTCGGGCTGACGCAGATCCAGTCGATGCCCGGCGGCGCAGCAATCGTGCCGTTCGTCTCCACGCCGACCTCGAACCCCGCCTCGTGCAGGGCATCGATCGCCGCCGCGTCGAGCTGCAGCAGGGGTTCGCCGCCCGTGCAGATCACGTAGCGATTGCGGTGGGCGTCGGGCGCGGGCCAGGCGCTCGCGACGGCGTCGGCCAATTCGCGGGCCGTTGCGAATTTGCCGCCGCCCGGCCCCGCGGTACCGACGAATTCGGTGTCGCAGAAACGGCAAACCGCTTGCGCTCGATGCTGCTCGCGGCCCGACCAGAGATTGCAGCCGGCAAAGCGCAGGAACACCGCCGGCGTCCCGGTACGGGCGCCCTCGCCCTGCAGCGTGTAATAGATCTCGCGGACCGTGTACGTCATCGCAGATCGAGCAAGGGGTCCTGCACCCCGGCCTCCGCGAAGCCCTTCGCACGCAGGCGGCAGGCCTGGCATTCGCGGCAGGGCGGACGGCGGCCGTTGTAACAGGTGTGCGTCAGGGCCATCGCCTCGAGCGCACCGAGCCGTACGGCAAGCTCGACAGTCTCACGCTTGGAGCGGTGCATCAGCGGCGTATGTATGGTGAATTCGCGCTCCATGCCGAGCGTGATCGCGCTCTGCAGGGCGGCGATGGTCTCTTCGCGGCAATCCGGGTAACCGCTGTAATCCGTTTGTGCGACGCCGGTCACGAGGTGCCGCGTGTGATGCCGGAAGGCGAAGGCGGCCGCGAATGTCAGGAAGATCAGGTTGCGGCCGGGCACGAAAGTCACCGGCAATTCGCTGTCTTCGTCGATCGCGTCGCTGACGGGAACCGACGTATCGGTCAGGGCGTCGCCCCCGAGCGCCGCAAAGGTATCGATGGGAAGACAGACGTTCGGCACGCCCGCAGCCGCCGCGACATTGCGCGCGCACTCCAGTTCGATGCGGTGCCGCTGGCCGTAGTCGAACGTGATGCTCGATACGCCGGCCCGGCCGAAGCGATCGATCGCCCAGTACAGGCAGGTGGTCGAATCCTGCCCGCCGGACAGCACGACCAGCGCTTTCTGCCGTTCGTCGCTCACGCGCCGTCCCTGCCGGACTTACGCAGCCCGTTTTCGAACTCGTCCCAGTCCGGGCGTTCGTGCTCGACCAGGTAGTCCCGCGTCAGTTCCTCGGACACCAGCCACAGCCTGTCCGCCATCGCCATGTCCTGCAGGTGGCTGTCGGGAACCTCGACCGCGTTACAGTCCTCGAAGTAACGTCCGCTCGTCGATCCGAGCAACGGACTGGTCGCCACGTAACAGGACGTGGCCGCGCCGGCTTCGACCGACTTGCCGCGCAGCGCCGTCAGCACAGCGAAACCGAACTGCATGAAGCGATTGAGATTGCGGTCGATCTCGGTGTCGATCACGCCAGGGTGCAGCGCGTTCGACGTGATGCGGGTGCCCTTGAGCAGCCTGCCAAGCTCGAGGGAAAACAGGACGTTCGCGAGCTTCGAGTGCCCGTAGGCCAGCGAGTCGCTGTAGTCGGACGCGAGAGTAAGGTCGTCGAAACGAATGCCGCTTGCGGGTGCGCCGCGATACGCGGCACGGCTCGCGACCACGACGATGCGCCCCTGCCAGGCGACGTACAGCCGCTCGAGGAGCCGGTTCACGAGCACGAAATGGCCAAGGTGGTTGACGAGGAAATGCTTCTCGATGCCATCGATCAGGGTGCGCTGGTTGCCCCCGCCCCGGTAACCTGCGTTCAGCACCAGCATGTCGATGGGCGAGTTCAGTGACCGTATCGTCTCGGCGCAGCGCACGACCGAGTCGAAATCGGACAGCTCGAGTTCGAGCGGCGTCGTCTTGCCGCGCACCCGCCGACAGGCTTCATCCGCCCGCTGCAGCGACCGGCTGGTGCCGATGACCCAGGCGCCCCGTAATGCCAGCACGCGCATCGTCTCGAAGCCGATGCCCGACGTGCAGCCCGTCACGACGGCGATCTTGCCCGACAGGTCGATGCCGTCCGTCACTTCCTCGGCGGTGGAATCCTCGTCGAACGCGCTGCGCGGCACGCCGGCGGCAGGCACTTTCTCCTGGCCGCCGCAAGCCGTGGCAAGCGGTGCGGCCGCAAATGCGGCCGACAGGCTGACAAAACGGCGGCGGTCCATGGTCACAGGGTGGCGGCCGACGGGGTCACGACCGGAACAGCTTCTCGGCTTCACCAAGCGCCTCCCCCGTGCCCTCCGCCGGCCCGTCCCCGTCGCCGAACAACGCATCCAATGACTGCTTCGCCCTGTCGGCCTCCGCTTTCGCCGCCGGGTCGAAGGCGTCCTCGGCGGGCACGAACCACTCGCAGAAATTCACGCGCTCCTTGTCCCGGACCTCTTCGGCATCGTCCTCACGGCACTGGCCCACGGCGGCCGGGTCGAACTGGCGGCACATCCGGCACACGTGCAGGTGGGCACTGCACTCGGGACACTCGTCACGACGGGAAAACGGCAGCGACAGCGACGCCAGCGATGCGCCGCAGCGAAAACAGGCGATGTTGTGGCTCATGCAAAAAGTATAACGCCGGGCCCGGCGCCCGTCTCACCGTCCGAGCTGTGCCGGAACGAACGCGCTCATCACCGCTTCCTTGAGGAGGTCGGGCGGCAGGATACCCTGCGCCAGCACGAAATCGTGGAAAGCCCGCTGGTCGAAGCGCTCGCGCAGACGCAGCTCCGTCTGCGCCCTGAGCGCCTGCATCTTGCTGTAGCCGTAATAGTACGCAGTTGCCTGCCCCGGGATGCGGTAGGTGTAGCGCTCGATCTCGTTCTGCGCCCAGCCCTCGCCAACGGCCATGTCGTCAATAATCAGCCGCTTGGCCTCCTCCGGGGTGATCATGCCGAGGTTCAGCATCGGGTCCAGAAACATCCGCCCGGCCCGAATCAGGCGGTGCTGCAGGCTGATCAGCTGTGCTTCGAGCGGCAGGTACGGCCGCACGATCGCCTCTGCGTACAGTCCCCAGCCTTCGACATTGGCACTGTTCAACGCGAACAGCGCACGCGCGATGGATACCCCGGACTCGATGACGCTGGAGAACTGCAGCTCGTGCCCGGGACGGGCCTCGTGCGCGGTCAGTGTCCAGGAACCGGCGACGTAGGTGTCGTCGGTCTGCTGCCAGCTGCCGTCCTCGTTCTGTGTGAGCTTTGGAATCACGAAAAACGGATACTCGCCGGTGTTACCGAGCAACCGCGGGATATCGAGATGCGCCGCGGGTCGCACCGCAGTTTCCGCCTCTGTCGCGATGCGGATGCCGGCGTCGCGCTCGGGCAGCGTAACGAGGCTTTCGCGAACGATGATGGCCTCGATCTCGCGCAGCACGTCGTAGTAGTGCCCCAGCATCTCATCGCCGTCCAGCGCGCCGTCCTGCTTCAGCAGCGCGATCACGTCGCGATAGTCGCGGGTGTCGTACCCCTTTTCTCTTGCGATGAGCGGCGCGAGGGCCTCCATCTCGTTGCGGATGTCCATGTAGCCCTTGGTCGCCTGCTCGACCAGGTCGAGAGGGGTCGCATCGACGCCCCAGTTCCTGAGTGCATCCTGGTACAGCGCCGGCGGCAGGCGGTAATCCGCGCGCGCCCTCGGCAGGACCTCGGCGCGTACCCAGTCGTTGTAGTCCCTCAGCTGCCCGGCGAGAATTTCGTAGGTTTGCTGCCAGCCTTCGAGGTCGCTGCCGGACAGCAACTCCTCCATGCCGCCGATGATGGACTCGGACCGTTCGAGGTCCTGCAGCACCTCGCCGCGATAGGGTCCCACCAACCCATCGACGTTAAAGCGTTCCCGCGTCCTGTCCATGGCGAGTTCCGTCAGCGGCTTGTCGGCACCCAGCAGACCGGCGTACTTCTGCATACGCACGACCGCGGCCGGGTAGCGCTCGCGCGGTACCTGCGGATCCACGAGCGAACGAATGCCCCCGAACACGGTCTGGCTGACGTTGTAGTAAGGCAGCAGGTTGTCACGTGTCAGCTGCGCACTGCGCAGGCTGTCTTCGACCGCCTGGATCAGGATCTCGAGGTCCTGCCGCACGCGCGGCTCCTCCTCGACTGCCAGGCGCTCGCGCAGCTCGGCGAGCACCGCCTGGGAAGTACCCCGGCTGCGCTCGTAGACCCCGGGGCGGTAATCGATGATCGCCTCGTCGAGTCCGTCGACGCCGAGACTGGCCGCGCCTTCCGGATTGAACTCGGCCAGCACCTCGAGCACGATCTGTGCGTTCGCATTGCTCTTCCCGACCCAGCCGGGCTCTTCGGCCGCCGCGGGCGCGGCGCACAGCACGAGAAAGGTGGCGGCGGCGGCCGCCTTAATTGTCTTCAACATCTGGATACTCCGTTGCCGGGGCGCCTTCGCAGCGTCGCGTATACCCAAGGATGCATGTCCGACGCGGTTCGGCGCAAAAAGCGCCGCCGATCGGCGAAAACCCGAGCGCGCACGCCCGGACGCTAGATACTAAATCACTTTAATAAATACTTATAATTGATTGTTTTAATTGTTTATTATAAGAACGTTCGCGCCCCGGATATGGCCGCGCCGCAGATCGTTCAGTGCCTCGTTGGCCGCTTCGAGCGGGTAGCTTTGCGTCTCGACCCGCAGCGGCACGCGCGCCGCCAGCGGCAGGAACTCGGCGAGATCCCGGCGCGTCACGTTGGCGACCGTCTTGATCTCCTTCTCGAGCCAGAGGTGGTCCTCGTAGCGCAGGCCCGCGAGCAGCGCACGATCGGTATTTTCCTTGCGAATCGCGTTGATGACGAGACGCCCGCCCGGCCGCAGGCACTCGAGGGCAGCGATGACCGGCTTCCATGCCGGCGTAGTGTCGATGATCGCCTGCGGCGCCTCGGGCGGCCGCTCGTCCGTGTCGCCGCTCCAGTCCGCGCCGAGTTCGAGCGCAAACCGGCGCTCGCGTTCGCTGCGGGCGAATACGGCGATCCGGCTGTCCGGGTACAGGTGCCGTGCCATCTGCAGCACGAGGTGCCCGGATCCGCCAAACCCGGTCAGTGCCAGCACGTCGCCGTTCTCGATCCCGGCGAGCCGCAGCGAGCGGTAGCCGACCGCGCCCGCACACATGAGCGGCGCGGCCTGCACGTCGGTGAACGCGTCGGGGACCGGGGCAGCGTAGGTCTCCGGCACCGTCATCAGTTCTGCGTAGCCGCCGTTGACGTCGCGGCCGGTGGCGCGGAATGCCGGGCTGATGTTCTCCGTATCCGTGCCGTCTGACGAGTGTATCCAGCCGACGCCCACGCGGTCTCCCGGGCGGAAGCGGCCGGCTTTGCCGCCGGCGGCCACCACTCTGCCCACCACCTCGTGTCCGGGAACGATCGGCAGGCGGGGCGGCGGTGTGCGCCCCTCGATCTCGTCGAGTTCCGTGTGACAAACGCCGCAGGCGGCGATGCGGATCAGGATCTCGTCGTCACCCGGGCTGGGGTCGTCGATGTCCGCGAGTACCAGCGGCGCGGGATTGACGTCGAGACTCCCGGTCGCCGTCAACAGCATCGCGCGCATGTTCCTGCTCCTTTACCCTGCCGGTGCCAAAGTATATGGTGCGCCATCAAAAGGCCCGCAATCGGTATTATGCACGGCAACAATCTTCCCCGGTCGGTCGTCGCTGCGGCGCTGGATGCCTGCGCGCACGAATCCGAGAGACTCAACAGCGAACGTATTGCCGAGCGCTTCGGCAGCTACGGCATCGACGTCATCAGCAGCAAACCGGGGCTGCGGCGTTCCAATCTCTACAGCATCGAGAGCGGCGTGCGCACCTGCCGAACTTACGCGGTGGTCCGTTTCGAGGACGAACCCAATGCCATGATCGATGCCGAGCATGCGCAGATCCTGGCCGGCAAGTCCATCGGTGCTATTTTCAAGGCGAGCGGCTGGACGATCTTCAAGGAAACGCTCTACGTCGGCACGGCCACGCTCGACGACGCTGACCACCCGGTTGCAAACCTGATGCGCCTCGACCGCAGGGCCGACGTGGCAATGCACATCTACCGGCTGTTGCTCGAGAAGCGCCGGCAGGCCATCAACTACGCAACCCTGATCGAGGTGCACCATCCGGATTACCTGGACTGTGCCGACCTGCTCGACCTGTATTCCATCGATGCGCGAACCTCTTTGCGCACGCAGCAGGTCGAGGAAATGAAATCGCTGGGGCTCAGTGCGGCGTAACGGCCAACCCCGGTCGATTGTCGGTACTGTCCATTCGGTCTAAACTCGCCCTACCTTTGGCACCGGATAGAGGTATTGGGGATGCAAGGATTCAATTGCTACAAGTACGTGGTCGCCGCTGCAGCTTTGCTGCTGTGCGGCGTCGCCGCGGCGCAGGAAACGGCGAGCGACCAGGCGAATATCTGGGCCGTCGTCGAGAAGCAGTGGAACGCGGTCGAGGGCGGCGACAAGAAATGGATTGACGAGATGCTCGTCGATGAATTCACCGGATGGCCGAAGAATTCCCCGGCCCCGCGTAACAAGGCGTCCACGAAGATGTGGAATCGCTTCAATGAATCCCAGGGCAAGCTCGTCGCGCACGAACTGTATCCGCTTGCGATCGTCGTCCATGGCGACTTCGCCGTGGCGCATTACCTGTACACGTCCGCCTACAAGAACAAGGACGGCGAGGTCGAGATGAACAACGGCCGATACAGCGATGTACTCGTGCGGACGGACGACGGATGGAAATTCCTCTCCTGGCACGGCGGCACCGACGACTAGCGCTGGTCTCCCGGCGTTAAGCGCCGGTTATGGTAGAGTCGGCTAATCTCGTCGGCAAGGTGGGTTTAATCGCCCACGACTGCAGGACCGGGAGGCCGTATGAACGCCCAACGCACAAGACTCTTTCCAAGCCTCTTGCCGCTGCTTGCGGCGCTGGCGGTAACGCCTGTCGGCGCGCAGGTCCCCGTTGACGACAGCGGGGCCCCGCTCGCGGATTACGAGTCGTTCGAGCCCGATGCGCCGGCCGGGAACGAGGACATTCCGCTCCTGACACAGTCTGAACTGCAGGAACTCGTCGGCCCGATTGCGCTCTACCCCGACGACCTCCTCGCGATCGTTTTGCCCGCGTCCACCTACCCCCTGCAGCTGGTGCAGGCGCAACGCTTCCTCGAAGACCTCGAGGCGGACCCGTCGCTGCAACCCGATGAAAAATGGGACGACTCGGTCATTGCGCTGCTCAACTACCCCGAGGTGGTGGAACTGCTCAATGAAGACCTCGACTGGACCTGGCGCCTCGGCGAAGCCGTCGTTGCCCAGCAGGCCGATGTCGTCGGCGCACTGGAGAGTTTCCGCGACCGCGCCTACGCGGCCGGCAACCTGAAGAGCGACGCGCACCAGACGGTGTCTCGCAACGACGGCGCGATCGAAATTTCGCCGGTCGATGACGACGTCATCTACGTGCCGTACTACGAGCCGGAACGCGTCGTGGTCTACCAGCCACGGCCGGTCTACCACTATTACCCGCGGGCCTATCCGGTCTACTACTACCCGTACCCGGTGGGCTATGCCTTCAACAGCGGCTTCTTCTGGGGCGTCACGACCGCGTTCACCATAGGCTGGGTCACCGACAGCGTGCACGTCGTCCACCACAGCTACCGCGGGCACCCGTATTACGGGTATCGCTACTGGGACGGCTGGTGGTACCGGCGGCCGACGATCCACATCCACAACCACTATTACTCGCGCAATCGCTACGCCGTATCGCAGCATCGATACAGTCGCGGCGATCATTGGCGGCCGCGCTACGATACGCGGCGTCGGCTGCACAACCAGCGCATTACTCGTAGCGACTATTACAGCGGGCGCAGCGTGCAACGTCGTTCGCACACGGCTACGGCAACGCGCCAGGCCGAGCGGCGCCGGAGCATACGCAACGCGGCGGCCGAGGGCCGCCGCCACCAGCGACAAACGGTGGTACCGACAGCGGCGCGCCCGGCACACCGGCAGGTGCGGCGGGAGGAGCGCGCCGTCGAGCAGCGGCAGACGCGAGCGGCGCCGCGCCAGGCCGGGCGGGCACAGCGCACCGCGGATCAGCGGCAGGCGCCGGGCAGCACGGCGCGGCCCGAGCGGCGGGTCGAAGAGCGCCAGAGACAGTACGTTCAGCGGCAGGAGCCGCGCCAGGAGCGGACTGCGCGACGTGAACACCGCAGCAGCGACGCGCGGCAAGAGCGCCGCTCGACGCCTCCGCCGCGGCGGGAATCGGCCTCCGAGCCCAGGCAGCGGCCGGCGAAACAGCGCGAGCCGGCGCGCAACAGCGAGCGCAGGAAACACGCCTCGTCGCGCGGCGACTCGGAACGACGGCAGCGGCGCTGAGCAGCGGTTAGTCCCCGGCGGGCTTCTTGTCCTTCGGCAGGCGGCCCGCCCTGCGCAGGCTTTCACGCAGGACGAACTCGATCTGCGCGTTCAGGCTGCGCAGATCGTCGTTCGCCCAGCGCTGCATCGCCGCCAGGGTCTTCTCGTCTATTCGCAGTGCAAATGCCTTGCGTGCAGCCATCGGTATCGTCGTTCCCCGGTCGTCTCGCTGATCAGGTGTATAGCGAACCCGTGTTCAGCACCGGCTGGGCGCCCTCTTCGCCGCATAACACGACGAGCAGGTTGCTGACCATGGCCGCCTTGCGCTCTTCGTCGAGATCGATCACCTGGTTCTGGCGCAGCTCGTCGAGCGCCATCT
Source organism: Woeseiaceae bacterium (assembly GCA_041601995.1). Classification (GTDB taxonomy): domain Bacteria; phylum Pseudomonadota; class Gammaproteobacteria; order Steroidobacterales; family Woeseiaceae; genus UBA1847. The sequence continues at coordinate 4,557 of JBFIHC010000074.1, read as the reverse complement.
GCACCATGCCCACGGCGCCGCTCACGATTTGCCGGCGGGCGGCGATGATCGCCGAGGCCTGCTGCCGGCGCAGCATCGCGTTTGCAATCTCGGGCGCGTAAGCGAGGTGGCTGATTCGCGCCTCGACGACGGTCACGCCGGCGGTCTCGAGGCGGTCCTGGATTTCCTCGCGCAGGGCGTGCGCAATTTCCACCGGGTTGCTCCGCAACGCCAGGCCCTCGCCTTCGTGGGGCTCGTAGGGGAACGTCGTCGACAGGTTGCGTAGCGCGGATTCACTCTGTATCTGCACGAATTCCTCGTAGTCGTCGACCTCGAACAGGGCTTCCGCGGTGTCCACGACCTTCCAGACCACGACCGCGGCGATCTCGATCGGGCTGCCGTTCGAGTCGTTGACCTTCAGCTTGCCGCTCTCGAAATTGCGCACGCGCGTCGAGACCGCCGTCTTCTGGTAGAACGGGTTGGCCCACTTGAGACCGGGCTCGTGCGCCGTCCCGACGTAACTGCCGAACAGCTGCAGGACCTTGGCCTCGTTCGGGTGAATCATGAACAGGCCGGCCCACATGACGAGCACGATCAAGGCCGCCAGCACCGCGGCGATGAGCTGCGGAATCGACAGGACGACCACGGCCCGGTAGATCCAGTAAGCAGTCGCGAACTGTGCAACCAGGAGCACAACCAGCATCAGGTATCCGGACGATACCTTGCGCACTTGTTCTCGAATCATGGGCCTCTCCTCGGCAGAATCAAATATCATATTAATATTATTTTGATATCATACGAGGCGAACGTCAAGCACCCGGTGCAGGCCCCTGCCATGCAGCGGGCCCGGCAACGTACCCGCCGACTTATGTCAAGTTCGGGGCAGCAGCGGCAGCCTCGCCTCGAAGCAGGCACCGGCCTCCCCGGTATCGATGAGCGTCAGGGTGCCGCCGTGAGCACGGGCGACAAGGGTCGCGAGATACAGCCCGAGGCCGGTGCCACCGGTATCGCGGGTTCGCGACGGGTCGCCGCGGTAGAACGGTTCGCCGATTCGCTCGGCCTGTTGCGGCGAGATGCCCGGGCCATGATCCCGCACCCGGAACAACAGCTCGTCGCCCTCTGCCGCCAGCGTCAGCTCTACCGGGCCGCTGTCGGCGGGAGAATAACGCAAAGCGTTGCTGACGAGGTTCTTGAGGAGCAGGGTCACGCGGGCCTCGTCGACATTCGCCGAAATTCCTTCGCTGCGATCGACGATTCGAATACGGCCGCGATCGCGCGAGAAGAAATCGTCAATCAGTTCGTCGACCAGCGCCCGTACCCGCACCTCGGAACGCACCAGGGGTTCGTGACCGCTGTTCAGGCGCTCGGCCTCCAGTAACGAGACGATGATTTTTTCCATCTCGACCAGTTCGGCCTTGATGTCCTGTTGTTGTTTGTCGTCGTCGATGAATTCGATGAGCAGCCGCAGTCGCGACAGCGGCGTTCGCAGTTCGTGGCTGATGCCGAGTAACAGCGCACGCTTCGCATCGAGCATGTTCTGCACGTCCGCGGCCAGCTTGTTGATATCGGCAGCCAGGTCGCCCAGCTGGTCGTGCCGGATGGTTTCGATCCTGTGGTCGAAGTTGCCGCGGCCGATATGCTCGGCTCCGGCACGGATCGCGCGTATGGGCTTGAACAGCCAGTTCACGGCCGTGTAACCGAGCAGCAGGAAGGTGAGGCCGAGGCCGACAATGATGTAGCTGAGGTCGGGGCCGGTACGCACGTCTGCGATCCGCGGCGTCACCACGACGATGTCATATGCGCCGTTTTCACCAGACGACATGCGCAGGAAGTTGTGGTCGCCCTGGCTGGCAAACTCGACGCCGAGGAGCTCGTCCACCCAGGCGTCCGGGTCGTCGCTGAACGCCGGACTCGGCCCGAAGTCGAGTTCCGACAGCCTCGGGAACGCCGGATCCGACGCCCAGTCGATGTCCGGGCCGAGGATGCGAATATCGACGGGCACGCGTTCGGTAATCGCAATTGCCCGATCAATGCGCGGCGGGTTGCCGATATCCTCGCGCACGTACTGCACGTGCAGCGACAGGTGGCCGCTGATCAGGCCACGGATGTCATCGCTATTGTATACCCAGCGTATCGCGGCCAGCGTGCCGTATACGAAAAGGCCGCCGAGCAGCAGGAAGATGACCAGGAGCCGGAACGACAGTGACCGCGCCAGCCATCTAATCATCGTTCAACGGCACTCCAATGAATGAGTAGCCCCGCCCCCATACGGTCTGTATGAAACGCGGCGGCTTCACGGAATCGCCCAGCTTCTGGCGCAGTCGGGAAATCATGATGTCCACGGATCGGGTCAGGATTGCCGCGTCGATGCCCCGCAACTCCCCGAGTATGTCGTCGCGTGACAGCTTCTTGCCGTGCCGGCGAGCAAGGATGAGCAGCAGTTCGTATTCCATCGAGGTCAACTCGATGCCGTTGCCATCTACCTTGACCGAACGGGACTCGGTATCGATCTCCAACCCCTCGAAACTCAGCTTGCCGGCGCTCGGGCCCGCCGAATCGCTGCGCCGCAGGATGGCCTGGACGCGCGCGACCAGTTCGCGCGGTTCGAACGGCTTGCCGATGTAGTCGTCGGCACCGAGCTCCAGCCCCGACACGCGGTCAATGACGTCGCCGCGCGCCGTCAGCATGATGATCGGGATGTTACTGGTCTTGCGCACCTCGCGGCAGATTGCAAAGCCGTCCTTGCCGGGCAACATCACGTCGAGCAAAAGCAGGTCCGGATCCTCCACGGAGAGCTTTCGAAAGCCTTCGTTCGCGTCGCCGGCGGATACGAGTTTGATGCCGAAGCGCTTGAAATATTCCTGCAGCAGCTCCGAGTGCTTTCGATCATCGTCGATGATAAGGACCTTGGTCATGGCGCGATCATAGCGCGAGAAGTCATCCCCGTCCTGCGCGGAATGCGCGGGGAAACAAATGGAAACATCCTGATACCGGAGTGAAACCCACTGCCGTCGCCCCGGGCGCACACTCTCGCCGCATGTTTTTGATCAAATCGAGGGCTACGTCATGAACTACCTGAGTAAACTCATTATCGCTATGGGCGCCCTGGTGCTCGCCGCGTGCGACTCGGACGACAACGACAGGCTGCCGCTTCCAGCGCCGGCTTCGAGCACGATTGTGCAGGTCCTGCATGCCTCTCCCGACGCGCCCGCTGTCGATGTTGTGGTCAACGGCGAGGCTGCGCTGAGCGGTGTCGACTACAAGGACTCGTCCGGTTGGGGCAACTTTGATGCCGGGACTTATTCCGTCGAGGTGCAGGGCATCCTGCCCGACGGCAACGTACCCGTCATCGGTCCCGCCGACCTGACGTTCGAGGCTGACACGATCAATACGGTCGTCGCGCTGAACGACGTGCAGAATATCGAGCCGCTCGTGCTCACGCAGCCGAGTACGCCGGTGTCCGCAGGTGCAGCCCGCGTGTGGGTGTTGCACGCGGCGCGTAACGTGCAGGACCTGGTCATGGGCCCGGTCGACGTCTTCGTGACCGCTCCCGATGCCGACCTGACCGCCGAGGCGCCGCTGGGCTCGTTCAACTTCAAGGAGACGTTGCCGGCTGACGGGCCCGCCGAGCTGCCCGCGGGCGACTACCAGATTCGCGTGGGTGTCGGCACTCCCGGCGAGCCCGATTTCCTGCTGGCCTTCGATTCCGGCACCGTGACGCTGACTGACGGCGCTGACCTCGTCATCGCAGCGGTACCGTCTACGTTCGGTTCGACCGCTACCTCCGCCGCTTCCCCCGTCAGCCTTCTGTTGCTCGACAGCAGCGGTGCCGGTGAGCTCCAGAGTGTCGGCACGCAAGCCGACCTGCGCGTGGTTCACGCGTCAAACAACACGCCTGCCGTCGACGTGTTCGCCGATGGCGCGGCTTTGATCCAGGATCTCGACTACGCGGAATTCGCACCCACGGTCGGCTTCGCCAGGGTCCCTGCCGATACGTACTCCGTCGCGGTCGCCCCCGCCGGAGCCGGTGCGGACGCCGCGGCTATCGGCCCGATCGACCTCGAACTCGCTCCGGGCACGGTTACCAGCGTCATCGCCGTTGGCCGACTCGGCGGTACCGAGGGGACGATCGAGGAACTGACCGTTGCGGTCGCCGGCGACGATCCGCGCCCGATCCCTCTGTTCGCCAAGGTCCGGATCATCCACGCATCCGTCACGGCCGCGTCGCTGGACCCGGACACCGTGGATATCTATGTGACCGCACCGGGTACCGATATCAGCGACGAGAGCGTCGCGCCGACGCTGGTTGATGTTCCGTATCTCGCCAACACCGGCTTCCTGGGCGTGGCGAGCGGCACCTACGACGTCACGGTGACCGTCAGCGGCTCACGAACGCCGGCGATCGGCCCCCTCACGGACGTCGTGCTCGAAGACGGTGGCGTTTACACCATTATCGCGCGCGATGCCCTGCCGGGTGACGCGGCGACGGATCTCGGCGTCATCCTGATCGACGAATTTCCGGCGGTGCCCTGAGCCCCACCGCGAATTCTATCTCCCTGAGCAATCGCTCCCCCTTTG
>JBFIHC010000073.1:0-15899 GCA_041601995.1 Woeseiaceae bacterium | reverse complement strand
CCGGCCGGCGGTGTCATGGGACAACTGGAGCGAGACGCAAACGGACTGGCTGATCCTCGGTGATGATGGTCTGCGGGATCCTGGCGACGGCCTCGTCGCGGACGTGACCGTGGACGCCGACCGCAACCAGGTATGCATCGCTGAAAGCGCCTGGCAACTCGAGCCGGCGGCGGATAGCGAGCGATCCGAGTGGCTGCTCGGCGGCTTGTTCGCGGCATTGCTCGAGGCAGGTCTGATCGATCACAAGTCTCGGCGAATCGTCTCCGCACGTCGCGCCATGCTCGACGGCATGGGCGCGCAACGCCGTGACGAACTGACGGGCGCCTTCGAGGCGGGCCTCGAGCAGGCCGGTGGATCGTCCGGCGCGATACCGGCCGCGGCGGCCAGCGCCGTCGCCCGGGACGGCGATGCGCCCGCCGCGGTGCGTCATCTCGGGCGCACCGACGACGTGTTCGCGAGCCTGCCCAGGTTCTGGGACCAGGCGGGCGTGCTGTATCGCGATGGCGAAATCGACCGGCTGACCGCGGACCCGTACCTGGCCACCGGCACCATGCCGCCCCTTAGTGCCACGTTCAACACCACGAGCGGCAAGCGAACCCGCATGCCGGCGTTCGACCCGACGCTCTGCACCGGATGTGCGCGTTGCTGGACGAACTGTCCCGACAGCGCGATCGGCGTCGTCGCGGCAGGACCCGCCGCACTGATCGATGCCGGTATCCGGCTCGCCGGCGCGGATGCCGTCCGGCCCGTCGGCTCCAAGCTTGCGGGGCGAATCATCGCGGCCAGCAAAAAGGCCGATGAAGTCGCGCCGACTTTCGGTCCTCGTCTCGAGGACGCTTACGCGTGGCTGAAGGAAAAGATGCCGCTCGACGAGGATCGCAAGAAAGCCATCGACGACGGCGTCGCGGCCATCGTTCGGGCGCTCGGTCCCCTGCCCGTTGCGGTTACCCGGCCATTTTTCGATGACGCCGAAGCGGCCAGGAAAGACGGCGCCGAATTGCTGTCGATCGTCATTAACCCGGATGCCTGCAAGTCCTGCGGGATCTGCGTGCGCAGCTGCGAGCCAGAGGCCCTGAAGCCGGTCGAACAGGATGCGGAAACACTCGCGGCGGCGCGCCAGCTCTGGACGGTTTTCTCGGCCGCGCCGGACACGGCGTCGGAGACCATCGGGCGCGTCGCCGGCAACGCCGACATCGGCAGGATGTCGTCGATACTGCTGTCGCGATACTGCCAGTTTGCGATGTCGGGCGGCGACCCGGCCGAAGCGGGTTCGGGCGAGAAGATTGCCGTCAAGCTGGCACTTGCCGCAACCGAGTTCCACCAGCAGCCGCTGGTGCAGAACTTCGCGGCCACGCTGGCGGATGTCGGCGAGTCGCTCACGAAACTGATCGAGGAGACGCTGTCGCACACGCTCGCTGTCGAGGACCTCGAGGCCGTGAGCGAACGGCTCAGGACGACGAGCAGCCCGCGCGTCGATCTGCGCGAACTTGCCGAGAGCGTCGGCCAGACGAGCGGCGACCATTCCGTCGACACCGACCACCTGTTGCGGCTCATCGACCTCTCGCAGCGCATCAGCGCCGCCCATCACAACCTCGTTTCCGGCGCACACGGACTCGGCCGTGCGCGCTACGGACTGGCGGTGGCCGGCGGCAGCACGGCGGCCTGGGCCGGCGCATTCCCGCACAACCCATTCCAGGCGCCGGTCGTCATCGACATGACAGGCGATGCCGCGCAGATTGCGGCGGGTCTCGTTGAAGGCCATCTGCACCAGACAACGGAACTGGCCCGGTTATTGCGACTGGCGCGGCTCGAGATCGAACGACCGGACGGTATCGAATGGAAACGCGCTGCCCTGTCGGACCTGCACTGGCAGGACCTCGCCGACGACGAACTCGAGCTCTGCCCTCCGCTGCTACTGCTCGGCAGCGACGAGATGCTGGCGGGGCAAGGCCTCGGCCAGCTGGTCTGGCTTCTGAACTCGGGCCTGCCGGTCAAGATGCTGGTGCTGAGCGAGCTGGACTTCGGGTTGCGCGAATCCTGGACCAATGACCCGCGCGCGGGCCTCGGCCTGCTGGCGCTCGCGCAGCGCAAGGCGTACGTCGCGCAGACGTCGATCGCCGACCCGGCGCACCTCGGCGAGAGCATGCTCGACGCGCTGCGCTGCAAGGGCCCCGCGTTACTGCAGGTTTACGCGCCGAGTCCCCGCCGGCACGGCTTCGAGACCCGGCACACGCTCGATCTCGCGCAGCTTGCCGTCGACACCCGCACGCTGCCGCTGTTCCGTTACGATCCGCTCGGCGAAGGCGTTTTCGGCTCGCGCATCTCGCTCGCCGGCAACCCGGCGCCCGAAGAAAGCACTGCAGCGGCAGACTCGGACGGCCTCGTACGGAGCATGGCCGACTGGGCATTCCGCCAGGACCGGTTCGACATGCACTTCGAGCCGCTCGCCCACGACGCGCCCGCGCCGACGCCCGTGAGCGAGTGGTTGCAACTCGATGACAAGGGCCGCAAGGGCAAGACGCCGTACATCGCCGTCGGCGACGATAGCGGGGAACAACGCTTTGCAGTCGCAATACCCGTCGCGACGGTTGCCGCCGGCTGTCTTGCGAACTGGCGCACCCTGCAGGAACTCGCCGGCGTCGTCACGCCGTTTACGGAACGGGTCGAAGCCGAGATACGCGAGGCGGTCGCGGCGGAACACCAGGCGGAGCTCGATGCGCAGAAGCAGGCCGCGGACACCGAGATCCGGGAACTCCGCGATCAGACGCAGGCCGAGATCGCCGCGCAGATTCGCAGCCGCCTTCTCGCCCTGGCGTCGCGCAAGCGGGGATGACGGCGATGCGAGCACTCCATTTCCTGCGCCGCAACTTCGAGCACGGGGTTCACCCGGCCCACCACAAGCAACAGACACAACACCTGCCGATCCAGCGCGTGCCGTTCGGCCGGGAGTTCATCATGCCGCTCGGGCAGCACATCGGCGTGCCGTCGCGCGCCGTCGTCGCGGCGGGCGATGCCGTCGAAAGGGGCCAGCTGATCGCAGAGCCCGGCGGTTTCGTGTCGACAGCACTGCACAGCCCGGTCAAGGGCGTCGTGAAGAAAGTCGGCGACTTCCGCGGTGTCGACGGCCGCTTCGCGCCGGCAATCGCCATCGAGGCGGATCCGTTTGCGACGCAGGAAGTCGATCCCGCCGCCGCCCCGGACTGGCGCTCCCTGTCCCTCGAAGCGTTCATTGAGGCCGTGCAGATGGCCGGGATCGTGGGCATGGGCGGCGCAGCGTTTCCATCGCATGTCAAACTCTCCGTACCCGACGGCGTCCGCATCCGGCATCTGCTGATCAATGGCGCCGAGTGCGAGCCCTACCTGACCACCGATCATCGCCTGATGATCGAGCGTCCCGAGGCGCTGCTCGAAGGCGCGGAAATATTGCGGCAGAAGCTGGGCGCCGAAGAAACGGTGATCGGCATCGAGGCCAACAAGCCGGACGCGATAGACATCCTGTCGAAGCACATCGGGCCGGAGCTGCCCGTGCGTATCGTGAAACTCAAGGTCAAGTATCCGCAGGGCGCCGAGAAGATGATGATCAAGAGCGTCTTCGGTACCGAGGTCCCGGCCGGCCGGCTGCCCCGCGACGTCGAGGTCAACGTCAACAACGTCGGCACCGCGGTTGCTGTCGCTGATTACTTCAAGCGCGGTATGCCGTTGATTGAACGGGTCGTCACCGTCGCCGGACCTGGCGTGACTTACCCCGCGAACCTGATCGTGCCGCTCGGGACGTCCGTCCGCGACGTCGTCAAGTTCTGCGGCGGCCTCGAGCCGGGAACCCGGGAGATCATCATGGGCGGGCCGATGATGGGCCGGCCGATCGCCAGCCTCGACGTCCCGGTACTCAAGGGCTGTTCGGGCATCCTCGTGTTCACCGAGGAACAGACCGCGCGGCGCAAGGAGTATCCCTGCATCCGCTGCGGCCGCTGCCTCGAAGCCTGTCCGTACTTCCTCAACCCGTCGCGGCTCGCGCGCCTGTCGAAGGCGCGGATGTTCGACGAAATGAGAGCCTTCAACCTCTTCGATTGCGTGGAGTGCGGCTGCTGCACGTTCGCCTGCCCGTCCAACATCCCGATCGTGCAGCTCATACGCACGGCCAAGGACGACCTCAACCACCGCAAGGAACCCGAAGCGTGAAAGGGCGCGACCCGGACCTGCTGCTGTTCCACTCGCCCCTGCTGCGCCAGGGGATGACCACGCCGAAAGCGATGCGCGACGTCATCATCGCACTGCTGCCGGCAACCGGGGCCTCGCTGTGGTATTTCGGCCTCAGCGCCGTCCTGTTGCTGGGCGCCAGCATTGCCGGCGCGGTCCTCGCGGAATGGCTGTTTGCCGATCGCGCTTCGCGCGGCGAATCGCTGCGTGATGCAACCGGCATTCTCACGGGACTGCTCCTCGGCCTCACGCTGCCGCCCGGCCTGCCGCTCTGGATGGCATTTCTCGGTGGCTTCGCCGGCATTGCGATCGGCAAGGTGATCTGGGGTGGCCTCGGCCATAACCTGTTCAATCCGGCGCTCGTGGGCCGTGCATTCCTGCTCGCCACGTTCCCCATAGCCATGACCACGTGGGTCTCGATTTACCCGGACGGCGGGTTCTTCGACGTGTACCCGAGCAATCTCGCGCTGCCGTTCATGCAGGCCCCGGTCGACGGTGTGACCGCAGCCACACCGCTCGGCCTGCTCAAGTTTCAGCAGGAAGTAACACCGCTGAGCGACCTGATGATCGGCAGGATCGGCGGCTCGCTCGGCGAGACGAGTGGCCTGTTGCTGCTGCTCGGTGGCGTCTATCTTTGGCTGCGCCGCGACCTCGACTGGCGCATCCCGGTCGGCATCCTGGGAACAGTCGTTCTCTTCTCCGCCGTGCTCGGGATCTTCGATGCGGCGCGTTTTCCGACACCCCTCTTTTCCGTGTTCTCCGGCGGCCTGTTGCTGGGTGCGATTTACATGGCAACCGACCCGGTGACCTCGCCCGTTACGCCACGCGGCGCGTGGATCTTCGCTATCGGGACCGGCGTGCTGGTGATGCTGATCCGGGTATTCGGCGGTCTTCCCGAGGGCGTCATGTACGCGATCCTGCTGATGAACGCGGCGACTCCGCTGATCGACCGCTACACGCAGCCGCGCGTGTTCGGGCACGGGGTCGAGAAGAAACCATGACCGCCGAGGCACGCAAAGCGCCTGCTGCGCCGAGCTCGCTGCGACTGGTCATGACCCTCGCAATCGCCGGCCTCGTGTCCGGGATCGCGATCATCGGCATCTACGAGTCGACGCTGTCGACGATTACGGCGAACAAGGCACGGGAGCTGCGGGAAGCCGTTTTCAAGGTACTGCCGGGCGTTTCCCGCATGCAGGCGCTGGTGTACCGCGACGGCCGGATCGTGGTCGTTCCGGAGCCCGAGAAAGACGAGCCGGTCGTCTACGGCGGCTACGACGACCAGGGCGACTTCGTCGGCTACGCAATGCCCGGTGCCGGCCCCGGTTTCCAGGACACCATCGCACTTCTGTACGGTTACCTGCCGCGCGACAAGAAGGTCGTCGGCATGGAGATCCTTGAGAGCCGCGAGACGCCGGGCCTGGGCGACAAGATATACAAAGACGCCGATTTTGTCGCGGAGTTCAGTGCCCTTTCGGTCGAGCCGGAAATCGTCGCCGTCAAGAAAGGTACCGCCACACTGGACAATCATGTCGATGCGATAACGGGCGCGACGATATCGGCGAAGGCCGTGGTCAGGATCATCAACGAGACCCACGTTGCCTGGGCTGAACAACTGCCGGCGCCCGGGACAGAGCCGCCGCTCGCCGGCGACGCAGCAGATAGCGGGACCGGACAATGAAGAAAAACGAATCCTACGAAGAACTCGCCAAGGGCATCTGGCGCGACAATCCCGTGTTCGTGCAGGTGCTGGGCATGTGCCCGATGCTCGCGGTCACCAATTCCGCCATCAACGCCATCGCGATGGGCATGGCGTCCATGTTCGTACTGGTAGGTTCAAGCTTCCTCGTTTCGACGTTCCGGCACGTCATCCCGAAGCAGGTGCGCATCTCCTGCTTCATCATCATAATTGCGACCTTCGTCACCATCGCCGACTACACGCTGCTTGCACTGGTGCCCAAGGTTCACAAGGAACTCGGCGCTTTCATCCCGCTTATCGTGGCGAACTGCCTGATCCTCGGTCGACAGGAGGCCTTCGCATCCCGCTACCCCACGAAGCTTGCCGTTATGGACGCGCTCGGCATGGCCGGTGGCTTCCTGCTCGCGTTGTTCTCGCTCGGCGCGGTGAGGGAGATCCTCGGCGACGGGGCACTGTTCGGCGTGCGGCTCTTCAGCGAGAACTTCGAACCGTGGATCGTGATGATCCTGCCGCCGGGCGGCTTCCTGACGCTCGGGGTCATCCTGCTGTTCTTCAACTGGTTCAGGTACAAGAAAGACGAGTTCCTCGCCGACGTCGCCAAAGCAGAGAGAGGTGGCCGCTGATGGACAACCTCCCCTGGATCTTCATAAGCGCGCTGCTGGTGAACAACTTCGTGCTCACCTACTTCCTCGGGTTGTGCCCGTTTCTCGGCGTCTCCAACTCGCTGGAGACCTCGGCGCGGCTCGGCCTGGCAACCACTTTCGTCATGCTGGTCACGGCCGTGTGCGCCTGGGTGCTCAACACCTACATCCTGATACACGCGCCCTACCTGCGACTGATCTGCTTCATCGTCGTCATCGCCAGCACGGTGCAGTTCATCGAAATGCTGATCAAGAAGCTGAGCCCAGCGCTATTCCGCGCCATGGGCATCTTCCTGCCGCTGATTACGACGAACTGCGCGATCCTCGGCCTGGCGATTTTTGCGACGAACCGCGGCTACGGCTTCGTGGAGGGTATTGTTTACGCGCTTGGCGCCGGCATCGGCTTTACGCTGGCGATGGTGCTGCTCGCCGGCCTGCGCGAGGAGTCGGAATTATCGAATATCCCGAAGCTGATCCAGGGAACGGCGATGAACCTGATCATTGCCGGCATCCTGTCGATGGCTTTCATGGGATTTGCCGGCTTGTTCAGCACGTCCTGAGGGGCCGGCCACGATGACCAGCTATCTCCTGCCTCTGGCCCTGATCGTCGCGCTCTGCGGGGCCTGGGCCGTGTTCCAGCTCTGGCTCGAGAAGCACGACGCCGACGCGCGGCGGCGTTCCACGAAGTGCGGCGCGTGCAGCCGGAAGGACGAGTGCGACGACCCCCCCAAACAGTGACTCCGCGCCAGGCCGCCTTTCGATCCCGGCCGCGCGCGAACCCCGGTGCGGACGATGCCCCTGTGCGCTTCAAAAAGCGGCGGATACCGGAGTATCCGCCGCATCGGGTTCGCAATACCGTTGGTATTGCTTGAGGGAGATGTTTGCAGCCCTGTGATCGACAATTGACTATCCACCCGTTTGTCGGCAACGCGCTCAATTTCAGCGCTAGTACGCATCGGCTACGTCATCTGGGAGTCATTGTCGGGTGCGCGGGCGCGCGCGACCATAGAAGCCGCGTCAGGGCAAAGTCAAAATCGGGTCAAAAAGCCATCGGTAAACAGGCTCAGCTGGTGAGGCGGTAGCCGAATCCCTTGATGTTCTCGATCGGATCGCCGATGTCGGCGGACCGGTACAGCTTGCCGCGCAACAGATGGATGTACTGCTTCACGTCATTGGCCGCCGCACGATCGCTGTCGGGCCAGAGGTGCGCGATGATTTCGTCGCTGGAGAAAACGCGCCCCGGTTCACTTGCCAGCAGTTTCAGGAGCTTGTATTCCTTCGGGGACAGGGACAGGAACGAATCGCCGACAGTCACGGTCTTGCTGCGATCGTCGATGTGGATGCGGCCGACGTCGAAACTGGTGACCTTCTGCTGCGGATCCAGTCTGCGCAGAATGGCCTGCACGCGCGCATCGAGTTCACGAACGTCGAATGGCTTTGTCAGGTAATCGTCCGCGCCCATGGCGAGCCCTCTGACCACGTCCTCGGTGTCGTCGAGCGCCGTCAGCAGCACTACCGGAACCGACGAAGACGCACGGATGGCCTGAAGCACGGCCCAGCCGTCGAGTTTCGGCAGGCCCACGTCCAGCAGCACGAGTTCCGGCAACGCGGCGTTGAACGTTTTCAGCCCCTCGACACCGTCCGCCGCCGCGCTGACTGCATGCCCCTTGGCTTCGAAGTAGACGCGCAGCAGCTCCTGGATCGACTCATCGTCTTCGATCAGAAGTACTCTCATTCTCCCCCTCCAGGCGGCGCAGCCCCGTTTGCGCTCGCCGTCCTTCATTCTGCAGCTGCGCCATCGCCGATTCAACGTCCGCGGTGGCCGGCCGCTGGCCAGCATCGAGCTCGCGCCGGTAAGTTCCCATGCGCTGCTCGAGCGTTCGTGCCGCCCGGCTGATTCCCGGGCAGCCGAAGGTACTGCCGGAGCCCTTCAGCTGGTGCACCCGGTGACTCAGGACTTCGAAGCGCCTCGTATTCTGCGGCGCGTCGAGCCACGCCGTCACCTCGTTCTCGACGGCCTTCAGCTCACGCGGCAACTGCGCGAGGAAATTCGCGGCCAGCCGCGCCAGCTCCCTCGCGACTATTTCATCCGGCGTCGACATGCCCGTCACCCCCGTATCGTTGCCAGATGTGCTCGATCCTTTCGGAGAGCGTCATGGGGTCGAACGGCTTGACGATCACGTCGACGACGCCCAGCTCCCTGTAGTGCTCCATGTCCCCGGCCTGCACCTTGGCGGTAATGAATACCGCCGGCGCATCCGCAGCCGTGTCCCGCCTGCGCAGTTTCCGTAACGTTAATGGACCATCCACGTCCGGCATCATGACGTCAAGCAGCAGCAGGTCGGGGCCGAAGTCATCGACAACCTGCAGTGCCTCGGCGCATGATCCGCACGCGGCCACGGTGTAGTCGCCGATCATCTCGAGCGATATGCACACAATCTTGCGTATATCCGCGTCGTCCTCGACGTAGAGTATCCTGTTCAGGTGCCGATCCCGCATGGCCGTTTCACTCCGCGGGCACCTGCAGCCCGGTGCTGGCTACAATGCGCTCGCCGCCCACCTCCATGTCCCAATGCGGCTGCATCATCGGTAACTCGAAATAGAAAGAGGTGCGGACGCCGGGATCGGAATCGAATCCGATGTGGCCGCCCAGCCTGTCGATGATGGCCTTCGAAATACTGAGACCGAGCCCCGTACCGCCGCGCTTGCGCCGGTCCGTCGCATCCGCCTGCGCAAACTTCTGGAATACCTCCCCGTGAAACGATTCCGGGATTCCCGGGCCATTGTCGGTAACCGTGACCCGCCAGTAGCCGTTCTTGCGCGCCGTTGCCACGTTGACGACGCCGTTTTCGGGCGAGTGTTTGACGGCGTTCGACAGCAGGTTCGTAAGGACCTGCATCAGGCGGTCCTTGTCGCCGAGCACCCGTGCATCTTCCGTACCCGGCTCCACATCGATACGAACGCCGAACTGCTTCGCGTAGTCGTCGTTGGACTCCGCGGCATTGACCACCAGTTCCGCGAGATTCACCTGCCTCAGGTGGAACTTCATCTTTTCTGACTCGACCTTTGCGATGCTGAGAATGTCGTCGATCAGGCGTACAAGCCGCTGGCTGTTGCCTTTCGCTATACGGACCAATTCTGCAGAGTCTTCCGGCGATACGGCGGCCGCGCCGCTATCGAGCAGGCTTAGCGATCCGTGAATCGAGGTCAACGGCGTCCTCAGCTCGTGGCTGACCGTAGCGATGAACTCGTCCTTCATGCGTTCGGATGCCTTGAGTTCGCTGATGTCGAAGGTCACACCGACGTAATGCGTAACCTTGCCGCTACCGTCTTTGACCGCGTTGATATTCAGCCACTGGGTATAGGCTTCGCCGTTCTTCCTCCGGTTGATAATCTCGCCCTGCCAACGGCCGGTTTCGGCGATTGTCTCCCACATCTTGATGTAGAAATCGGGCGACTGAAGTCCGGATTGCAGAATTCGCGGATTTTGTCCGATCACCTCGTCGGCGGCGAAACCGGTGATGGCCGTGAACGCCGGGTTAGTGGACTGCAGGCGCCCCGCGCTGTCGGTGATCATGATGCCTTCGCTGGTATTCTCGAAGACGGTGGCAGCCAGCTGCAGGCGCTTCTCCGCACGCTTGCGCTCAGTGACGTCTCTTACGATGTGGACGATGATCCAGCGATCGTGCACGTGGATCCGCGTACCTTCGAGTTCCATCGAAAACTCGGAACCGTCACGGCGTATACCGGTGAACCTGGATTTGTTCTCGGCGGGCTGCGGGCCCGAGTCGAAGTCCGCGGGGTCATAGAGCGCCCTGCTGTCCGAGTGCAGGAGGCTGCGGAAGTTGTGCCCGGCTACCGAGTCCGAGGTACGGCCAAACATCTTCTCCGCGGTGCGATTCAGCGACTCGATGATGCCTTGTTCGTCGACGGTCACGATCCCGTCTACGACATTGTTGACGATCGCATTCAGCCGCTCCGAACTTTCGCGCAACGCCTCCCCCTGCACCGCCGTTCTGCGCAGCAGGGCGAGACTCAACGCCGAACTGACCAGCGCCACGATGACGATGAGGTAGAGACTGCCGACCCCCCCGCGTCGCGCCGCATCCAGATTCAGCAGCCTCTGGTCGAGTAACCGGTCTATGCTCGCGATGATTTCAAGGCCGGATTGGAATGCCTGGTCCATGCGCGCCATCGTCGTGGCCGCTTCGGTCTCAGCCGCACTGATCAGGGTCGGGTCGGCGCCGGCGAGCCGCAGCGCTTCCCGCTGCGCGGCAAGTTCCAGCACGCGCCGCGCCAGTGCTTCCATTTCGAGCGCGGCAGCGTCCATGCCCGCATAAAATGTGCCGAGGTCGACCTGGGAGTGGCTGTGCATGTCCAGGCGACCGCGAGCCTGTCGGTATTCCTGCAGATAGCGCCCCAGCATCGTTACCTGGGCGTCGACTTCGTAGTTTTCCAGGACGTCGTTACCGGGCCGGTTCAGGTTGCGCCACGGGTCGAACAGCGCGTGAACGTCCTTGTCCATCGCGATCACTTCATTGGATTCCGCCCAGTTGCTCTGGATGCTGAACAGCAGGTTGAAGGTCCAGACGAAGAACGCCAGGATGAGAAGCCCTGCTACTGCGTGAGCAAGGTTGTGGCGTTCATTCCCGATCATCGACCCCGTTCTCCGGGAACTTGCCCCCGAAGCCTTCGTTAGATGCCACTTCCCCAGCATGTAGTTTAGTCGATCCGGGCGCGATCCTGCCGTACTAAGGTACAGTTTTTGCCTCTCACCCGGACCAGTTTTGCCGCGCGATTACCGTCTTTCAGGGAAACTCCCCGGCAATACGCCGCAAGGCTTCGGCAAATACTGACATTCGAAGCTATCGAAAGTGGATAACATCTGAAGGGTATAAATCCGTTGACAAGAGCGGATCTTCAATATGGCCGGCCTCGGAAAAGAATATAAGAAAGGCGAGGTAGTCTTCCGGCAGGGAGACAGGGGCAGCTGCATGTACGTCATCCAGGATGGCGAAGTCGAGGCGATCGTCGAATCTGACGGCAAGGAACTCCGGCTTCGGACGATGGGGCCGAACGAATTCTTCGGCGAGATGGCGCTTTTCGAACGCGAGGTCCGGACGGCAACGATCCGCGCCCTGAAACCCTCTCGAATTCTGTCCGTTGACAAGAAGAACTTCCTGGGCGGTATCCACGAGGATCCATCACTGGCGTATCGCGTTGTCCAGACGATGTCGCACCGAATTCGCGATTTGACCGAAAGGCTGGCGAGGTACCAAGCACAATAATTGTCGCGCAGCACGCCTGCGCCGGGCGGGAGCAATGATCGGGAGACTGGATCTCCTTGGGAGCGGAGAAGCAACGCGTAAGCAGGTCGACGCTATGGCCCTGCAGGACGGTTCCAGCGTTGCGGTCATCGGCGCCGGCCCCGCCGGGTCCATGTTCAGTTACTTCTTCCTGAACATGGTGGAAATGATGGGCCTCGATATTGGAGTGGACATCTACGAGCCGCGGCGTTTCTGCCACCGGGGGCCCGCTGGCTGCAATCATTGCGGCGGCATCGTGTCCGAGTCGCTCGTGCAGCGTTTGGCGACCGAAGGAATCAGGCTGCCGGATTGCGTAGTCCAGCGGGGAATCGAGTCTTACACGCTGCACATGGACGTCGGCGACGTCGAAATCGCGACGCCCTTAATGGAAAAACGTATTGCCGCTATTTATCGCGGCAACGGTCCACGTTCCTCTGAACTGCTCGAGACCCATAGCTTTGACGGCTTCCTCCTCGACCTGGCACAGGAAAAGGGAGCCCGGCTGATTCCCAGGCTGGTCGCCGATGTCCGGCGCGAGGACGACCGCATGACGGTGAGCTGTGCCGATCAGTTCAGCGCCGATTACGACCTTGTCGTCATCGCAACCGGTATTAATAGCAGGCTCGTGGAACAACTCGAGTCCGGGTCGGCAGAGTTCAACCGTCCCGAGAGAACAAAGACGTTCATTTGTGAATTCCACCTCGGCCGCGACGTCATCCGCGAGACGTTCGGTCCTTCGATGCACGTTTTCCTGCTCGACATACCGCGATTGGAGTTTGCGGCGCTGATCCCCAAGGGCGATTACGTCACGCTGTGCCTGCTGGGCGACGACATCGACGAAGACCTGATCGACCGGTTTTTCACGGCGCCCGAAGTGCGGGAGCGGTTTCCGGGCGGCGAAATCCCCGGCCATGTTTGCCACTGCTACCCGCGCATCAATATTCGACCCGCCAAGCCGGTGTACGGCGACCGCCTCGTCTTGATCGGCGACAGCGGATCGACCCGCCTGTTCAAGGACGGCATCGGAGCGGCGTACCGGACCTCGAAAGCGGCCGCCAAGACCGCCATCTTCCATGGTGTCAGCTCACAGGCGTTTCACGACCACTATGCACCGCTCTGCCGCAGGATCAGCAACGATAACAAGGTCGGAAAACTGGTCTTCAATGTCGCGAGCCTGGTACAAAAAGCCCGGTTTGCACGCCGCGGAATCCTGCAGATGACGGCTCACGAGCAACAGCAAACCGGCAGTCCACAAAGAATGTCCGGCGTGTTGTGGGACCTCTTCAGCGGCAGCGCGTCGTACACCAATGTTTTCGTGCGAACGCTGCATCCTGCCTACATCGGCAATCTGATGTGGAATCTCGTCGCGGCAAATTTCCCGAGCAAGAGAGCTGGAAAGAATGGCCGGACTGGCCGGGCAGCAGACCGTGTCCACCACTGATTCGAAACCAGGAGCGTCGGTCGAGCTGCCGTTCCAGATATACGCACGACAACTCGAGAAACTCCCGCCGTGCCAGGCGAGATGTCCGAGCAGCGGCGATATTCGAGGCTGGCTGGGAATTATCGCGCAGTGCGACAAGAACGGGTTGAGCCTCGACGAAGCATTCGATGAGGCTTGGCGGCGGCTCGTCCAATTCAATCCCCTGCCCGCCACCATTGGCCGAATTTGTCCGCATCCCTGCGAAGACCTTTGCAGCCGTGCCGACAAGGACGGCGCCGTATCGATCAATGCGATGGAACGGTTTCTCGGCGACTGGGGGCTTTCGAGGGGCCTGACGCTCCCGGAAGCTTCAGGCCGGCGACAGCCGGAGTCGGTGGGCGTGGTCGGCTCCGGGCCGGCGAGCCTCTCCTTCGCCTACCAGATGGCAGTCCGCGGCTACGAGGTGACAATTTATGACCGGGACGAGCGCCCCGGCGGCATGTTGAGACACGCGATACCCGACTATCGGCTGCCTCGGAACGTTCTCGACGCGGAGGTCGATCGGATTCTCGGCCTCGGCATCGGCGTCGCCAGCCCCATCGACGTGGGCGAAGACATCACGCTGGATCAACTCAGGACAGAACACGACGTCCTGTTCCTGGGGCTGGGAGCGCAGGCGGCACGACGTCTCGGTATCCCGGGCGAGACTGGTCCCGGCGTCATTTCCGGCATCGAGTTCCTGCGCCGGCGCAAGGAAAGACAGCAAACCGGTTGCGGCCGCAACGTCCTCGTGATCGGCGGCGGAAATACCGCAGTCGACGCGGCGCGCAGCGCGCGTCGGGATGGCTGTTCCGTAACCCTCATTTATCGGCGCAGTGAATCCGAGATGCCGGCCACGACACGCGAAGTCGAGGACGCGCGCCGCGAGGGAGTCGCGTTCAGATTCCTCGCCGTCCCGACGCGAATCGTTCGTGACGGCGACGAGATACGCCACGTCGAAGTTCAGGGCATGCGCCTCGGCGAACCCGGCAGTGACGGGAGACGGCGCCCTGAAGCGATCACCGGGCAGGTCGAGTACCTGACCGCGGACAGCATCATCGTCGCGATCTCGCAGGAGCCGGGGTGGAGCATGGCCGACGGCGTCTTGGAGGCCGGATCATGGTTACGACCGCGGGACGACGGCAGGCTGCAGAACAGGCTGTTTGCCGGCGGCGACGATCTCGGACCGGGCATCGCCAGTCGGGCTGTAGGACAGGGACGCCATGCGGCGGAGTCGGCACACGCGGAATTAAGGGGGCTCGCACAACCCTCCCCGCAGCCGAGTAAGCCGCCGCTGATGCAAGGTTCCGTCAAGGCCGACTACTACGCGGATCGACAGCGCTCGCAAGCGCTCCGTCGGTCGGAATCAGACTGGCTTGCCGACCCAGATGCCGAGATCGATCTCACCCTGACTTGCGAGCAAGCAATCGAGGAAGCGGCACGCTGCATGTCATGCGGTCTCTGTTTCGACTGCCGGCAGTGTTTCATGTATTGCAACCGCAGTGGTTTTACACGCGTCGCGGAAACCCGCCCCGGCCACTACTATGCGTTTGCATTCGACGTCTGCGAGGGCTGCGGAAAATGTATTGAACTCTGCCCTTGCGGCTATCTCGAAACGCGGGAAGCTCTCTCCTGAGTATTTCCGGCGCGCTCCCGTCAGGCGCCGATATAGGTGATCGCAAGACCATTGATCACTATGTGCATGATGTTGTCGATGATGATGACCAACCATGCCGACATCCACGGCGGCGTATCGGGATGAAATCCGGTTTCCCTGCACTCGCGCCACGGTGCGCTGCCCGGCCATGGCCGATTTTTCAACCACGCCACGTGCCGTGCCAGGTGCCAGCGATCGATAACGAAATGCGTGCCACCGATCACCGCGAGTGTAAGAGGGTTTTGCGTGATGAACAGGAACGGAATGAGGTAGACGAGAGCATGCACGAGCGCTGGCAACGATCGCTTCGTCTTTTCGACGGCCATCCACTCGCTCTGCAGCAAGTAGTCGCCTATCGCATGGGCTACGAGTTGATCAACGGTAAACATAAGAGCCTGGGCATGATCGGCGTCAACAAGACAATGACCTCAGCCGGGAACTCGAGCCCGCCTGGGAAGCCGGCGCGACTCCGCGCATATTATTGCCGTCCATGCGCTAGAGCATAACCCATTTATGCACTCCGGAGTTTCCCGCTAACGCGAATCAAACGCCGGGTAGCCAGGGAGTGGAATCGGCAATTTCGAGAAAGGAACTGCGAGTCCAGTACCCGGCGGCGCGGTCGCGCCCGGACAATCGGGATTCCAGTCGGTCGTAACGAACACGCAGTTCCCGGCCTGGAGATCACTGCACACGGGCGAACCGTCGCTCGCTTTGATAAAGTGTAAGCCCCTTGAGTCGGCAGGCCTTTCCTGAAAGGTCATTCGACTTGAGAAACCCGATAATACGGGAACAGCAAGTCATCCTGATCCTGACGCTCGAAGCAAAGACCGTCACGACCCGCGACCGCTTCATAGGCGCGCTCGGTTACCAGTGTTTCGTTGCCACGCGCGAAATCCTCGCCGAGCTTCGATGCACGGTTCATCTCGTCGCCTTGCGCCAGATT
>JBFIHC010000072.1:0-16406 GCA_041601995.1 Woeseiaceae bacterium | reverse complement strand
GGCAAGTTCCGTGCTTCCGAAAAAAACCTCGAAACGGTCCGCCACACTGTCATCCTCAGGGCAGCTTCGCGCAAGCGCAGCCTGGCTGCCGGGGAAATGGCGCAGGACGGTCAGCCTGCCTGCGGCGAAGCCGGGCGCGACACGCGTCGCGAGCAGCAAATCGAGCCAGGCGTCACGATCGCCGCCAATGCTCTCGAGCATGCGCGCATCGGCGCCCGCGGTGTCAGCCAGGTCGTCGATCGTTGCGGTGAACGGGTCAAGGCCGACCCGTTGCCGGAATGCTTCTCCGTACTCGAGTTGCGTGGCATCCAGCAGCGCGGGCTGGCCGAGGAGGTCGGCAATGAACGCCACGGTCTCGGCGATCATGTCATTGAGCCCGAAGTCGTGCCGGTACCATTCCACCATCGTGAACTCCGGCTGATGCAGCCGGCCGGCCTCGCCGCCGCGAAACACGCGGCACATCGCGTAGATATCGGGATAGCCGTCGGCGAGCAGCCGCTTCATATACGCTTCCGGGGACGTCTGCAGAAAAAGCGAGCCGCCGGCATCGCCAGCGACGCGCAGGCTCTCGATATTGGGGTCGGTGGTGGTATGGCGGCCGAGCGCGGGCGTGCTGACTTCGAGAACCTCGCGGGCGCGGAAAAACAGGCGCGCACGTTCCTCCATGTCGGCGCGCTGCCGAGCTACGACAGCGCCGGACGACGCCCTCCAGGTCACGCGCCGGGTACCGCCAGTTCGCCGATCGCCTTGCCCACGACCGTTGTGACGCCGGCATTGAAGTCATCGTGCCACGCGCAACTGTCCCGAGGCAGCAGCAGGATGACCGTGGACCCCATGTTGAACCAGCCGAGCAAATCACCCTTGCGAACGCTGCGGGGAGCGGCCGACAGATCGATGCTCTCCACCACGCCTGATTTTCGCGGCCGTATCTCGCCGCTCCAGGGCGTCGAGATGCTGCCCACGTTCAATGCGCCGACGAGTACGACCACCATCGGACCAACGGCGGTGGTGAAATGCAGGTTGAGCCGCTCGTTGCGGCTGAACAATCCCGGCACGTGCGCGGCCGTGCTGCCATTCACGCTGAACAGGTCGCCCGGCACGTAATGTGCTGCGACGAGTTCACCGTCAGCCGGTGCGTGCACGCGGTGGTAATTGTAGGGAGCGAGGTAGATCGTGGCGAAAACACCGTCCTCGAATTCGACCGCTTTGTCGACGTCGGCGGCAAGCAGGTCCTCGATCGTGTAATCGATGCCTTTGGCCTGCAGTATGCGGTTGCCGCGCAACGCCCCTGCCTGGCTCAGCGTGCCGTCCGCCGGCGCGACGATCGTAGCCGGGTTCGGATCGACCGGCCGCGAACCTTCTTTGAGTTCGCGGATGAAAAAGTCACTGAACGTCGCGAAGTCCTCGGGAACGCGGCCGCTGACCTCGTCGAGCCTGACGTCATAGAGCTTCAGGAAACCGCGAATCAGCGCATTCTTGACGGCAGGCAGGCGAATGCGCGTGACGCGGTACACCGTCGCCGTGAGCCAGTATTTCGGCAGCAGGAACTGCATGAATACGAACAGTCGGGAGAGCATGGCGCGGTTACTGCCTCTATTCCATTGCAGCCGTGAACTCGGCACTGACGTTCAGGAGCAAAACGTCCCCCGAATAAAAATTGAGCGTGATCGTCCCGGGATTGAGGACCGGCTGCATCAGCATCAGGTGTTTGCCCCCACGCTCGAAGACGATCGTGTCGCCGTCCGCGATCTCCAGCGCGGGAATCGCTCGCATCCGTGCGATGCCGTCCTCGATGACCGTTTCATGCATCTCGACGGATTCGTACTCGGGACTGGAAACACGAGTGATCTGGATCGCTGCGCCGGACTCGTTGCTTATCCGCAGGTAACCGGCCGCCATCGGCATCCCCGCGGCGGCTGCGGTCACCACGACGTCGGTCGCGACCACGGGCGGACCCTCGTGGCCGCCGCAGCCCGCGGCCATGGCGAGCACAGCGATCAGCGTGGCCAGGCGCATCATTGCTCGGTCGCCATGATCAACGGCAGGTCGTGGACAAGATTCGCGACCTCGTGCGGCGCGCTGAACAGCGCCTTCAGCCGGCCTTCGGGATCGATGACCAGAACGACCGTGGAGTGGTCCACGCCGTATACTTCCCCATCGGCTGACGCTTTCTGGAAGAAGACCCCCAGTGCGTCGGTCAGCTTCCTGATCTCTGCGAGTTCACCTGTCAGGCCGAGATTGTCGTCCCCGAAATAGGCGACGTAGCGCCCCATGGCTTCCGGCGTGTCGCGTTCGGGATCGACACTCACGAGTACCAATCGCGGCAGAGGGTCCTGACCCCGCGCTTGCATCTCGCGTTTCGCCTGCCCGAGCACCGTCATGGTCGCGGGGCAGATGTCGGGGCAGTTGGTGAAGCCGAAGAAAACGACGTCCCACTGACCTTCGAACGCCGAGCGGTCGACCGCTGCGCCATGCTGATCGAGTAGCGTAAAGTCCGGCAATTCATTGCCCGCAGGGAGCACCGTGGCGGTCAGCGATACGCCCGGTTCGCGGGCATCGCGCAGCGCGAATGCCAGGCCCGCCGCGATCGCGACGCCAAGTACGAGAGCAATTATGATATTTCGGGATTGCATGAGTTCCGGAAAGCAGCGGTCCAGAGGCGCGATTCTACAGCAGCCGTGTGCGATTATGAGATGGGTCCCGTAATTGGCGTTGCAAGCGCGAGACCGATAGTGGCAGAAAGCGACCAGAATCCCTTGAATGTCGAACAACTGATACGGCGGACGGCGGAGCGTTTCGCCGCGGCCGGCCTGGCCTACGGCCATGGCACCGACAATCCCACCGACGAAGCGGCATGGCTGGTCTTCTCGCACCTGGGTCTGTCGCACGATGATGCGCCGGGCGTGTATTCGCGCCGGGTGGCGGCGCAAGAGCTGGAGGGCTTCGAAACGCTCGTGGAGCGCCGTATTCGCGAGCACGTACCGGTAGCTTACCTCATCAACGAGGCCTGGTTCGCGGGGATGCGGTTCTACGTGGACGAACGTGTGCTGATACCGCGCTCGCCCATCGCGGAGCTGATCCACGCGCGCTTCGAACCCTGGGTCGACCCGGACCGCGTGCGCTCGATCGTCGACCTCGGCACCGGCAGCGGCTGCATTGCTGTTGCGCTTGCCCGTGCGTTTCCGCAAGCGACGGTGGACGCGGTGGACATCTCCGCCGACGCGCTCGAGGTAGCCGCGATCAACGTGAAGGCGCATGACGTCGGCGCGCGTGTGCGTCTGGTCCAATCGAACTTCTTCGACGGCCTGCGAGGGCGCCGATACGACTTGATCGTCAGCAACCCGCCCTACGTCGATCGTGACGACATGGAGTCGCTGCCCGACGAGTTTCGCCATGAGCCCGAGCTCGGGCTCGCGGCAGGCGACGACGGTCTGGATTCGGTAGCACGCATCCTGCATGATGCGTCGCGGTTCCTGTCCGATGATGGAATCCTCGTTTGCGAGGTCGGCAACAGCCAGCAGGCACTGGAAGCCGCCTACCCGGATGTTGCATTTGTCTGGCTTACGTTCGAGCATGGCGGGCAGGGCGTGTTTTTGCTGACCGCCGGAGATTTGAAAGGTGTCGGGTAACAGTTTCGGAACGCTGTTTGTCGTGTCCACGTTTGGCGAGAGCCACGGCCGCGCGCTGGGCTGCATCGTCGACGGTTGTCCGCCCGGGCTGCCGCTCGAGGAGGCGGATATCCAGGCGGACCTCGACCGCCGCCGTCCGGGCCGCTCCCGCCATACTACGCAGCGCAACGAACCCGACCAGGTACAGATACTGTCCGGTGTGTTCGAGGGCCTCACCACCGGCACGCCGATCGGGCTGCTCATCGAGAACAAGGACCAGCGGTCGAGAGACTACGGCGATATCAAGGACAAGTTCCGCCCTGGGCACGCCGACTACACCTATCAGCAGAAATACGGCATTCGCGATTACCGCGGTGGTGGTCGTTCGTCGGCCCGGGAGACGACGATGCGCGTCGCCGCCGGGGCAATCGCCCGCAAATACCTGCGCGAGCGACTGGGCGTGCAGATTCGCGGCTATCTCTCCCAGCTCGGCCCCATCGAACTCGGTGCCAGCGATCTCGATGCGATCGACGATAACCCGTTTTTTTGCGCCGACCCGTCGCGGGTCCCTGAACTGGAGACGTTCATGGACGAGCTGCGGGAGCAGGGCGATTCGATCGGCGCGAAAATCAGCGTGCTTGCGAGGAACATGCCCGTGGGGCTCGGCGAACCGGTGTTCGACAAGCTCGAGGCAGACCTCGCGCGCGGCCTGATGAGCATCAACGCGGTCAAGGGCGTCGAGGTGGGCGCCGGTTTCGCGGCCGTCACACAGCGCGGCAGCCAGCATCGCGATGAAATGTCGGGCAGCGGCTTCAGCAAGAACGACGCCGGCGGTACGCTCGGAGGCATTTCCTCCGGCCAGGACCTGCTGGCGAGCATCGCGCTGAAGCCAACGTCGAGCATCTCCGTGCCCGGCAAGACGATCGACAGGAGCGGCAAGGAGACCGAGATCGTGACCAAGGGCCGCCACGATCCCTGCGTCGGCTTGCGCGCAACCCCGATCGCCGAGGCAATGGTGGCGCTCGTCATCATGGATCACTATCTGCGCAATCGCGCGCAAAATGCCGACGTACAGTCGGTAACACCAGCCATCACGAAGAAAGGACAATGACAGATCGATTCGATGTTGCTGTCGTCGGCGCCACGGGCGTCGTCGGTGAAGCCATGCTGGAGATTCTTGCAGAGCGCAAGTTTCCCGTTGGCAAGCTTTACGCGCTCGCGAGCGAGCGCTCCGTGGGGATGACGGTGGAGTTCGGCAACTCCGAACTTACCGTCGAGGACCTTGCGGGATTCGACTTCTCAAAGGTGCAGATCGGCCTGTTTTCGGCGGGCGGATCGATTTCCGCGGAATATGCGCCGCGGGCCGCCGAAGCCGGCTGCGTCGTGGTCGACAACACCTCGCACTTCCGCTACGACGACGACATTCCGCTCGTCGTGCCCGAGGTCAATGCCGGTGCGATCGCTGACCATACGAAGCGCGGCATCATCGCGAATCCGAACTGCTCGACGATCCAGATGGTCGTTGCGTTGAAACCGATCTACGACGCGGTTGGCATCGAGCGGATCAATGTCGCCACCTACCAGGCTGTTTCCGGCGCCGGACGCAGCGCCATCGAGGAAATGGTGCGGCAGGCGACCACGCTGCTGAACGGCCGTCCATTGGAAATGGAAGGACCTGCAAAGCAGATCGCTTTCAACGCGGTGCCGCATATCGACGCGTTCCAGGACAATCGGTACACCAAGGAAGAAATGAAGATGGTCTGGGAGACTCGCAAGATCTTCGGCGACCCCGACATTCTCGTGAACCCGACCGCCGTCAGGATTCCTGCGTTTTACGGCCATTCCGAGGCGGTGCACATCGAAACGCGGGAGAAGATTTCCGCGGCGCAGGTCTGCGAACTGTTGCGCGCCGCACCGGGCGTCGAACTGCTCGACGGCGTGGAGACCGGGGCATACCCGACCGCGGTCACGGAAGCGTCCGGACGCGACCCCGTTTTTGTCGGCCGCGTGCGCGAAGACATCTCTCATCCACGCGGAATTGATCTCTGGGTGGTCGCCGACAACATACGTAAGGGCGCGGCTCTAAATAGCGTCCAAATTGCTGAAATTTTGGCGAAAAACCATTTATAGGCTATAGTTCGCAGGCAACAGGAGAGGCCGCATTGCCTGTCATGCGTATGTCTCTGCGCGGCGTCTGCAGAGGCACCTGGGGAGTTGGAGACCATCATTATGCCGCGACGATGCAATCGTTTTTCGCTTGCGCTCGTTTTATTGCTGTCGGGTAACGTCTGGGCCCTCGGCCTCGGCGAAATTCGTCTTGATTCAGCGCTCAACGCGCCCATGCGCGCGCAAATCGAATTGCTGTCGGCGACGCCGGAGGAACTGGAGAACCTCCAGGTAGGACTCGCATCTCAGGAGACCTTCGAGCGATACGGCCTCGACAGGCCGTACTACCTTCAGAATCTCAAGTTCGAGGTCGTGAAGTCCGGGTCCTCGCAGGGTAATTACATCCGCGTCACTTCCACCCGCCCGATTACCGAGCCGTTTCTCACGTTCCTGGTCGAGGCCATGTGGTCGCGCGGCCGTTTGCTGCGTGAATACACGGTGCTGCTCGATCCACCGACGTTCGCGCCGCCGCCGGCCGCGGAAACGCGCCCCGCCGTGACGGCGCCGCAGCGCAGCGCGCCGGCGGACAGCGGCCGCATCGAACGCCAGGCCGAGCCGCGCCCGATGCCGGCCGCGGAGGCACCGACGGCGAGACCGAGCCCGATACCCGCACCCGTACCCGCACCTGCGCCGCCCAGTGAGCGCCAACCGGCACCCGAGCCGAAGCCGCAGGCCGGCGAGCCGGATCTGTCGTTCGATTCTGCATCCGGCGAAGAGCATGTCGTGCAGCGCGGCGAGACGCTGTGGGGTATCGCCTCCCGTTCCCGTCCGGATTCCCGCCTGACGATGAACCAGACGATGCTCGCTATCTACGAGGCGAATCCCGAGGCCTTCGGCGGCAATATCAATATTCTGCGTGCCGGCGCGCGGCTGAGAATCCCGAGCGCCGACGACATCTATCGTATCGATCGTGCTTATGCGCTGAACGAGGCGCAGCGCCAGCATGCCGCGTGGAGGGGCGCGCCTGCGCCTGCGCCCGCGGAGCCCGTGGCAACGAGGACGCGCCCGAGCCTGCAGCTCGTGCCGCCCGACGAGGAACCCGTGGGCATCGGCACCGGTGCGGAAACGCCCGAGGACGCCGAAGCGACACCGGCGGAGCCCGACACCTCGCTGCGAGAGCAGGAGATTCTCGACCGGATTTCGGAACTGGAAGCGGCCGACGTTCCGCGGCAGCAATCGCTCATCGAGATCCGCGACAACGAACTCGCGGCGCTGCGGCAGGAACTTGCGGAGATCCGGGGCGAATTGTACGAGCCGGAATCATTCGAGCCCACCGGCTACGAGACGGTGACTGGAGAGGACGAGCTCGCGGCCGAGGATGAACCGCTCACCGAACCCGACGTCGCCGAGGATGCGGCCGCGGATGAGGAAGCCGGTACTGCGATCCAGCCACCGAGCAACGTGATCACGGCGCCGACGCGTGCCGAGCCGTCGTTGCTCGACAAGATTATCGGAATTGCCACAAATACGTGGGTGCTCATCATTGCGGGTGCGGTGTTGCTTGCCGGTCTCGTGCTGTTCTGGTTCGTACGCCGCGGGCGCGGAGAAGACGACGAAGAATGGAGCAACGTGAGCATGGCCGCGCGCGATCTGGACGAGACCGGGCTGTCGTCGACCGAGGCACTGCGTGCGCCATCGCGCGACGACGAATCGATCGTCGTCGTCGAACAGGGGTCGACCGGAATCGGCCCGCTCGACGAGGATACACTCGATGCACCCGGCCCCGACCAGGGCATGGGCGGGCAGACGACGGAAATCGGCGCATTGGCGTCAATGGAAGATACGTTCAGCAGCGAGACAGCGGTCAACCTCGACCAGAGCGACCCGATCGCCGAGGCCGACTTCCACATGGCCTACGGCCTCTACGACCAGGCGGCCGACCTGGTCAATGGCGCGCTGGAGGCGGATCCGGAACAGCTGGACCTGCTGACCAAGCTTTGCGAGATCTACTTCGTTTGGGGTAATCGGGATGCGTTTATCGATGCGGCCCGGCGCGTACACCAGGTTGCGGGTCACGACGAGTCTGGCGATTGGGACAAGATCGTCATCATGGGCCAGCAGATCGCGGCGGATGATGCATTGTTTGCCGGAGCAGGTGTGGCCGGGGCGACGAAAGCCGTCGATCTCGCATTCGACGCCGATACCGATGACGGTGGTGCGCTGGACATGGATTTCGGCGCGAGCGACGAAGGCGGCGACGACGTCATCGATCTCGGCGCCGACGACGAGGATGTCTTCGATTTCACGGCAGGGGACGACACGGCGGAGGAGGTCATTGATCTCAGCGGCGCCGAAGAGACCGGGGAAGATGACGATGAGGGTGTTGACTTCGCCTTGGACGAGGAGCTGTCCGAGGAAAAGAGTACCGCCGATAGCGGCGTGGTCGACTTCGATTTCACAGAGGATGAGCCGGCAGATGACAGCACCGCGGAGATGCCGGGTACCGAACGGCCTCGTGAAACCCCGACGATCGAGGAGCAGTTCTCAGGCTTCGATGCGACCTCCGAGCTGCCGTCGATTCCGGACGCGGTGGAGGAGCCGCTAGCCGAGCCCGCGCCCGAAGAAACCGCGGAGATCAATCTCGACGAACTCGGCCTCGACGTCGATTCGCTGGCCGAAACTGAAGTCGGCTCGCTCGATGACCTCGAAGAGTTCGGCGAGCCGGACGACGAAGACATTACGGCGAGCCAGAAGATTCTCGACGACACGGGCCTTAACGAGGCTCTCGACGACAGCGCCGAGGCAACCGGCAGGAATCCCAAAATCGATCCTGAGACGACCGGCGTGCACGCGAGTTTCGATTCCGACGATACCAGCCTCAATGAGAAGCTGGATATCGACACCATGCTGTCGAACACCTCTGAAATGCGGTTGGCGGCGGACGAGACCGGCCAGAATCCGCTGATGCAGCAGGTCGACGAGGATACCGACGTGGGCTTCGACGAGAGCCTGCTCGAGGCCACGGGTCGGACGCAGATACTGCCGGAAGACTTCGCGGTCGAGACGACCTCGGATGCTCGTGACGACGCTGAGGCTCTCCCCGATGAGGCAGAGACGCTGCAGGCCTCACTCGACGACGAAGGTGACGATGAGGAAACCGTCCTGGCGCGTACCCTCAATGACGAAGTCGACTTCGACTTTGCGAAGACCGAAGCACTGCCGCCCGACGTGTTCACCGGCAGCCTGAACCTGGATGAGACCGGCGAGATGCCCGCTGTAGCCAGTACCGACGTCGACCTCGATCTCGACGACCTGACCGCAGCGCTCAAGGTCAGCGAGATGGGCGATACCGTCGACATGCCGCGAGATGACGCCACCGTTGAGCATGTGCGGCCCGGATTCGACGACTCCGACGAGACATCCGAGGTTCCGACGATGTCGCTGTCGCCGGATGACATGAGCGATGACCTGCACGAAGCGCGCACAATGACGGAGGTCGGCACCAAGCTGGACCTTGCCCGCGCCTACGTCGACATGGGCGATCCGAGCGGTGCTCGCAGCATCCTCGAAGAAGTGCTCGACGAGGGCGATGAATCGCAGCGCCAGCAGGCGCAGCAGCTGCTGGAATCGCTGCCGGGTTAAGCGCTCCGCGCGGCGCTCACGGGCGGTGCGACGGCAGTGCCTAGCATGCGAATCGCCATCGGAATCGAGTACGACGGTACCGCGTACAACGGCTGGCAGCGCCAGCGCACCGGGCTTGGTGTACAGGAGCGGGTCGAACAGGCGCTCACCGGGGTTGCGGACGAACCCGTCGAAGTTACCTGCGCCGGGCGCACGGACGCGGGAGTGCATGCGAGCGGGCAGGTGGCGCATTTCGATACGGTAGCGCAACGCAGCGACCGCGGCTGGCTGCTGGGGGCGAACACCAACCTTCCCGATGACATCTGTGTGACCTGGGTGAAGCCGGTCGACGATGAATTCCACGCGCGCTACTCAGCCACCGCCAGGCGCTACCGATACCGCATACTCAATCGCATCGTACGTTCGGCACTGCACCGTCGAAGGGCCTGGTGGGTGCACCGCCAGCTCGATCACCGCCGAATGCACGAGGCAGCCCAGGTGCTCCTCGGCGAGCACGATTTCTCGGCATTCCGGGCGGCGGGTTGCCAGGCAGCGAACGCCGTGCGGGAGGTTACCGACGTCAGCGTGGTGCGCGAAGGCGACTGGGTGGAACTCGACATCAGGGCCAATGCTTTCCTGCAGCACATGGTGCGCAATATCGCGGGCACACTCGTCGCGATCGGCAGCGGCGACGAGCCTGTCGACTGGGCCGCCAGGGTGCTTGCCGGGAAGGACAGGACGCAAGCGGGTATGGCGGCGCCGCCCCACGGCCTGACGCTGGTACAGGTCTACTACCCGGATGAACTGGGTATTCCCGAACCGTTGCAATTGGGACCGTAGCGGAATTTGGATATGATGCGCGGATGAGCTGGTTCGAAAAATTGATGCCGTCGCGCATCAGCACGGAAAAGCGCACGCGGTCGGTGCCGGAAGGGGTATGGATCAAGTGCGCCCGGTGCGACGCGCAGCTTTACCGCAATGAACTGGAGCGCAACCTGCAGGTCTGTCCGAAGTGCAACTTCCACATGCGCATCGGGGCGCGTCAGCGGCTGAAAGCTTTTCTCGATCCCGACTCGGTACAGGAGTTGTACGGCAACCTCGAACCGGAAGACCCGCTCAAGTTCCGCGACAGCAAGCGCTATCGCGACCGAATATCTCAGGCACAGAAAAAGACCGGCGAGAAGGATGCGCTCGTGGCGGCGACCGGCTCCTTGCTCGGGCGCCCGGTCGTGGTTTGCGCTTTCGAGTTCGGTTTCATGGGCGGTTCCATGGGGTCGGTCGTCGGGGAGCGGTTTTCCCGTGCCGCGCGCCATGCGGCGGGCAACGGCATGCCCCTGATTTCGTTTGCGGCGAGCGGCGGCGCACGCATGCAGGAGGCACTGTTCTCGCTATTGCAGATGGCGAAGACCTCGGCCGCGCTGGCGCAGCTGGGACAGAAGAAGGTGCCGTACATCTCGGTCCTGACCGATCCGACGACGGGCGGCGTTTCCGCCAGCCTCGCGATGCTCGGCGACGTGAATATCGCCGAGCCGGACGCGCTGATCGGCTTCGCTGGCCCGCGCGTTATCGAGCAGACCGTTCGGCAGACGTTGCCCGAGGGTTTCCAGCGAAGCGAATTCCTGCTCGACCACGGCGCACTGGACATGATTGTGGATCGACGCGAAATGCGTGAGCAGATTGCGGACCTGCTGGCCAAGTTCGAACACCGCCCGAGCCCGATCAAGATCGACTGACGGCGATGTCGACGCCCGGTTTGCCGCTGCCTGACTGGCTGCGCCGTCTGGAGACACTGTCCCCCGACGAGATCGATCTCGGCCTCGAGCGCGTGGCGGAGGTGCTCGGCCGCATGCGGCTCGCGCGGCCGGCAAGGGTCATCATTGTCGGCGGTACCAACGGCAAGGGTTCCAGCGTCGAGATGCTGCGCGCGCTGCTCGCCGGCAGCGGCGTCATCGGGACGTACACTTCGCCGCACGTCCTGCGCTACAACGAGCGCATCACTGTCGATGGCTGTCCGGCCGTGGATGCGCAGATCGTGGCCGCGTTCGAGTGCGTGGAGGCGGCCCGCGGCGGAGTCCCGTTGACCTACTTCGAATTCGGCACGCTCGCGGCGCTGGCCGTATTCGATGCCAGCGGCGTTACGACGGCCATCCTCGAGGTGGGCCTGGGAGGGCGGCTCGACGCGGTCAACGTCGTGGAGCCCGATGCGTCGCTCATCACGAACGTGTCGCTGGATCATTGCGAATGGCTGGGCGACGACGTCGAGAGGATCGGATACGAGAAAGCGGGGATCATGCGCACCGGGAAACCGGTCGTTTTCGCCAGCACGGATATGCCGACTTCGGTGGCGGCCCATGCGAAGAAAGTCGGCGCAGAACTCGTCTGCGCCGGGCGTGACTATACCTGGACACACGGTGCTGGCGGAGGCTGGTCCTGGCACGGCCGTCATGTCGAGCTACCCGGCCTCGCGCACCCGGGCCTGCGCGGGCCGATGCAGCTGCAAAATGCAGCCGGGGCGCTTGCGGTCCTCGAAGCGCTCGGACTGCGGGAGTTCCTCGTGCCCGAACTCGTCAGCCGTGCGCTGTCGAGTCTGCGCCTGCCGGGACGCATGCACGCCGTCGAGAGGGAACATCGCTGGCTGTTCGACGTGGCCCACAACCCCGCGGCCGCGGAAGCGTTGGCAGCGAGCCTGCGGCAGCACGAGGCGCCGGCCGCCGTCGCGATCGTGGGCATTCTCGACGACAAGAACGTCGAGGGCATCGTTGGAGCGTTGGCCGGACTGGTCGACAGGTGGATCGCCGTCACCGCGGCAAGCCCGCGCGCGATCGAGGCCGCCGAGCTTGCCCGTCGCATTGCCAACGAGACCGGGAAAGCCTGCCTGGTTGCCGACAGCACCGAGCAGGCGGTCAGCAACGCCCGCGACATGGCCGGGAGCGGCGGTAGCGTCCTCGTTACCGGGTCCTTTTACACGGTGGGCCCGTTTCTCGAGCGGCTCTCTGCGTGTGACTGAGATATACTCCCCACCGCTTGGGAAATGACCTGCCAACAATGGATCGAGCTTTGAAAGAACGCATCATCGGCGCGACCGTGCTTGTCGTATTCGCCGTCCTGGTCGTGCCGGTTTTTCTCGACGGGCCGCCGCAAAGCGGCGAGATCGTCAGCGAGCGCGTCCCCCTGCCGGGACAGGCTGCTGACGGCGAGACGCGTACGGTGGTGCTCGAACGCGACCGGGACGAACCGGTGCCTGCCGCCGCGTCGGTCGCGACGCCGGAGACGGGGCGCGAACAGGCGGCCGCGCAGGAATCGACCCCCGAGCCGGAGCCCGGCCCGGTATCCGAGCCGCAGCCGGAATCCGCAAAACCGGAAGCCGCGCAACCGGCAGCAAAGCAACCCGCGGCGGTGGCCGATTCACCGACGGGAATGTGGGCCGTACAGCTCGGCAGTTTCGGTAACCAGCAGAATGCCGAGCGGCTCGCGGCGGACCTTCGCAAACAGGGGTTTGCCGCGTTCCTCAGCCAGCTGTCCACGGATTCCGGCCAGCTTCACCGCGTGCGGATCGGGCCGCAGAAAGACCGCGAGAGCGCGGAAGCGATGGCGGCCCGGCTCGCAAAAGCCGGTCACAAGGGACAGGTGGTGCCGCATCCCTGATTCGGGATGCACGGCGCAGTCGTTCTGTTAGAATTTCCCTCCATCCCGCTTCGAGTTGCGCCCGAAAGCCTCGCCATCGCTGATGCCGGTCGTCGACATTATTATCGTTATCGCGATCATCGTCTCGGTGGTCATCGGACTGCTGCGCGGCTTCGTGAAGGAAGCGATCGCTATTGCGGCGCTATTGTTCGCCATCTGGGCCGCGATGTACTTCGGTCCCGCGCTGGGCAAAGCGATGGCGGGATGGCTCGATTCCGAAGAGATGCAGATGTGGTTCGGCCGGATATTCCTGTTCGCGGTCATCGTCTCCATGGGCGCTCTCTTGAGCTGGTTTTTGTCGAAAATCATTCGGGTGTCTCTACTGGCCGGGATGGATCGTTTCCTCGGCTCGGCATTCGGCTTCGCTCGTGGTGTTCTGGTGATCGCAGTCTGTATCCTTGGCGGGAAGTTCGCGGGTTTCGAAAACGATGACTGGTGGCAGAATTCCATGCTGATTCCTCGGCTCGAGATCGTCGCCGAATGGATCAGTGTCATGGCCCCTCAGGGCTACGAATTAATAACGCCGGAAGCACCCGCTGAGACGCTGCCGGTGAGGTTGCCGGACGCCCTTGTATTCCCGGGTGATCGGTAACATTCATGGAGTGAATCATGTGCGGCGTTATCGGAATCGTTAGCAGCAATCCCGTCAACCAGGCGCTCTACGACGGCCTGACGGTGATGCAACACCGGGGCCAGGATGCGGCGGGCATCGTCACGTGGGGCGAGGAGGGCCTGCAGCAGCGCAGGGCCAACGGGCTCGTGCGTGACGTATTCCGCACGCGCCACATGCTGGGATTGACGGGCAACGTGGGCATCGGCCACGTTCGTTACCCGACGGCCGGCGGCTCGAAATCCGCCGAGGCACAGCCGTTGTACGTCAACTCGCCCTACGGAATCTGCCTGGCACATAACGGCAACCTCACGAATCACAATGAACTTGCCGATCTGCTGACGCGCGAAGACCGCCGGCACCTCAGCACCGACTCGGACTCCGAGGTGCTGCTCAACGTATTCGCGCACGAACTCCAGATCCGCGCAAATGGCCACCCGACGGCCGACCAGGTCTTCGACGCCGTGGAGGCGTTGCACACGCGCTGTTCCGGCGGCTACGCGGTCGTCGCACTGATCGTTGGCCACGGCGTCGTCGCGTTCCGCGATCCGAACGGGATCCGCCCGCTCGTGCTCGGCAAGCGCCAGGCAGATGGCAGCCACGATTACATGGTTGCATCCGAAAGCGTTGCGCTGGACGTGCTGCAGTTCGAGCGCATCCGCGATCTCAAACCCGGCGAGACGATCTTCATCGAGAACGGGGGCAAGCTGCACAGCCGGGAGCACCGTGGCGAAGTCCGCCACACCCCATGCATTTTCGAATACGTGTATTTCGCGCGGCCCGACTCGATCCTGGACGACATCTCGGTTTACAAGGCGCGGCTGCGAATGGGCGAGGAACTCGCGGGCAAGATTGTCCGCGAATTTCCGGAACACGACATCGACGTCGTGATTCCAATCCCGGATACGAGCCGCACGTCGGCGCTACAGGTGGCCTATCACCTCGGGGTCAAATACCGCGAGGGCTTCATCAAGAACCGCTACATCGGCCGGACTTTTATCATGCCGGGGCAGGCGGAGCGCACCAAGTCGGTACGGCGTAAATTGAACGCGATCGGGCTGGAGTTCCGGGGCAAGAACGTATTGCTCGTCGACGACTCGATCGTGCGCGGCACGACGTCTCGGCAGATCATCCGCATGGCCCGCGAAGCCGGCGCCAACAAGGTCTACTTCGCATCGGCGGCGCCGCCGGTCCGTTATCCGAACGTATACGGTATCGACATGCCGGCCGCGACAGAGCTGATTGCGAATGGTCGCGAGGTCGATGAAATAGCGAAACTGATCGGGGCCGACAAGCTGATCTACCAGGACTTGCACGGCCTCATTCGTTCGGTGCGACACGACAATTCGTCAATCGAGGAGTTCGATGCGTCCTGTTTCTCCGGCCAGTACGTGACCGGGGACGTCACTGCGGAATACCTGCAGAACCTCGAGGAGCACCGCAACGACAACGCCAAGCAGGAGCGCGAGGCGCGGCACAGGGGATTCGCCGTGCCCGACGAGCCGGCGACAGGGAAGGGGCCGAAACCAGCCATCGGCATGTAGCGACGTGGTTGCCGGCGCGGTCGAATGAGCATTCGATTCCTGATCATCGACGGCCAGGCCGAGTTCCGCAGCCTTTTGCGGCATCACATTTCCACCCACTGGCCCGACGCGATCATCTCGGACTTCGACCCCGTCGTCAGCGGGCATTTGCCCGACGAGTTTTCGGGCGCCGGCAACGACATCATCCTGCTCGGCAGCCGGCTCGGCGACCGGCAGGGCATCGAGCTCGTGAAGCGCTTCAAGAAAAACCCGAACTTTCCGCCGGTCGTCTATTTCGGTGGCAAGGAGGAGGCTGACCAGGTTCTCGACAAAGGTGCCGACGCCTTTTTCCTGCGGGAGGATTTCAGTCACGATGGTCTGATCGTGCGTCTCAGCGACATCCTGGTTGCGCGGCGCCGCGTATCGTCGACCGGTTCTCTGTTCGTCGGTGACAGGGCCGCCGGAATCGACCCCCTGATCAAGGGCTACCGGTTCCTCAAGAAACTGGGGACTTCGTCGCACTCGAGCGTCTATCTCGCCGAGCGCGAGACGACGGGCGTCAAGATGGTGCTCAAGGTCCTGCGGCAGATTCCCGACGTAAACGACGAGAGCATTGCGGCGTTCGATCGCTTCCTTCAGGAATACGAGATGATCGCCGAAATCGATCATCCGAATATCGTGAAGATATACGATCTGGGCGTCGCGGACGATCATGCGCACATTGCCATGGAGTACCTCGACGCAGGCGACCTCCGGCAGCGCATCAACGAGAAGATCTACACCAACGTCGCCGTCAGCTACCTGCGCGAGATCGCGAGCGCGCTGGCGAGGATCCACGAGGTCGGCATCCTGCACCGCGACCTCAAGCCGGGCAACATCATGTTGCGGCGGGACAATTCCATCGCGCTCATCGATTTCGGCCTGGCCAAACGCCTGCGCCTGCAGATGGAGATTACCGGCAGCGGCGAGATTTTCGGCACGCCGTATTACATGAGCCCCGAGCAAGGCCACGGCAACCCCGTCGACCAGCGCAGCGACATCTACAGCCTCGGCGTGATTTTCTACGAGATGCTGACCGGCGAGAAGCCGTACCAGGCGGAAACGGCCATGGGGATCATCTACAAACACGCGCAGGCGCCGATACCTCTGTTGCCCGCGCGCTTCGCGGAATACCAGTCGTTGCTCAATATGATGCTCGCAAAGAAGCCGGAGGACAGGCTGCAGTCGGTGGCCGAGGTCAATGAATGGCTGTAG
>JBFIHC010000071.1:0-16789 GCA_041601995.1 Woeseiaceae bacterium | reverse complement strand
TGAAAAGACCACGTCCCCGGACCCCGCGTCCGAGACGGACCGGACGGCCGCGTCCACCTGGGAACGATCACCCAGGCCGTTGACCATGACATTGGCGCCGGCTGCAGCGAGCCGGCGGGCAATGCCGAGACCGATCCCGCTCGTCGAGCCGGTAACGATCGCCGCTTTGCCGGAGAGAGTATCGATCTTATTCTTCCCAGTCATTGGCGAGGCGTTTCGCACTCGCCAGGAAGAGAGTAGCAGCAATCAGGTAGAAGCCGGTACCCGCGAGGATGGCGTAGCGCAGCGAGTCGTCACCAAAGCGTGCCTCGAGGTTGTCGGAAATGATGCCGAGCGCTACCGTACCCGCGCCGATGCCGATCAGGTTGTTGATAAACAGGAAGATGGCGGACGCGGTCGCGCGCATGGTCGGCGGCACGACATGCTGTATTGCCGACAGTACCGGTCCGAGCCACGCCAGTCCGAGACCGGTCGGGATCAGCAGGGCGAAGAAGGTCGTCGTGAGGTTCGGCGACAGGATCGCCATCACGTACAGCGGGATCGTCAGGAGGAACGCAATCGCCGGGATGATGACGTAGTTGCTGCGCTTGCCGGCGCCAAAGCGATCCGCCATGTAGCCGCCGGCCCAGGTGCCGGCGATGCCGCCGATCAGCAGGATGCCGGCATAGAACACCGACGCCTCGAGCAGTTCCAGGCCGAAGCTGCGCACAAGAAACGAGGGCAGCCAGAAGAACAGGCCGTAGCCCATCATCGACGACGCGGAGGCGCCCAGCGATATGACCCAGAAGCTCGGCTTTTGCATGAGCAGCCGGACGATCTCCACGAGCGTGGGAGGCGGGGCGTCCGGGCCCTTAACGTCGTACTGGCCGCGAGGGGGCTCCGCGACGGTCAGCTTGAAAATGGGCGCCACCAGGATGCCGGCGATGCCGACCGCAAAGAACGCGAAGCGCCAGTCGATCTTGGATGCAATATAACCGCCGAACAGGATGCCGAGCGCGCTGCCGATGGGGATACCGAAGGAATACACGCTGAGGGCGCGTGCGCGCTGATGTGACGGGAAGTAGTCCGAAATAAGGGAGTAGGCCGGGGCGACGCCGCCTGCTTCACCAACGCCGACGCCGAGCCTGGCCAGGAACAGCTGCCAGAAGTTGTTGGCGAGACCGCAGACCGCGGTCATGCCGCTCCAGATCGTCAGGGCCGCGGTCATGATCCAGGTTCGTTTCCAGCGATCCGCCAGCATCGCGACAGGAATGCCGAGGCCGGTATAGAAAAGGGCGAACGCCAGGCCGCCCATCAGGCCGAGCTGCGTATCGGTCAGGCCGAGGTCAGCCTTGATCGGCACGGCGAGGATGCCGACGATCTGGCGATCGATGAAGTTGAAGGTGTAGACGACCACCAGGATGAACATGACGTAGGCGCGATAGCCGGGCGACTGGGTGTCCATCTTCATGGCGGGGCCTCGTGCGGGACTGAAAAATTGCGACGGGCCGGGAGAGGGGGTGACTCCCGGCCCGTCGCGGGGACGATCAGAATACGTATTCGACCGTCGCGGTTACAGTCTGCGGCGGGCCGTAGAAGGCGGTTACGTTACCTTCCAGACCGAGGCCCGGGAAGTTATAGCCGGCAACCTTGTATTCCTCGTCGCCGAGGTTCTTGCCGTGCAGCCCGACACGCCAGTGGCCGTCGTCGTCTTCCCAGACGATGCTGAGGTCGAAGAGCGTGAAGGCATCCTGGTCCAGCAACGGGTTCGGGAACTCGAACTGGCTGGCCTCGCCGCGATACGCGATCGACGGGATGAAATAGAACTGGCCGCCATTACCGAACAATGACAGCGGTCGTTCGTAGGTAAATGAGCCGCCCGCGGTCCATTCCGGCGTGTTCTGGAACACGGCCTGGTCGGAAACGTTCTGGCCGCTCGCGTCGATGAACTCCGTGTATTCGGCATCCAGCCAGCCGATCGCCCAGCGGAACGACCAGTTGTCATTGGCCCGGAAGTTGCCCTCGAGTTCGATGCCGGGGATTTCTGCGGCGCCGGCGTTGGTCGTAATGCCGGTAAACGTGTCCTCGATGCCGTCGCCGGTGGTGTCGACGCCGATGGAGCCCGGAACCTGCACGTCTTCGTAGTCCGCGAAGAACACGGCGATGCTGGACATCAGGCGGCCGTCGAGCGCATTCGCACGCCAGCCGAGTTCGTAGGACGCTACCGTTTCCGGCAGGAACTGCATGAACTCGAATATCTCCGCGTCCGATACCGTGCCGTCACCGTCGAGATCGGGTGCGGCCGAGGTCTGGCCGCGCGGATCGAAACTGCCGCCCTTGAAGCCTTCGGCGTAGGAGAAGTAGACGCTGTTCTCGTCACTCGGCGTCCAGGTCACGGATGCGCGCGGCGTGAACTCGGTCCACTCGTCGCTGCCGTTGAAGTCGGACGTCGTCGCGAGCAACTGCGCCGTACCACCGAAGGTCGGCGACAAGCCGTCGCAATTGGGGTCGAATCCAGGAAGCGGATCCGGCGGGCACCAGAAGGTACGCCTGAGAACGACGGAAGAGCGCTCGTCGGAGGTGTAGCGGCCGCCGACCGAGACGCTCCAGTAGTCGTTCAGGTCGTAGGAGAAGTCGGCAAACACCGACCAGGTCTTCGTGTCGACGTCGCCGACGGTGTTGGCATTCAGGCCGGGAACGCTGATGATCGACCCGAGCTGTGCGAGAACGACATCGAAGTCGTTGAATGCATTCGCGTCGAGGTAGTAATAACCCATGACCCCGCTCAGGCGATCGCCGTTGTACAGCAGCTGCAGCTCGGTCGAGAACTGCTCGTTCTGGTAGGTGACCGGAACGTCGAGATCGGCAGCGGGCAGGCTGTCGAAATCGATCGGTGACCAGGTCTCGTCGTCACGATCGGCGATGATGGCCTTGGCAGTCAGCGTGTCGTTGATTTCCCATTCGGCGAGGAGGGAGATTCCCGACATCTCGACTTCCTGCTTGGGTACGCTCATTCCGCCTCGGGTGTCGAAGACGTCATCGAGCACCGGTGCGTTCGAGACGTTGGCGTCCGTCAGCCTGTGGCCGAACTTGGGGTTCGAATCGTCCTGCGTCACGTCGCCCGACAGGCGCAGGAACAGGCTGTCGGTGACGTCCCACTCGAGGGTGCCGCGGAAACCGAGAACGTCCTTGTCGTACTGCTCGGTGCCCAGTGTCAGGTTGTCGCCGTAGCCATCGCGCGTGAACGCTGCGACCGTGCCGCCGACGCGGAAGCTGTCGCTCAGGGGCGTGGAGCCCGTGACAAGTCCGTCGAGTTGCCCGTAGTTACCAATCGAGCCACGGACCCGCAGCATCGGGTCGGCCTCGATCCGGCGCGTCACGTACTTGATTGCACCACCGATCGTGTTGCGCCCGTAGAGGGTGCCCTGCGGACCGCGCAGTACCTCGATACGATCGACTTCATACAGGTCAAGCACCGCGGCATGCGGCCGGTTGAAATAGATGTCGTCGACGTACAGTCCGACGCCCGATTCGAATCCCGCGACCGGGTCCTGCTGGCCGACGCCACGAATGAAGGCGGTCAGCGTCGTGTTCGTGCCGCGAGACACTTCGAGCGTTACGTTCGGGCTCTGCTTCGCGATTTCGACGATATCGACCGCGCCTACACGCTCGAGATCGACGCCGCCGAGAACGGAGATCGACAGCGGAACATCCATCAGCGATTCCTCGCGACGGCGCGCCGTCGTGACCACGATCTCGTCGATAGCCCTGTCGGCGCCGCCCTGCTGTGCTTCAGCAGGCACGGCGATTGCGAACAGCGACAGCGCCGCTGCCGCCATGCCGGTGCCGACAACAGCGCTCATTCGCCGGTCCGGATTGATAGGAATAGTGGTGTTTTTGAACATATCAGCCCCCTTGGTGCTCGATGCGTATCTGAAATTACTCATTGCTCTGCTGCTGCAGCTCGGCGACGAAGTCGGCGAGCGCCTGATTGAATCGCTGTGGTTCCTCGAGATGCGGTGCGTGACCGGATTGCCTGAAGCACACGCGGCGCGAGTTGGGTATGTGCTCGTCCATCCAGGCCGCCGCTTCCTCGGTGTAGATCTGGCTGAGAGCGCCGTAGGTGATCAGGGTCGCGACCTCGAGGCGTTGCACGGTGTCGACGTAGTCGGCGTGAATCAGTGCGTGCCATAGATTCGTCATCGACTCGAGATCGTTGTCGCTGACGAGTTCCAGCATCTCGTCGATTAGTTCGCGGCGCTCCATGGCCTTGCCGCTGGCGAATACCATCGGCACATACGCGCGCGTGAATGTGCGCCAGTCCTCACGCATTTTCGACAGGTCGATGTCGACGTCGTAAAGGTGCGTGCCGGCGCGCAGTCCGTGCTGCCAGCCGGCGCCATTGAGAACCCTCGGTACCATGTCGATCGTCACGATGCCCCTGATGCGGCCGCGTTGCGGCCCCTCAACCGTTTGCCAGGCGACCAGCGCGCCCATTGACCAGCCGACAAGAACGACGTCTGCGAGGCCCAGCTCGACGAGCAGCTGCTCCAGGTCGCCGGCGAGGGTATCGATACCGTCGCCTTCGGCGAACTGCTTCGAATTGCCGTGCCCACGCATATCCGGGATAACGATCCGGTAGCGCCCTGACAGTTCGCGGCGCTGCATCGCGAACGCTTCCTTTCCGAGGCTCCAGCCGTGCAGAAACACGATGGCCGATCCGCTGCCCTGGTCATCGAATTCGAGCGTTCCCCCGCCGTTGAGTTGTAGTTTCCCCACGCTCCGCCGCTTACTATCCGGTTGACGGAACGCAGGTTCCCGTGCCAGGGATCCGGCCCGTACCGATGCACAATCGCTTGTCTGGCCACGGCCGAGTATGCAATATTGTGAAATATGAATCAACATTCAACTTCTGACAAGGTCCCGAAGACGAAACGGGGCCGCAAGACCCGCGAGAAGCTGTTGCACGCGGCGGAAGCCGAGTTCGGCGAGCGCGGTTTCCCGGAGGCCTCCATCGCCAGCATTACGCAGCGTGCCGGCGTGGCGCTGGGGACGTTTTACGTCTACTTCGAGAGCAAGGAAGAGATCTTCCGCGCGCTCGTTTCGTACATGGGCGAACTTACGCGGCAGTGGATCGGTGAGCGCGTCGCCGAATCCCCGGACCGG
The DNA here is from genome assembly GCA_041601995.1 of Woeseiaceae bacterium. Lineage (GTDB taxonomy): Bacteria > Pseudomonadota > Gammaproteobacteria > Steroidobacterales > Woeseiaceae > UBA1847. The sequence continues at coordinate 11,644 of JBFIHC010000071.1, read as the reverse complement.
CTGGCGGCGGAACGGCAGGGCGTCGAGGCGTTCATCGAATTCGTCCGTTCGCATCGCAACCTGTATCGTGTCGTGTCGATGGCGCAGTTCGTCGCCGAGGACGCATTCCGCGAGTACTACGTCGTATTCGCCAGCGCCTACGAGGAAAACCTGAAACGAGCCGCCGAAGCCGGCGAAATCCGCAAAGGGGATTGCGAGGTGTGGAGTTGGGCGCTGATCGGCATGACCGTTTTCCTCGGCATGCGCTTTGCCGACTGGGACGAGGAACGACCCGCCGCAGAGATCGCGGCCGCGGTGTCCGACCTCGTTTCGCAAGGCATGGCCGATAATTCGTAGGCGGGCGCGGGCGATGTTCGACCGGATTCCCGATATCACGGCGCAACGCGCCCTGTTGAAACCGGATGCTATTGCGTTCCGGGATCTCGGCCGCGGCAGGACATTGACCTATCGCGAGCTCGAGCGGCATACCTGCCTGCTGGCGGGTTTGCTGCGCGCCGCAGGCGTCGGTGAGGGCGACCGCGTGGCCGTACTCTGCCGCAACCGCGTCGAGTTCTTCGAACTGCTGTTCGCTGCCGGCAAGCTTGGCGCCATCCTCGTGCCGTTCAACTGGCGCATGCCGGCCGGAGAGCTGGCGCCGCTGCTCGGGGACGCCGCGCCGAAGTTCCTGTTTTTCGGCGCCGAGGATGCCGCGGTCGCGCAGGAACTCGGCGGCGGCGGGACCCGGCTGTTGGGGCTGGATGACGATTCCGCTGCGGGCTACGCGGCGATGCGTGACGACGCGGAGCCGTTTGCGGGCCGCGAGTTCTGGCGTGGCAACGATACCTGGTACCTGATCTACACCTCGGGCACGACGGGCAAGCCCAAGGCCGTCATCCAGACGCCCGCCATGGCGCTCGCGAACTACGTGAATATCCGCCAGGCCATGTCGATCTCCGGGGAAGACGTGTGTCTCAACTACCTGCCGCTGTTTCACACCGCGGGCATCAACCTCGTGACTTTGCCCACATTGATCGAGGGCGGCGAGATCCTCGTGATGCCCGGGTTCGAGATCGATGAGGTCGTGCGGCTGCTGGCCGACGGCGCGCTCGACACGTTTTTTGCCGTGCCGGCGGTCTACCAGCAGATCAGCCTGCACCCGGAATTCACCACGCTCGACCTCCGCCGCGTCCGCAACTGGGGCTGCGGCGGCGCGCCCATGCCCGATCTTCTGATCCAGGCCTACCTCGAGCGCGGCGCGCGCGTCTGCAACGGCATGGGTATGACCGAGACGGGACCGACGGTCTTCATCATGGACCCGGCGATGGTCCACCGGAAGATCGGCTCGGTGGGCAAGCCGCAGGTGCTTGCACGCGTGCGGCTCGTCGGCCCCGATGGCAGGGACGTGCAGCAGGGCGAAGAAGGCGAGCTGTGGTTCGCAGGCCCGGGCATCACGCCCGGCTACTGGGGAAACCCGCAAGCGACACAGGAAACCTTTGCGGACGGCGCCTGGCTCAGGAGCGGCGACATCGGCCGGCAGGATGCGGACGGCTATTACTACATCGCCGGCCGCATCAAGGAGATGTTCATATCGGGCGGGGAGAACGTGTATCCCGCCGAGGTTGAGAACGTGCTGGCCGCACACCCGGATATCCTCGAGGCCGCGGTGGTTGCGGTGCAGGACGAGACCTGGGGGGAAGTCGGCCGGGCGTATATGCTCGCGCAGCCGGGGCACGAGATTCCCCCGGCAGGCGATATCACGGCGTATTGCCGAGAACGTCTCGCCGCCTACAAGGTACCGAAGGAATTCGTGGCCGTGCAGGACTTTCCGAGGACGGCGGCCGGCAAGATCCAGAAGCACCTGCTCACAACCGGGGATGCCCGGTGACCGGCAAGGCGGATACCCTGGTGCTGGAGAAAGTGCTGACGCAATCCGATTTCGACGCGTTTGCAGCACTGTCCGGCGACGACAACCCGATACACGTGGACGAGGAATTCTCCGCCAGGACGCGATTCGGCCGAACGGTGTCGCACGGCATGCTGCTGAGCACCATTCTCCGCGGCATGCTCGATCGACTGGCACCCGGGGCGCGCCAGGTCGAGCAGAAGCTCATGTTTCCGTCGCCGACCTATGCAGGTGATGCAATGCGTTTTGCCGTGATCCGCAAGTCGGATGACGGCCGGCACGTGGTGGCGGAAATCTGCTGCGAGCGCATCGCAGACGGCGTGATTACCTGCGCGGGCGAGGCGACCCTCGAGCGCGTGGAGCGACCCTGATGGCGCTGGCAGTCGGCCAGAGGGCGGAGGCAACGCGCGCTTTCAGCGCCGACGATGTGGCGCGTTACATCGCCCTCGGCGGGCACGAGGTGGCGCAAGGCGAGGTTCCCGAGCCGCTCGTCAACGCATTGTTCTCGCGGCTGCTCGGGGTTGAGTTGCCGGGGCAGGGGACGAATTACCTGAAACAGGAGAGTGAATTTTTCGATACGGCCCGCGTCGGCGAGGCGCTGACGGCAAGCGTGGAGATTACGCGCCTGCGGCCGGAAAAAGACCTCGTCGACCTGCGCACACGCTGCGTCGGCGAGGACGGTAAGCTGGTCAGCGAGGGCCGGGCACTGGTCTATGTCGCGGACGTGGCGCCCTGACGGCCCCACAACGCGCTACCGTCGCCCGCGAACTGCTGCTACCATGCTGCAACGCAACATGCCACCTTCGGCGGAAACGGCGATGCCCACACCACGAATCATCCGCAAGTACGCTAACCGGCGCCTCTACGATACGGAGGCGAGCCGCCACATCAACAAGGAGGATGTGCGCAAGCTGATCGCGTCCGGCAAGGACGTGCGCATCGTCGAGGAAGGCAGCGGTGACGACATCACTCGCAGCGTGCTGTTGCAGCTCGTCGCCGAGCAGGAGCTGGGCGGCCAGCCCGTGCTGTCCGACCAGATGCTGACGCAGATCATCCGCTTTTACGATCATCCGATGCAGGGCATGCTCGGCAGCTACCTGCAACAGAGTTTCGAGTCCTTCGTGCAACAGCAGTCGGCCGTGCAGGAGCAGATGCAGGAACTCATGAAGAACGGGCCGTTCGCCGTCATGAAAGACATGGCGAAGCAAAACATTGAAGCATGGCAGGCCATGCAAAAGGCGTTTCTGGATACCAAAGCGAAAAAAGACGATGAGTAACGAAGACGACAAGAAGCGACTGTTGCCGCCGGAAAAGGCGCGCGATATCGATCATAAGCTGCGCGGCCAGGTTGCGCTCGCGACCCGCGGCATATCCCCCGTCGATATCGCCGCGGCGGTCGTCGACTGGGCGGGGCACCTGGTGTTGTCGCCAGGCAAGTTGCTGTCCGTGGCCGAGAGCGTGGCCCGCAACGGCGTGGAACTGGCGAAGATCAACAGCAAGGCGGTCAGAAAAAATACCGAGGACCTGCCGCCGATCGTCGATCGGCGGATGCTGTCCGAGGACTGGCAAAAGTGGCCGTTCAACGTTCTTGCCCACGGGCATCGACTGGCCAAGGGCCTTGCTGCCGAGGTAACTACCGGGGTCGACGGGGTGAGCAAGGAGCACGAGCAGCTGGTCGCCTTTCTTGCGAATCAGATCGTGGAAATTGCCTCGCCGGCGAACGTGCCGGTCACCAACCCGGAGTTCATCACGGCGATCCGGCAAGAGCGCGGCGCGAACCTGAAACGCGGCGTACTCAACCTGGCCGAGGACATGCGGCGCAAACGCAGCGGCGAAATTCCCCAGGGGCTCGAGGATTTTGCCGTGGGCAAGGATATCGGCATCACGCCCGGCAAGGTCATCTTCCAGAACCGGCTGTTCGAGTTGATCCAGTACAAGCCGCAGACCGAGGAGGTCGTCGCGGAGCCGGTGCTCATCGTGCCGGCGTGGATCATGAAGTACTACATCCTCGACCTGTCCCCGCGCAATTCGCTCGTCCGCTATCTCGTCAGCCAGGGCAAGACGGTCTTCATCATGTCGTGGAAGAACCCCGACGAGAGAGACCGCGACCTGGGTATGCACGAGTATCTTCACGACGGCGTCATGGCGGCCATGGATGCCGTGAGCGCCATCGTTCCGAAGCGCAAGATCCATGCCGTCGGTTATTGCCTCGGTGGAACACTGCTGTCGATCGCGGCTGCGTTCATGGCGCGTGAACGCGATGACCGGTTGAAGACCATGTCCCTGTTCGCCGCGCAGATCGATTTCCGGGAGGCGGGGGAAATCACGACGATGCTCGGCGAGGGAACGTTCGCGTTCCTCGAAGCACTGATGCGCAAGCAAGGCTACCTCACCATGGAAAACATGACCGGTGCTTTCGCCGCACTGCGCGTGTCGGACCTCGTGTACGACCCGATGATGCAGCGCTACCTGCTCGGCAAGGACCGCAGCCTCAACGACTTGATGGCGTGGAACGAAGACGGCACACGCATGCCGTACAAGATGCACACGGAGTACCTGCGCAACTGCTACATGGAAAACAACCTGGCGGAAGCCCGCTACGAGGTGAACGGCAAGCCGATCTGCGTGGGCGACATCAAGGTCCCGTCGTTCGTCCTCGGCACGGCCACGGATCATGTCGCGCCCTGGAAATCCGTGTACAAGGCGATGCGCCTCATGAGTAACGAGATGACGTTCGCGCTCACCACCGGTGGCCACAACGCGGGCATCGCCTGTGGTCCCGATCACCCGCGACGCAAGCACTGGATCGCGACGCGCCATCCCGGCGATCTTTACGTCGCCCCGGACGACTGGCAGGCCGGGAACGAAGTCGCGGATGGCGCCTGGTGGCCGGCCTGGGATGCGTGGCTCGATGCCCGCAGCAGCGAAAGCCGCGTGAAGCCGCCGGCGATGGGCAAGGCCAGGGCAGGCTACAAGGCGCTGCGCGACGCGCCCGGCCTCTATGTTTTCGGCTGATTTTTGCGGCGCAACGTGCGCAGATTTTCGCCCGGGACGCTGATCTATCCAGGCATGGCGTATTTAAGTATTTGTTTTGAAAGAAAGATTGTCGATATTGGCGAAATAGAAAAAAATTGTTGCAACGCAGCAATCAGGTCGTTATACTGCACCGCAACAAGTCCCCCAACAGGAGTAAACCGTCATGATCGACTTTCAGAAGCAGTTCAGCGAACAGCTCGACCAGTTTGCGCAGTACCAGAAAGAAGCCGTCGAGAAGATGCAGGCCAAGAGCACTGCCGGCGTCGACAGCTGGGAGAAGTTCGCCCGTTACAACCTCGCCGTGATGAACGACGTCGTCGAATTCACGGTCGGACAGGCTCGCCTGGCCACGAAGGCCGCGGAGCCCGAGGAGTTCTTCAACAAGCAGATCGACAACGCGTCGGCTTTTGCCAAGGTTGTCGAGGGTCGTACCAAGGAATACATCGACCTCCTTTCCGCAGCTGCCTCCACCGCAACGGAAGAGCTGCAGGAAGCGACCAAGGAAAATGTCGTGAAGGCTGTAAAGAAGACCGCCTGATTCCCCCCCTCAGATACCTTTATTGGATCTGTGACATTGCGGGCGACGGAGTTATCCGTCGCCCGTTTTTTATGCCCGCGAGCAGCGCCGCATGAAGATCGGCGACAGCACGCTGGTGCTTGTGGAACTGGACGGGCCGGTCGCGACCGTTACCCTCAACCGTCCCGAACGCCACAACAGTCTTGTGCCTGCGCTGCTGAGCGGGCTGCTGGACGCGATCGCTGCCTGCGAATCGGAGACCGGTGCACGCGTCATGGTGCTGCGTGCCGCCGGACGCTCCTTCTCGACCGGCGGCGACCTGCGCGAATTTCGCGAGCATGCAGACGATCTCGCCGGGTACGCCGGCGAGCTCGTCGGTCTCCTGAACGACACGATCATCCGCCTGTACGACTGCCGGCTGCCCGTCATCGCGGTCGTCGACGGGCAGGTTACCGGTGGCGCGATGGGCCTGGTCCTCGCCGCCGACGTCGTGCTGGTCACGGATCGCGCATCGTTCACGCCGTATTACGTCGACGCAGGCTTCAGTCCCGATGGCGGCTGGACGGCCATTCTGCCGGACATCATCGGGCGCACGCGCGCGGCCACCGTGCAGCTCCTGAACCGCCGCATCAGCGCGGAGCAGGCGCTCGAATGGGGCTTTGCGACCGCGCACGCCGACGCTGCCACGGTGGACGCGGCGGTCGCTGAACTTTGCGGGCAAATCCTGGACAAGAAAACAGGTAGCATGGACTGCACCCGGCGGCTGTTGCGGCCCCCGGATCTCGAGTTGCGGCTGGAGCGAGAGCGAGAACGCTTCGTTCAACAGGTCGTGACCGCGGAAGCGAAAACCGGTATCAAAACCTTGCTCGGCGATGACTGACGGAAGCAACGCCAAATACGAGGAGCGCTACGCCGAGACGGCGGACGGCCTGCGTCTCTATTATCGAGACTACCCGAACGCGTCGACGCGCGCGCCGGTGCTGTGCCTGCCCGGCCTGACGCGCAACAGCCGGGACTTCGAATCGATCGCGGCCTGGATCAGCGCGACGCGGCGGGTGATAGCCCCGGATCTTCGCGGGCGCGGCAAGTCGCAGTACGATTCCGAATGGCGCAATTACCACCCGGGCCAGTACGCGGCGGACCTGTGGGGGCTGCTCGATATACTGCAGATGGACCGGGTTGTCGTCATCGGCACGTCACTCGGCGGCTGGATGGCAATGCTTCTGAACCACCAGCGTCCCGGCCGTATCGCAGGCGCGGTGATGAACGATATCGGACCAGAGGCAGACCCGGCCGGCATAGCCCGGATTACCGCCATGGCCGGGCGGCTGGACGTCGTCGACAGCCTGGCCGAGGCCATCGAGCAGGCGAAGTCGGTCTACACCGTCGCCTTTCCCGACTGGAGCGACGCGCAATGGGCGGACTACACCGCATCAACCTACCGCCAGCTGGACGACAGCCGGTTCGATCTCAATTTCGACCGCAATATCGGCCACGCGGCACGCGAAGGCGTGTCCGGTCTCGTCGTCGATCCGTGGGCGATGTTCGACGACCTCGCGAGCGTGCCGACGTTACTCATTCACGGGGTCTTGTCCGACATTCTCACGGGTCCCATCATCGAAAAAATGCGCCGGCGCAAACCCGACCTGCGGGTCGTGCCGGTCCGGGAACGCGGACACGCGCCGCTGCTCGACGAACAGGAGGCGGTCGATGCCATTACGACATTTCTTGAATGGGTCTGAATTCGGCGCGATCTTGCTGCTGGTATTGCTGGCAGGCCTCGCGGCCTGCGGCGGCAAGGAGGCCCCGACCCCGCCAGCGCCCGTCGCAGATTTCGATGCGGCGCTCAAGGAGCGCATTACCGTGTCGGGGGTGTCCGCCGGCGGATTCATGGCCATCCAGTCGCACGTTGCGTTCGCTGACAAGATCGCCGGAGCCGGCGTCGTCGCGGCGGGCCCGTATCATTGTGCGCAGGGCGACGTCCAGGTCGCGTTGTCGACGTGCATGACGGGCAGGGGTCTGGCCATCGAGCCGCTGGTCGACTTTACACGCGAGGCGGCGGCAGCGGGTTATATCGCGCCGCTCGCCGAGCTCGATTCGGCAAAAGTCTGGATCTTCCACTCACCGGCGGATTCCGTGGTGGCGCCTGCCGCCGGCGAAGCGTTGCGAGATTTCTACCGGACGTTTGTTGCAGCGGACCGGGTCGTCGTCGTCGACGACGTGGAATCCGCGCACGGCTGGCCCACGCTCGATGCCGGCGCCGCATGCGAGGAGCCGGGCGGCGACTATATCAACGATTGCGACTACGACACGGCGGGCGCAATCCTGCAGCACCTGTACGGCGACCTCGACGCGCGCGCTACGCATGCTCGTCCCGGGAATTTCGTCGAGGCGGACTTGTCCGCCTACTTCGATTCGGGCAGCCACGTTGCAAAATCGGGTTACATGTATATCCCGGATGTCTGCCGCAAAAACGCTCGGGATTGCGCTCTGCATATCGTTTTTCATGGCTGCGTGCAAGGCGCCGAGTTCGTCAACCAACGATTCGCTGCTCAGGCAGGATTCAACGAGTGGGCCGAATCCAACAAGCTGGTCATCGTGTATCCGCAGATCGAGAAGAGCCTGTTCAACCCGAAAGGATGCTGGGACTGGTGGGGGTATACGGACGAAGACTACGACCTGCGGTCCGGGCAGCAGGTTGCCGGCGTAGGGGCACTCATCGACGCGTACGCATCAGGTACACTGTTGCCATAACCAGTCTCGAAGCGATCACCGGGCCACGATGACCAAAATCCTCCGCACTCTGTGGAAGCATGTCGCCAGGAGTGCGCGCGATCTTGCACCGATCGTGCTGGTGATCGGGTTCTTCCAGTACTTTATCCTGCAGCAGCCGCTCGACAATGCGCTGGAGCTGGCGAGTGGCGCGGTGCTGGTGCTCGTGGGGTTGACGCTTTTTGTGTACGGACTCGAACTGGCCCTGTTTCCGATCGGCGAAGCGCTGGCCTATGCACTCGCGCGCAAGGGCAGCGTCTTCTGGCTCCTGACATTCTCCTTTCTGCTCGGGTTCGGCACGACGGTGGCAGAACCTGCGTTGACAGCGGTTGCCAAAGAGGCGGCACAGGTCGCGGCGGCCGGGGGGGCGATCGCCGACACGGACGAGGCGCGGTCTCGCTACGTACTCGGTCTGCGCATTACAGTGGCGTTGTCCGTCGGTACGGCCCTGCTTGTCGGTGTGCTCAGAATCCTGCTGGGCTGGTCATTGCCTCTGTTGATTATTTCCGGGTACGTCATGGTGATCGCGATGACCGCCGTCGCGCCGCCGGAGATCGTCGGCATCGCCTACGACTCGGGCGGTGTCACGACGTCGACGGTGACCGTGCCCCTCGTCGCGGCGCTCGGTGTCGGCATGGCTTCCTCGCTCCGAGACCGCAACCCCATGACGGACGGTTTCGGACTGATCGCGTTCGCCTCTCTGACGCCCATGGTATTCGTCATGGCCTACGGGAGCTTCGTCACGTGGATTTGACCGGGCCCGCGATGAAGACCATCCTGTCGACGGCATTCGACGTGCTGCCGATCGTGCTGTTTATTTTCGTGTTCCAGGTGTTCGTCATTCGGCAACCCATTCACGACGCGAAACGCCTCGTCGCGGGCCTCTTATTCACGATTCTCGGTCTCGGCCTGTTCCTCGTCGGGCTGGAACAGGCGCTGTTTCCTCTCGGGCGCCTCATGGCGGAGCAGCTGACACATCCGGAATTTCTGATGCAGGGCGCGGCGAAGCTCGACTTCCACTGGAGCAACTATGCCTGGGTTTACGTGTTTGCATTCGCCATCGGATTCGCAACCACAATCGCCGAACCAGCGCTGCTTGCGGTTGCAATGAAGGCGAACGAGACATCGGGCGGCGCGATCCACGTCTGGGGGCTGAGGGTCGCAGTGGCGATCGGCGCAGCCGTCGGCGTGAGTCTCGGGTGTTTCCGAATCATTGCGGGCCTGCCATTGCAGGCGTTCATTCTCGTCGGCTATATCATCGTCGTCATCCAGACGATCTGGGCGCCGCGGATCGTCATCCCGCTCGCCTACGATTCCGGCGGCGTGACGACTTCGACCGTGACCGTGCCTCTGGTAGCCGCGCTCGGCCTCGGTCTCGCGGAGACCGTCCCCGGGCGCAATCCGCTGCTCGACGGATTCGGTCTCGTCGCGTTCACATGCCTGTTCCCCATAATTTCCGTCCTGGCCTATGCGCAGCTGTCTGCGTTTCGGGAACAACTTGCGAACCGACGCAAATTGAGGCAGAGAAATGGCGCGGTATCGACTTCCAAGGAGGTAATCTGATGCAATTCAAGTTACTCATCGTCTTCGTGGAGGACGCGAAGACCACGGCGATCATCGAGGCGGCGCGCGCCGCCGGCGCGACCGGATGCACGGTGATCAATCACGCCCGAGGCGAGGGCTTCGAAGGCCACAGGAGCTTTTTCGGCCTGTCGCTGGTCAGCCAGACGGACGTCGTCATGCTGCTTGTCGAACGGCACATGTCGCGGCAAATACTGGAGAAAATCGGTGCCGTCGGGGAATTCGACCAGAAACCGGGCACGGGTCTGGCCATTCAGCTCGACGTGGAGGACGCGATCGGCGTCATGCGCCAGGCGGAAGAACTGGCCGAATTGGTGGAGGAACAGCTATGACCCAGCCAATCTGGGTGCCCGTACGCGACGTGATGCGTAAGGAAGTCACGTTCATTGCGGGCCGGACAGACGTACTCGAGGCGATGCGTATCATGAAACGCGTCAAGGCGACGGTTCTGATGGTCGAGAAACGCGACGAGCAGGATGAATTTGGAATGCTGCTGTTTTCCGACATCGCGAAGCAGGTCATCGCGATGGATCGCGCGCCGGAGCGCGTCAATGTCTACGAGATCATGGCTAAACCCGTTATTTCGGTACGGCCGGGCATGAGTATCCGCTATTGCGCCCGGTTGTTCGACAATTTCGGCATCAGCCACGCGCCGGTCATCGAAAACGAGAACGTGCTCGGCATCGTCAGCTATTACCTGATCGCACTGCACGGCCTGCCCAACCTGGACTGACAGCGCTCAGGAAATGTGCTGCTCCTCGCACAGGCCCTTGAGCAAGCCGATGCACATGACCAGCAGCACCACGGCGAACGGCAAACCGACCGAAATAGTCAAGGCCTGCAGCGATGCCATGCCGCCGCCGAGCATCAGGGCGATGGCGACCATTCCGGCCAGCAGGCACCAGAACACACGCTGCGCGACCGGCGCGTCCAGTTTGCCGCCGGCGGTGATGATGTCCATGACAAGCGATCCCGAGTCGGCCGATGTCACGAAGAAGATCGCGATAAGGAATACACTGACTGTCGACACAATGCCGGTGAACGGCAGCTGTTCCAGCATTCTGAAAAGTGCGAGTTCGGGCACCGATTCGGCGACGCCCATGTAGCCGTCGGTGAACAACTGGTCGAGTGCCGTACCGCCGAATGTCGACATCCACAGGATGCCGATGACGGTCGGAATGATGAGCACCCAGGTAATGAACTCCCGCACGGTCCTGCCGTAACTGACGCGCGCGATGAACATCCCGACGAACGGGGACCAGGCGATCCACCAGGCCCAGTAGAAGGTCGTCCAGCCATGGAAGAAAGCGTCATCATCGCGCCCGATCCAGTTGCTCAGGGCGGGCAGATGGTTGAGGTAGTCGATGACGGCATTGCCCATGGTGGTAAAGATCACGAGTGTGGGCCCGGCGACGATGACAAATAGCATCAGCAGGCCGGCAAGCCCCATGTTGAGTTCGCTGAGCCGTTTGACGCCTTTGTCCAGGCCCGCGACCACCGACGCCAGCGCGATGCTGATGATGACGATAATCAGGACAATCTTGACCAGGTTGTTCGCTGGAATGTCGAACAGGTAGTGCAGGCCGCCTGCAATCTGTTCCGCACCAAATCCCAGCGACACCGCCAGGCCGAACAAGGTGGCGAGCACGGCCACCGTGTCCACGAAATGTCCGAACGGACCCCATACGCGCGTCCCGAGCAGCGGGAAAAAGGCGGAGCGCAGTGTCAAAGGCATTTGCCGGTTGAAGCAGAAGAACGCGAGAGACAGGCCGACGATGGCGTAAATACCCCAGGCGTGCAGGCCCCAGTGGTAGATTGCCGATGACATGCCCGCCGCCCGTGCGGCTTCGGTGTCG
>JBFIHC010000070.1:0-17232 GCA_041601995.1 Woeseiaceae bacterium | reverse complement strand
GCTGACGGAGTTCGTGCTGCGCAAGACCGCCGTGCAGATCGTGAAATGGCGTGAGCAGGGGCTCGGTTTCGACGTCTGCGTCAACCTCGCGTCCAGCGAGCTGGGCAGGACCGGTCTCGCGAACGCCTACGCGAATATCGTCCGCGAGCATGGCGCCGAGTGCGACAATTTCACGTTCGAGGTCGTGGAACAGGATCTCGTCGACCCCGACGCCGCACATCTCGATACCCTGAAGCGGCTGCGCAGCCAGGGATTCCGGGTCTGCCTCGACAATTTCCGCGTAGCCGCCCGCTCGCTCGCCATGCTCGAGCGTCTGCCTTTCGACGAGGTGAAGATCCACGCATCCGCGCTCAAGCGTGCCCAGGACGACGAGGTTTCGCGACACGTGCTCGCCGCCGTGACGGGCCTTGCCCACAACCTGGGCATGTCGGTGTGCGCCGAGGGCGTGGAAGACCAGGAAACCTTCGAGTTCCTCAAGACCATTCGCTGCGACAAGCTGCAGGGGTTCCTGATCTCGGAGGCGGTACTGCCGCACATCGTGAGGCGGGCGTACAATTCGACGGCAAACCGGACCGACGAAGTCGCCTGATTCGCGGATCCCCTTGCAGGAGCGGGCCTCGGCCCGCGATCGAGATCAGGCCTAGCGGATGTGTTTCAGGATGCCGTCGAGCTCGTCGAGGCTGTTGTAGCTGATCACCAGCTTGCCGGCGCCTTTCTGCGTGTGCTGCAGGCTCACCCTCGCACCCAGCTTCTCCGACACTTCCGTTTCGAGGCGCCGGATATCGGCGCTCTGTGCGGCGGGCCGCCTGGGCGGGGCCTTGCTGCCGCGCCCCGATAGCATGCGCTTCACCAGCCGCTCCGTCTCGCGCACCGACAATCCCTTCCTCACCACCTGCCGCGCCGCATCGAACTGCTGCACCGCGTCGCTTATCGACAGCAGCGCCCTTGCATGGCCCATTTCCAGCTGCCGGGCCTCGAGCATCGGCCTGACCTTGTCGGACAGGTCCAGAAGCCGCAACAGGTTGCTGACCGAGGCGCGCGAGCGGCCGATCGCCTCGGCCGCTTCGCCGTGGGTCAGGTCGAATTCGCGTATCAGCCGGTCCAGCGCCCGCGCCTCCTCGAGCGGATTCAGGTCCTCGCGCTGGATGTTCTCGATCAGCGCCATCGCGATTGCCGCTTCGTCGGGCAGGTCCCGGACCACCGCCGGAATCGACTCGAGTCCGGCCATCTGCGCCGCGCGCCAGCGCCTTTCGCCGGCTACGATCTCGTAGCGCGGCGAATCACCGGCCTTGCCGATGGGGCGCGCGATAATTGGCTGCACGACGCCCTGTGCCTTGATGGAGTTCGCGAGTTCCTCGAGTGAATCCTGGCGTATGTCCAACCGTGGCTGGTAGCGGCCACGCTGCAGCAGGTCGACCGGGATCTCTTTCAGCGGCCCGTCGAGGCTCGATTGCGGGCCGCCAGTCGCCTGCGCCACCGGCCTGGAGAGCAGGGCGTCCAGGCCTCGCCCGAGTCGTTTTTTCTTGGCTGTCATCGGTTTATTCCAACGGTGTGCTTACACCGCTTTTGCAATTTTCGCGTCTTCACGGCGCAGGATCTCGCCGGCCAGCGCGAGGTACGCGATGGCGCCGCGCGACGAGCGGTCATGCAGCAGCACCGGGCGACCGAAGCTCGGCGCCTCGGCGAGTCGGATGTTGCGTGGCACGCAGGTGCGAAACACCTGCTTTTCGAAGTGCTCGATGAGCTGCATCGACACCTCGTTCGACAGGTTGATACGCGGGTCGAACATGGTCCTGAGAATGCCGTAAATCTCGAGCCGCGGATTGACGCTGTCGCGCACCTGGTCGACCGTATTCAGGAGTGCCGACAGGCCTTCCAGCGCATAGTATTCGCACTGCATCGGGATCAGCACGCCGTCCGCCGCGGTCAGCGCGTTCACGGTCAGCATGTTGATCGACGGCGGGCAGTCGATGAATATGAAATCGTAGAGACCGGCAACCGGCGCCAGCGCCTTCTTGAGCTTCAGCTCGCGGCCGATCTCCTGCAGCAGCGACACTTCCGCGAGCGTCAGGTCCTCGTTGCCGGGTAGCACCGCGAAGCCGCCTTCGGGCGCGGACACGATCGTGTCTGCCGCGGTCGCGTCGCCGAGCAGCACATCGCAGGTGGAATACTCGACCTCGCGCTTATCGATGCCGCAGCCCATGGTCGCATTGCCCTGGGGGTCCATGTCGACCAGCAGCACCCGCCTCTGCGTTGCAGCGAGCGACGCGGAAAGATTCACGCAAGTCGTGGTCTTTCCAACGCCGCCTTTCTGGTTTGCAACCGCAATGATGCGCGCCATGATCAAGCCCTTCTCAAAAGCACAGCGTGCCGTGAGCCCGCATCGAGCCCTGGCACCGAGAGTTCCTCAATAGTGTAGTCCCACCCGCCGGGAACTTGTCGGAGTTCTTCCGTCGGGTGGCGTCCTTTGAGGGCAATGAACACCCCGCCCTCTCCAACGTGGTGCCCCGCCAGTTCAAGGAGCTGCGGCAACGAAGCCACTGCCCGCGCGATCACGGTATCAAAGCGGTAGCCGGGTGCATAGTCCTCGGCACGTGCCTGTACCGCCTCGACGTTCGCGAGCCCCAGTTCCGCCGCGGCGTGCTGCACGAACTGGATCTTCTTGTTGTTGCTGTCGAGGAGCACGAATTGCCTGTCCGGCTCGATGATCGCCAGCGGCAGCCCCGGGAAGCCGGCGCCGGTGCCGATATCGAGCACGGTCGTTCCGTGCAGCAGGGGGCGCGCGGCAAGACTGTCGAGAATGTGCACCGTGACCATGGCGTCACGGTCGCGGATCGCCGTCAGGTTGATCTTGCGATTCCAGCGTTCGAGTAAATCGAGCAGCGCCGAAAACCGGCTGACGCTGTGCTCGTCGTATTGTTCGAGACCCTGCAGCGCTGACTCCTTACCGGGCCGGCACGGTGGCGCCACGCGCTCAGGCGACGAGCAGCGCCATGAAATCGTCGACGGCGGTGGCCGCGAGATTGTCGCGGTCCGCACATAATGCGGCAAGCGCTTCCCATTGTCTCGCGCCGAGCTTCGGCGAGACGCTGTCGACAAATTTTTGTTTCAGCACCGGGATGCCCTCTTCGCGCCGCTCGCGGTGCCCGATCGGCGCGCCGACCTCGATGCGATCCGTGCTCGAACCGTCCTTGAAGAATACTTGCACCGCGTTGCCGATGTAGCGCTTGTCGGGATCGAAGTAGTCGCTGGTAAAGCGCTCGTTCTCCCGCACTTCCATCCTGTCGCGCAACGAGTCGACGCGGGGATCGGACGCCACCGCGTCCTCGTAGTCGGCCGCCGGCAGGCGGCCGAAAATCAGCGGCACGGCGACCATGTACTGGGTGCAGTGATCACGGTCGGCCGGATTGTCGAGGGGGCCGGTCTTGTCGATGATGCGCGCGCCCGCTTCCTGGGTCTCGATGACGATCCTGTCGATGTCATCGATGCGGTCGCTGACCGCATCGTGCAGCGCCATCGCCGCTTCTACCGCCGTCTGCGCGTGGAACTCGGCGGGGAAAGAGATCTTGAAGAGGATGTTCTCCATCACGTAGCTGCCGTAGGGCCGCTGGAACCTGAAGGGATTGCCCTTGAACAGGACGTCGTAATAGCCCCACACCTTCGCGGACAGTGCGGAAGGGTAGCCCATCTCGCCGGTCATGCTGAGCAGTGCAAGACGTACCGCGCGGCTGGTCGCATCGCCGGCCGCCCAGCTCTTGCGCGACCCGGTGTTCGGCGCGTGGCGATAGGTGCGCAGCGCGCCGCCGTCGATCCAGGCATGCGACAGGGCATTCAGGACTTTCTCTCGGTCGCCGCCCAGCATGCGCGTGACGACCGCGGTGGAGGCGACCCGCACCAGCAGGACGTGGTCCAGGCCAACTCGGTTGTAGCTGTTCTCGAGCGCCAGGCAGCCCTGGATCTCGTGCGCCTTGATCATCGCGGTCAGCACGTCCTTCATTGTCAGCGGATCCTTGCCGGCGGCACGATTTTGCCGGCTCAGGTAGTCGGCAACCGCGAGGATGCCGCCGAGATTGTCCGACGGATGACCCCACTCGGCCGCGAGCCAGGTGTCGTTGAAGTCCAGCCAGCGAATCATCGCGCCGATATTGAAGGCCGCCATGACGGGCTCCAGTTCGTACGACGTGCCGGGCACCCGCGCGCCGCCGTTCAGCGTCGCGCCCGGCACGACCGGCCCGAGGAGCTTGGTGCAGGCCGGGTAATCGAGAGCCTGGAAACCGCAGGCCAGTGTATCCATCAGGCAGTAGTGCGCGGTTTCGAAGGCGAGGTCACTGTCGATTTCCGCATCACAGACGTAATCCGCGATACCGGTCAGCTCCCTGTCCCAGTCGGGCCTTTTCGCAGAACGCGTTCCTATGTCAGACATGCTGTCTCCCTTGTTCGCATCGGGCTGATCAGTCACGATCCCCGATCGCCACCCACTGCTTCAGGGCCGGGCCAACATAGTCCGCAGCCGGACGAATCAGCTTGTTGTTCGCGCGCTGCTCCATGATGTGCGCCGCCCAGCCGGTGATTCGCGCGCAGACGAAGATCGGCGTGAAGAGGTAGGTGGGCACGCCCATGAAGTGATAGACGCTGGCCGCGAAAAAATCCGCGTTGGCGAACAGCTTCTTCTCGTCCCACATGACCTTTTCGATCGCTTCCGAAACGGGATACAGGATCGTGTCGCCGACGTCAGCCGCGAGCGCTTTCGACATCGCCTTGTTGATCGCATTGCGCGGGTCCGAGGTCGTGTAGACGCGGTGGCCGAACCCCATGATCTTGTCCTTGTTGGCGAGCTTCTCACGGATGCCCGCGACCGCCTCGTCCGGCGTGCTGTACCCCGAGATGAGCTCCATCGCAGCCTCGTTTGCACCGCCATGAAGCGCTCCGCGCAACGCGCCGATTGCACCCGTGACGGCGGAGTGCATATCGGAAAGGGTGCCGGTAATGACGCGCGCGGTGAACGTCGATGCATTGAACTCGTGTTCTGCGTAGAGAATGAGGGTGGTATCGAGGCTCTTGCGGTGCAGTTCCTTCGGCGGCTTGCCGTGCAGCATGTGCAGGAAATGGCCCGCGATACCGTCGTCGTCCGTCTCGGTGTCGATGCGTACGCCTTCGGTGTGGTGGCGGTGCCAGTACAGCAGCATCGACGGCAGGCAGGCGAGCAGCCGGTCCGCAACCTCCTGCTGGTTGGAGAAATCGCCCTCGGGCTCGATATTGCCGAGGAAAGAGACGCCGGTACGGAGCACGTCCATCGGATGAGTGTTCGCCGGCACCATTTCCAGCACCGATTTCAACCGGTCGGGCAAGCCGCGGTTCGACTTGATCGTCGCGATGTAGGCGTCCAGCTCGGCCCCGGTGGGGAGCTTGCCGTGCAATATCAGGTACGCGACCTCCTCGAAATTCGCGTTCTCCGCGAGATCATGGATGTCGTAGCCGCGGTAGGTGAGGCCGGCGCCTTCTTTGCCGACGGTACAGAGATGCGTTGTGCCCGCTGTTACCCCGGCCAGTCCGCCGGTTTTTTTTGCTGCTGCCATGTGACCCTCTCCTTTCCGCCTCCAGAACTCAGTCTTTTCCCGTCTTTAATCCCTTCTCCTGGAACAGTTCGTCCAGCTTGTCCTCGTACGCCTGGTATCCCAGCACGTCGTAGAGCTCCATGCGCGTCTGCATGGTGTCGACCACGGCTGCCTGCGTGCCCTCTTTACGCAATGCTTCGTAGAGATTCAGCGCGGCTGCCGACATGGCCCTGAACGCGCTGAGTGGATACAGCGCCATCCGCACGCCGACCTCCCCCAGTTCGGCCGTCCTGAACAGCGGCGTCTTGCCGAACTCGGTGAGATTGGCCAGCACGGGTACCTGGACGACTTCGGTAAATTGCCGGTACTCATCCAGCGTCGTCAGCGCCTCGGCGAAGATCGCGTCCGCGCCGGCTTCGACGTAAGCGGCGGCGCGGTCGATCGCAGCCTGCTGGCCCTCGACCGCGTGGGCATCGGTGCGCGCCATGATGAGGAAGGCGTCGTCCGTGCGGGCGTCGACCGCGGCCTTGAGACGGTCGCACATCTCCGCCGCCTCGACCAGCGCCTTGCCCGGCCGATGTCCGCAGCGTTTGACGGCAACCTGGTCCTCGAGGTGACACGCCGCGGCGCCCGCGCGGGCCAGGTCGCGAATCGTGCGCCCGATCATGAAGGCGCTGCCCCAGCCGGTGTCGGCATCGACGAGCAGCGGCAGGTCCGTGGCCGACGTGATTCGCCGCACGTCCTCGCAGACATCGTTCAGGGTGGTCATCGCGAGGTCCGGCAGCCCGAAAGATGCGTTCGCAACGCCCGCACCGGAAAGATAGATGGCCTTGAATCCGGCTCGCTCGGCCAGCAGCGCCGTGTAGGCGTTGATGGCGCCGACGATCTGCAATGGGTTCTCCGCCTCGAGGGCGTCGCGGAATCTGGCGCCTGCGCTCATGCTGGGTCCTCTCGCTTCGAATTCGGCCGTTTTTTTAATCTCGATTAAAAACGGCGGGGCGCGATTCTAAACCACGGGAGGACCGGTTCCCAAATAGACGAATGGCTAATGTTGCGCCGCAGCGCAAGCGTTTCAGTCGTCACTGACCCTGACGACGACACGCCCCGTGATCTTGCCGTCGAGGAAGGCCTGGAAGCTGTCGGGCAGGTCGTCGAAAGCGATCGTCCGGCCGCCGATTTCGTCCAGGTGCTGCGGTTTGAGATCGCTCGCGATTCTCGACCAGACGGCGAGGCGCAGGCCCCGCGGCGTATCGACCGAGTTGATCCCGAGCAGGCAGACGGCGCGCAGGATGAACGGCAGCACCGTGGTGTTGAGCGCGGCGCTCGCCGCCAGCCCGATGCTCGCGATATTGCCGCCGTAATCCATCGTCCGCGTCAGCCAGGTCAGGTAGTCGCCGCCGAGGTTGTCGATGGCGCCCGCCCACATCGCCTTCTCCATCGGCCGCTTGCCGAAGTCCAGTTCGTCGCGCAGCAGGATGCGGCTCGCGCCAAGGCGCTTCAGGTAGTCCTCCTCGCTGGCCTTGCCGGTCAGCGCCACCACCTCGTAGCCTCTGCCCGCCAGCATGTCGATGGCAATGCTGCCGACGCCACCGGTCGCGCCGGTTACCAGCACCGGGCCGTTTTCGGGGAGCTGGCCATTCTGCTCCATGCGGTGGATCGCAAGCGCGGCGGTATAGCCCGCGGTGCCGAGCTGCATGGCTCCATGGGCATCGAGACCCTCGGGAATCGGGACCAGGCTGCGGCTGTCGAGGCGCGCGTACTCGGAGTAGCCGCCGTCGATGGTCTCACTGAGGCCACAGCCGTTCACGAGCACGGGGGTGCCGGGCTGGAAGTCCGCGTCCTCCGAGCTGACCACAACGCCGGCGAGGTCTATGCCGCCGTTCAACGGATGACGGCGCAGGATCTTGCCCGCGCCGGTCGCGGCCAGCGCGTCCTTGTAGTTGATCGTGGAGTGGCTCACCTTGACGATGACGTTGCCTTCCGTCAGCTCGTCGATTGCCACCGCCTGGAAACCGGCAACGGTCTTGCCGTCCTGCTCGTCAATCCGGTATGCGCGAAACTTGTCCATCGTATTGTCCCCTTTTATCGCTCGAGCCAGCTGAGCCAGGCGTCGAGACCCTGCGAGTTCAACACCATGTCATGTTTGAGAAATTCTTGCGCCGCCGCCCGGCCCTGACCGTAGCCGTGCGCAGCCAGGCGCTCGTACAGGAACTCGAACAGATCCCGCTCTATCGCTTCCCGCCGATCGTCGCGGTCCTGGTGCCTGCGCGCGATCGCGACGAAGCCGTCGAGGCATTCGTGCATGTCCTCCGCAAGACGCCGCACGTCATTTACGCGGCTGTAGTGGGTCAGGTAAAGCCTGTCGGGCTCCTGCGCCATGATCCGGTCGACCGCCTTGTGCGCCTCCGTCGGCTCGAAATGCGGCGGCGTGGTCGTCGGAAAGATGAATTCGCCCTTTTCGGTATCCAGCTCGCGGTAGGAAAGGCCGAAGCTGTCGCCTGTGAACACGCCGCGCGACTGCGGGTCGTGCAGGCAGTAATGGTGTCGTGCATGACCCTCCGTGTGCAGCGCGCGAACCTCGCGGCCGCCGAAACTGAAGCGGTCTTCGTCCGCGGCTTCGACGATGCGCTCCGCAGGAATCGGCACGATGTCGCCGTAAAGCTCGAAGGCCTGTTGCTTGCCGTACACGCCTTGCGTGCCCGCGATGAGCTTCGACGGGTCCGCCATGTGCGGCGCACCGCGCGGGTGGATAATGCAGCGCGCATTCGGCAGCGCCTGCATCAGGGTGCCGGCACCGCCGGCATGGTCGAGGTGGACGTGGGTCAGAAAGACGTAGTCGACGTCGCCTGGCTCGAGGTCGTATTGCCGCAGCGCGTCGAGGAGATACGGCACACTGGCGTTCGTGCCCGTGTCCACGAACGCCGCCCGGCTGTCGGCAATGACCAGGTGACTGGCATCGGCCGAAGGCCGCAGGTACAGGGTGTCGACGGCGACGATGCCGTCACCTGCGTCGGTGGTGCGCGCCACTTGCTGCGGCATTTCATCTCCCGCCCGAGATCAGGCAGTGATTATTCCACGACGGTGGTCTCGAGTCCTTCGAGGCTTGCGTAGTAGCGGGCAAGCACCTTGACGTCTTCGTCCGTGAGCGGTGCCGCCATTTGCGCCATGACAGCATTCTTGCGCGTGCCGTCGCGATACTGGTTGAGCGCGTGCCTCAGGTAGTCTTCGTGCTGACCGGCGACCGTGGGCCAGTTCGGCGAGACACTGATGCCGTTCTGGCCGTGGCAGGCAACGCAGGTCGAGGCGGCTTCGATACCCGCGGTCTCCGAGCCGCCCGCTGCAACCGTTTCGTTGGCGACACTCGAGAAATACGCCGCGAGATCCTGCATGTCCTCGTCGGACATGCTCAACGCCTGTGCCTGCATGGTCGGGTGCACTCGGGTACCGTCGCGGTAACCCTGCAACGCCGCTACCAGATAGGCTGCCTTCTGGCCACCGAGCTTCGGCACGCGATACGAGGGATAGGCGTTGCGATAGCCGTCGATGCCGTGACAGCCGAGGCAGGTGTAGGCGAGTTTTGCGCCTTGCTCGGCATTGCCCTGAGCAGCGGCAGGTGACGCAAGGAGCGCGCAGGCAATGCTCAGCGTCGCGATTGAGGCGGCGATCTTCATCTTTGTAACCAACTGTAATCTCGGGAATTAGCCACCCCGGCGTCATTGCCGGGAATTCAGAGGCAGCTATGGTAGTGACACTGGCCCGTGAATTCCAGACATAGTTCCGCGATTCGGCGAGGCGACATGCTAGCATCGTCGCGCAATTCGCTACCCGGGGACGCTTCCGTGAAAAAGAGCATCGTCGTACTGCTGGTCATCGCCGCCGTAATCGTGCTGGTATCGCCGGGCATCATCGGCCGCATCGCCGAGGAGTCGGTCGACAACAACCTGCAGTGGGCTGCCGACGAGAACCAGGGCTTTGCCGTCACCTCGGCGATTTTCGACCGCGGCTGGTTCTCGTCGCACGGCCGCCACCGCATCGAGATCCGCGACGCGGAGATGCGCGACGCGCTCGCCACGCTGGCCGGTCGCGACCCCGACGACGGCAACCCGACGCTGATCGTCGACACCCGCATCGACCATGGCCTGGTTCCCGTTACATCGATGGGGCGTGCGGAGGGTTCACTCGCGCCGGGTCTCGGACGCGGTGTCTCCACGCTGTCGATCGAGTACCCCGACGGCCAGGCCATGGAAGTACCCGGCACGATTTACTCGGCCATCGGGCTCAACGGCGTTCTCACGGCGAACTACATCGTCGAGCCCGGCAGCCTGGAGGCGGAAGACGCCAGGGCGAACTGGGGAGCCACGAATATCGAGGTCTCGACGGACCACAAGGCCGAGAGCTTCGAAATTGGCGGGGTCGTCGAGTCGCTCGTGGTCAGCGACGCGGCCGACGCGCTGGTGCTCGGCAGGACGACCTTCAGCGGCGACCAGCGGCCCAGCCGCTTCGGGATATCCGTCGGTGACTTCGAACTCAATATGGATTCCGTCGCTGTCGAGGCGGCGGGACTCGAAACCTATCGCCTCGGCGCGGTGGCCTTCTCGGGAAACTCGGATATCGACGGCGAACGTATCAATGCGGATGTTCGATTGAGCGTGGCGGCGCTTGCCATACCCGGCTACGGCGAAACCGACTTCGCCGCGGAAATGCGCTTCACCGGCATGGACGGCTTCGCGCTGGGGCAGATGGTACGCAAACTCGAAGATGCCGGCGACGATGCGGGCCCGCAGCAGCTCCAGCTCCTGTTGCGGGAGGACCTCGAACGCCTCGTGGCCGCGGGGTTCGAGCTGCATTTCGACCGTTTCGATTTCGACCTGCCGCAGGGTCCGGTATCGCTGAAGATGCGCTTTACGATCGACGAGTCCGACCCCGTCGGTTTCGACCTGACGTCGCTGCTGATGACCCTCGATGCCGAAGCCGATCTGACGGCAAGCGAGGGCTTCGTCGACTATGCGATGGCGATGAACCCGGACGCAGGCGCCATCATCGGCATGGGCTACCTGAGGAAGAAGGGCGACGTCTACGAGATGCGTGCCGAGTATGCAAAAGGCCTCCTGACCATCAATGGTGCGCCGATGCCGATACCGCTGGGGCAGTAAGCCTCAGAACAGCGGCTCGTCCTTGTGGGCCTCGTACCACTCGCGCTGGCGGCGCATTTCGCCCTGGATCTCGGCCACGAGTTCGGCCCAGCCGGGCTCGCCCTGCATGCCGTCCCATACCGGTGCGTCGAAGCGCCATGACCAGCCGATCCCGCCTTCCTCGGCAGCATTGCGGAGTGATTCGATCGCGGCCTGCTTCTCACCCCGAACGTAGCTGACCCATACGTGGAAAAACGGGTTACCGTCCTGACCGAAAAACGGCATCGACCGCCATCCGGCATCCAGCTGATCGAACAGGTAGTTTGCCCGCTCGACCTCGCCGTCCGCGTACAGGATGGTCGCCGCAAGATGACCGGCCCTCAGGTCTTCGCCGTTTTCCGGGGCCCAGTCTGATTCGCCGAAGTATTCGGGGTTCGACTTTTCGAGCCAGGCACGCGCGTAGTCCCCGTCGCCCGCTGTGAAGACCGTATCAAGGAGCCAGTACTCGTTACCCCGTTGCGACCCCTCTTCCAACAAGTTTCGCGCATATTCAGTCGCCTCGTCCCACTGACCGCGAGCCTCGTACACATAGACCCGCACCGGGAACGCACCTGGCACGTCCGCCTCGAGGGCCTCCACGCAACGCTCCGCCGATTCGACGTCGAGCATGTGCAGGAAGCTGCCGCACTCCTGTGAACGGCCCAGGGCGTGTTTCGGGTCGATGTCGAGCGCGGCGCGCAACCAACGGAGGTGCTCCGCGACGTTGCCCTCCTGGTAGGCGACGTCCGCCATGAATAGGTAGAAGTTAGCGAACTCGGGGTTCCTCCTGATGCCCTCCAGCGCCTCGGCCTTGGCTTCGTCGGTCCGCCCCAGCCCGCGCAGGCTGCTGATATAGCCGATCCGCAGGATGGGCGAAAGCGGGTCGAGCTCGATGGCCTTGCGGCTAATCTCGTTCGCCTCGTCGAACCTGCCCGTGTCGCGCAGCAACGACGCATACCAGAGGTAGGCGGACGCATAGCCCGGGCTCAGCTCAATCGCCCTCTGGAAATTGGCTTCCGCTTTGGCGAGATCGCGGTTGTACATGCTCAACCAGCCGAGCCCGGCGTAGGCCTCGCCAAGGAGTGGGTCGATGGCCAGGGCGGTGTCTATCGCTTCCTGCAGGTCGCCGTAGGTCGTCTCGGGCCGCTCGCCATAGTAGTGTGGCAGGGCCAGCACCGTTGCCAGCCCGACCCAAGCCTGCGCGTATTCCGGGTCGAGCTCGATGGCTTTTTCGAAATACGCTTTCGCACGCAGTAACGACTCGCCCGTTCGCTTGTTGAGCTCCTGGCGCCCGAACGAATACTCCTCGTAGGCCGCGAAACTCGTCGTGGGCTCCTGCTGGATTCGCTCGGCTTCCTCGTCACTCAGCACCCCGTGCAGCGCGACCACGACCTCGCGTGCAATTTCGCTCTGAATTTCAAAGAGGTTCTCGAGATTCAACGCACGATCGTAGGTCTCTGCCCACAGATGTTCGTCTTCCGATGTATCGATTAGCTGCACGTTGATTCGCACACGGTCACCAGCCCGCTGCACGCCGCCTTCGAGAATTGTCGCAACACCCAGCTCCGCACCGATCTGCGGAACGGGTAATTCAGTGTCGCGATAGCGTTCCGTAGACGTCCGCGAAATCACCTTGTCCAGTGCGGACAGCTTTGCGAGTTGCGTCAGGATATCGTCATGAATGCCGTCGACGAAATGTGCGTCGGCCTGTTCGTCGCTGCGATTGCGAAACGGCAGTACGGCGATGGATCTCTCGATGGCGGCAGGAGCGACGACTTTCGGCGGGGCGTCGAAAACGTAATTGTCGAGCACAAGATACGATATGGCCAGTGACAGTAAAGCGATGATCGCGAAATTGAGCCTCCGACCGCCGAAGCGTGCCATCGAATCGTCGCTCTCGATGTCGGTTTCGCGTCTGAAACCATCCGGCGTCAGTTCGTAGGCCCACGCAAATATCAGCGCGGGCACGAACCCGATGACGAGTAGCAGAAATATGAAACGTGGCGCCCAATCCGGCAGTGAAAGCAGGGGCACGAGCAAATCGGCGACCTGCAGCAGCAGCCACGCCGTGACGAGGTAGGCGATACCTACCTTGAAGACATTGCGGCGTTTGAGTTCTTCGATAAACCCGGCCATTCGGTTTGCCTGATTCCTCGTTACGGAAACGATATCAGGTTAGCAGGGCCCGAATGCAATCAGAGCTGCAATTCTTCCGCACGGTGGCAAGCGACGCGTGCGTCGCCGACCTGCCGCGTCCGCGGCAGCTCCACCCGGCAACGCGGCAGCGCGAAGCGACAGCGCGGATGAAACGCACAGCCGGGCGGCGGATTGACGATCGACGGCATTTCGCCGCCGAGCGACAGCTTGCCGCCGGGGGAGACCGGGTCCGGCACCGGCACGGCATCCAGCAGCGCTCGCGTGTAAGGGTGCAGCGGCCGCGCGAACATCACGGCGCAATCCGACAGCTCCACGAGCCTGCCGAGGTAAAGCACCATGACCCGATGGCTGATGGAACGCACCACGGCGAGGTCGTGGGAAATGAACACGATGGCGAGACCGGTCGTCTCCTGTTCGCGACGCAGCAGGTCGAGAATCTGCGCCCGTACCGAGCCGTCCAGCGCGGCGACCGCCTCGTCGCAAACCAGGACTTTCGGGTTGACGATGAGCGCGCGGGCGATGGCGACACGTTGCGCCTGCCCTCCTGAAAGCTGGTGCGGGAAGCGGGTGAGCAGTTGTTCGTCGAGGCCCACGCGTTGCAGCGCTTCGGCGACGCGCTCCTGCCGGCCCCTGGCATCGAGTTCCGGAGCATGCACGGAGAGCGGTTCCGCGATGATGCTCTCGACCCGCAGCTGGGGATTCAGCGACCCCGCCGGATCCTGGAACACGAGCTGCAGGTCACGTCGCATGTCGACCGCCCGTGACTTTGCCGGCCCCGCGATATCGTTTCCCAGGAACGTTACGCGACCCGCACGCATCGGTATGAGCCCGAGAACGGCGCGCACGAAACTCGATTTGCCCGAACCGGACTCGCCGACCACGGCCACTGTCTCGCCGGCCATGAGCTGAAGGTCGAGATCCTGAACGGCATGGAGCTCTGCGCCGCGTTCCGCATAGCTGACCGAAACGGCTTCCGTTTCGAGCACCCGGTCCGCGGCCTCAGGCGCCGGGCGCGTGGCGCCGTCGAGCCGCGGCGCCGCATCGATCAGCTTGCGCGTGTGCGCTGACTGCGGTTCCGAGAACAGTTTGCGCGTCGGCCCGGCTTCGACCAGGCGGCCTTTCTCGACGACCAGCAGCCTTTCGCAATGCCCGGCGATGATCCCGAGGTCGTGGGTAATCAGCAACAGCGCCGTTTCTTCGCGGATGCGCTCCAGCAGGTCCAGGATCTGCGCCTGGACCGTAACGTCGAGCGCGGTCGTGGGCTCGTCGGCGATGAGCAGGTCTGGGTCGGCGATCAATGCCGAGGCAATCATGACCCGCTGCCGCATGCCGCCGGACAGCTGGTGCGCGTAGGCGCGGAACTGGCGTGCGGGATCCGGCAGCCCCACGCGATCGAGCATGTGCATCACGCGCTGGTCCGCCTTGCGCCCGTCGCTGACGCCGTGGCGAAGCAACACACGCCGCAGCTGCTTGCCGATGGGAATATAGGGGTTGAGCGCCTGCATGGGATCCTGGAACACCATGCCGATGCGCTCCGCGCGCAGCCGATCGAGCTGCCGCTCGGCGGCACCGACGATTTCGCGGCCGCCGAAGGCGATGCTGCCGCCGATTGCTGCGTTGTCCGGCAGCAGCCCCATGATCGCGAGCGCGGTCTGTGTCTTGCCGGACCCCGATTCGCCGACGAGACCGACCGACTCACCGCCACTGACGCTGAACGACACGCCCGAGACCACCTCGGTGTCACCGTAGTGAATGCTGAGGTTTTTGACCTCGAGCAGGCTCATTCCGACCGCCTCGAGTCGAACAGGTCGCGCATGCCGTCGCCCAGGAAATTGAAGCACAGCAGGATCACCGCCAGCAGCGTCGCCGGGATCAGCAGCAGCCAGGCCGCGCCCTCCATCTGGTCGGTGCCGTCATTGACGAGCTTGCCGAGCGAGGTTTGCGGTTCCTGCACGCCGAGCCCGAGAAAACTCAGGAACGACTCGATCAGGATCGCCTGGGGAATGGTCAGCGTCACGTAAACGATGACGACGCCGATGAGGTTCGGGGCGATGTGCCGCAGGATGATCTTCGGTGTCGATACGCCGAGCAGCTGCGCCGCCTGGACGAATTCGCGCTCCCTGAGGCTCAGGGTCTGGCCGCGTACGATACGCGCCATGTCCAGCCAGTTGATCGCGCCGATGGCGACGAATATAAGCAGGAAGTTCCGTTCGAAGACCACCAGCAGCAGGATCACGAAGAATATGAAGGGCATTGCGTACAGCGTGTCGACGAGCCGCATCATCACCGCGTCGACGCGGCCGCCCACGAAACCGGCAGTGGCGCCGTAGAGTACGCCGATGAACAGGCTGACGACGCTCGCGACGATTGCCACCGCAAAGGTCACCTGCACCCCCATCATCGTGCGGACGAACAGGTCGCGGCCAAGGTCGTCGGTGCCGAACACGTGTCCGTCTGCGAACCCTGGCGAACGCAGAATGTTGTTGAAGTCGGCCGTCAGGTATTCGTTGGGGCTGATCCATGGCCCGACAACAGCGACCAGCCCGATCGCACACAGGATGCTCCCGCTGACCATGACGGTCCTGCTGGTGCGCATGCGCGTCCAGATTCTCGCGGCCAGGCTCACCGCCGGCGAATCCTGGGGTCGATCGCCCCGTACAGCAGGTCGACGATCAGGTTGAGCAACACGATCAGCGCCGCGTAGAAGATCACGACGCCGAGCACGAGCGTGTAGTCGCGGTTGAGCGAGCCTCTCACGAACAGCTGGCCGAGGCCCGGGATGCCGAAGATCTCCTCGACGACGACGGAGCCCGTCAGGACGGCGGCGACGGCGGGACCCAGGTACGACAGCACCGGCAGCATCGCCGGTTTCAGCGCGTGGTAGCGGACGATGGCCGCGGTGCCGAGACCCTGCGCGCGGGCCGTGCGGATGAAGTCGCTCGACAACACCTCGATGAGGCTCGCGCGCGTGAGCCGCGCGATGTAGGCAATTTGCGGCAGCGCCAGCGAGATGACCGGCAACAGCAGCCGGGAGCCGCTCTCGCTCCCCGTCCAGCTGGCCGGCAGCCACTGCAGTCCGACGGCGAGCAACAGCACCAGCAGTGGCGCGATGACGAATACCGGGATCGAGATGCCCGTCATCGCAATCCCCATGACGATCTTGTCGAGCGCGGTATTCCGCTTGAGCGCTGCCACGATGCCCAGGCTCACGCCGGTGACGACCGCCAGCAGCATCGCCAGGACCCCGAGCTGCACCGAGACCGGGAACGATCGGCCGATGAGCTCGCTCACCGTGTAATCGCGGTAGCTGTAGGACGGTCCGAAATCTCCGCGCAGCACCCCGCCCAGGTAGCGCAGGAACTGCAGCGGCAGCGGTTCGTCGAGGTGGTAGGCCGCGGCGATGTTGGCCTCGATCTCGGCCGGCAGCGCACGCTCGGCGTCAAACGGCCCGCCCGGCGCCGCATGCACCAGTAGAAAAGCGAGAACGATGACGAGGAAAAGTGTCGGGATCGCCCCCAGCAGCCTGCGCAGCGTATATCGCAGCAAAGCGTCGTTCCCTTAAGGGCGCGTGTCCCGTTCGACGGCGCCGAGACTCAGGTGCTGACTGTAATGGTAATTGAGGGTGTTGTCTTGCCAGCCCCCGACCTCTGGCTTGACGAGATGCTTGCTGACGTAGAAATACAGCGGGATGACCGCGTGGTCGGCCAGCAACACCCGTTCCGCTTCCTCGAGGTACAGCCTGCGGCGCGCGAGATCGACCTGCTCACCAGCGGATTGCAGGAGTGCGTCGTAGTCGGCGTTCGCATAGCCGGGAATGTTCGCGGCGCTGTCGCTCTGCATGATTGCCAGGAAGCTGTTCGCGTCGTTGTAGTCGCCGAACCAGCTGGAACGAAACATCTGGGTGACCTCGCGCCCTCGCATCTGGTCGAGCAATACCTGGAACTCGACGTTGACGATCGTCGCCTCCGCGCCGAGCACCTCGCGCCACATCGCCTGAATGGCCAGTGCTATCTTCTGGTGCGTATCGAGGGTGTTGTAGCGCAGCTCGAAATGCAGCGGCTGGGCCTTGCTGTAGCCGGCTTTTCTGTAGAGGCTCTGCGCAATCGCATTGCGCTCCGGCTGGCTCAGTGTGGCATAGGGCAGCTCTACGGGGTCGTAGTTGTCCACGCCCGGCGGCACCCAGCTGTAGGCCGGCGCCTCGCCCCGACCGGTGATGCGCTCGACGAGGACCTCGCGATCGATTGCCATCGAGAGGGCCTGGCGCAGCTCCGGATTATCGGCGAACGGCGGCCTGGTCAGGTTGAAGCCGTAGTAGTAGACCCCGAGGGTCGGAGCAACGTGCAGCTCGT
>JBFIHC010000069.1:0-17437 GCA_041601995.1 Woeseiaceae bacterium | reverse complement strand
AAGCTCATCGAGTTTTTGGAGAACGGCGACAAGACCAAGATCACCTTGCGATTCAGGGGCCGGGAAATGGCGCACCAGGAACTGGGCGCGAATTTGCTGGCCCGGGTCAGGGATGACCTGCAAGAGTACGGTGTTGTCGAGCAGATGCCGCAAATGGAAGGACGGCAGATGATCATGGTGATGTCACCGAAAAAGAAGTAAACGTTGCCCTGGGGTAAGAGCCCCGGGCTGTCCACGCCTGCAGCGGCCGGATGTGCGATTCGAAGTCCGGTGCGTGGTATGGCTAACT
Source organism: Woeseiaceae bacterium (assembly GCA_041601995.1). GTDB lineage: Bacteria > Pseudomonadota > Gammaproteobacteria > Steroidobacterales > Woeseiaceae > UBA1847. The sequence continues at coordinate 17,148 of JBFIHC010000069.1, read as the reverse complement.
AAAGTGGAGACGACAAAATGTCGAAGATGAAGACCAACCGGGGCGCTGCCAAGCGCTTCCGCCGGACGGGCAAGGGTGGCTACAAGCGTGCCCAGTCCCACCTCAATCACATCCTTACCAAGAAACCGGCCAAACGTAAGCGTCATCTCGGTTCGACCGAGCAGATCGCCGATGCCGACGTGAAGAGCGTGCGCCGCATGCTCCCCTACAGCTGAGAGGAGATTGAGACATGGCACGAGTAAAACGTGGCGTTACCGCCAAAGCACGCCATAAGAAAGTCCTCGCGGAAGCCAAGGGCTACTACGGCGCTCGCAGTAAACTGTACAAGACTGCCAAGCAGGCGGTTATCAAGGCGGGCCAGTACGAATACCGCGACCGGCGCCAGCGCAAGCGGCAATTCCGCGCACTGTGGATTACCCGCATCAACGCGGCGGCGCGCCTGCATGGCTTGTCCTACAGCCGGCTGATCAACGGTCTGAACCTGGCCAATATCGAAGTCGACCGTAAAGTGCTCGCAGACATCGCCGTGCACGACCCGGAGGGCTTCGGAGCAATTGCCGAACAGGCCAAAGCAGCTCTCGCGCAGAGCAATTGAGTCCAGACCGGACGAGCGCTAACTCGCCCCGGGATCTGAGACCATGCAGGCACTGAGTGAACTGGTCGAAGCGGCCGCATCGGAAATCGATGCGGCCAGCGATCTCGCCGCGCTGGACGCGGTACGGGTCTCCTACCTCGGCAAGAAAGGCGTGCTGACAGCGCGCCTCAAGTCCCTGAGCCGGCTGCCCGCCGAGGAACGTCCTGCTGCCGGCCAGGAGATCAACCGGGCCAAGCAGGACGTCATGGGGCGCATCAATGCACGTCGCGAAGCGCTCGAGTCCGCGGCACTGGAAGAACGGCTGGCGAAGGACGCGATCGACGTCACACTGCCTGGCCGGGGCTACGGGATCGGCGGGCGCCATCCTGTTTCGAGGGCGATGTCGCGTATCGAGGCTATTTTCCGAAACGCCGGTTTCGGCGTACGCTCGGGCCCCGAGATCGAGGACGACTTCCATAACTTCACCGCGTTGAATATTCCCGAGAATCATCCGGCGCGGGCCATGCACGACACCTTCTATTTTCCCGGCGGACGGCTGCTGCGCACGCACACTTCGCCCGTACAGATTCGCTCCATGGTGAAGGAGGGTGCACCTATCCGAATCATCGCGCCGGGTCGCGTGTACCGTTGCGACTCGGACCAGACCCATACACCGATGTTTCACCAGGTGGAGGGCCTCGTCGTCGACCGGGGCATCAGTTTCGCGAACCTGAAAGCCATCTTGCACCAGTTCGTCGAAGCCTACTTCGAGCGCAAGGCCGAATTGCGCTTCCGGCCGTCCTATTTTCCGTTCACGGAACCTTCCGCCGAAGTGGACGTTCTGTGGGAAGAAGGCAAATGGCTCGAGATCCTGGGCTGCGGCATGGTGCATCCGAACGTGCTCGAGGCGGCCGGCGTCGACGCTGAAGAGTTCACGGGTTACGCGTTCGGCATGGGTATCGAGCGGCTCGCGATGCTGCGCTACGGCGTGACCGACCTGCGCACGTTCTTCGAGAACGACCTGCGCTTTCTCAGGCAATTCAGGTAGACACGATGAAAATCGTAGAGTCGTGGCTGCGTGAATGGGTCGACCCCGACCTCGATGCCAAGGCGCTCGAGCATCGACTGACGATGCTCGGCCTGGAAGTCGATGGTGTGGATGTCGAGGGGGGCGGTCTCGACGGCGTTGTCGTAGCCGAGGTTATCGCCGTCGAACGGCATCCCGATGCCGATCGGCTCAGCCTGTGCAAGGTGACTGCGGGCGGAGATGACACGATCGACGTCGTGTGTGGCGCGCCAAACGTGCGCGCGGGCATGAAGAGCCCGCTGGCGGTACCGGGTATCACGCTGCCGAACGGCATCAAACTGCGCAAGAGCAAAATCCGCGGCGTGGTCTCCAACGGCATGCTGTGTTCCGCGATCGAGCTGGGCCTCGGCGAGGAGTCCGACGGCATACTGGCGCTCGGCGGCGACGCCCCAGCGGGCATGGCGCTGAACGAGTATCTGGGACTGCCCGACACGGTGTTCGATCTCGACCTCACGCCGAACCGCGGCGACTGTTTCAGCGTGTTGGGCGTAGCCCGGGATGTAGCGGCGCTCACCGGCAGCCCGCTCAAGTCGCCCGATGTCGCGCCCGTCGCAGCCACGATCGAAGACACCCTGCCGGTGGAAATCCCGCTGCCCGAGGGCTGCCCGAGCTTCGCGGGGCGGCTTATTCGAAACATCGACCCGACCGCGAAATCGCCGCCCTGGCTGCTCGAACGTCTGCGGCGCTCCGGCCTGCGCGGCATTTCTCCGGTGGTCGACATCACGAATTACGTCATGCTCGAACTGGGCCAGCCACTGCATGCCTACGATGCGGCGAAGGTCCAGGGCCCCATTCGCCCGCGTCTGGCCCGGAAGGGTGAGAAACTCACCCTGCTCGACGAGAAAGAAATCGTCGTGAATGACGACACACTGGTCATCGCAGATGACAGCGGTGCCATCGGGCTGGCTGGGATCATGGGTGGCCTGAGCACCGCGGTGAGCGACGAAACGACCGACGTGTTCTTCGAAGCAGCGTTCTGGCCGCAGGCCTTCATGGCAGGGCGCGCGCGCTCCTACGGCATGCACACCGATGCATCGCTCCGTTTCGAACGCGGCGTCGATTTCGCCGGCCAGGCGCGTGCCGTGGAGCGTGCGAGCCAGTTGTTGCTCGAAATATCGGGCGGCGAAGCAGGGCCGCTGGTACACCAGTGTGCCAGCGCGCACTTGCCGCGCCGCGAACCCATCACCTTACGGCGTTCGCGCGTATCGATGTTACTGGGGCTCGATGTGCCGGACGACGTCGTCACGGGCGTGCTGACGCGTCTCGGATTGACGGTTGATGAAATCGAAAATGGCTGGCAAGTCATCGCGCCGAGCTACCGATTTGACATTACCTCTGAAGTCGATCTCATCGAGGAGATCGTGCGGATTCACGGCTACGATTCGGTGCCGGAAACGACGGAGATTGCCGCGTCCCCGTTGCGGACCGTCACCGAGTCCCTGGTGGATCTGGACCGGGTCTCGACGACGCTGGTTGCGCGGGATTACGAAGAAGCGATCACCTACAGTTTCATTGACGAGCGTAGCAATACGGCGTTTGCCGACCACCTTTCAGAACTGGTTTTGAGTAATCCGATCTCGTCGGAAATGTCGGTGATGCGGTCGTCGTTATTGCCCGGCCTCGTATCGAGTGCAGCTGCCAATGTCGCAAGACAACAGGAACGCGTACGCCTGTTCGAGATAGGAAAGTCGTTCCACGGATCGCTGGACGCGCCGGACGAAATTCTGCGGATCGCGGCGCTCGCGTGTGGAACAGCGATGCCGGAGCAATGGGGCGCACGAGCACAAGCGATTGATTTTTTTGATATAAAAGCAGACCTCGTCGCTGTGCTGGAACTCGCCGGGGACGCCTCCGATATCACTTTCCGTGCTGTCGAGCATCCGGCGCTGCAGCCCGGCCAGGCTGCCACAGTCGTGCGCGACGGTCGTGACATCGGCCTTGTCGGCAAGCTGCATCCACGCGTCGCAAAGCGCTTCGACCTGAAGCGCGATGCCTATGTGTTCGAAGTGGACGCACTCCAGGCGCTTGCTTCGGCAGTACCCGTCGCAAAGCCGGTATCCCGCTTCCCGATCATCCGCCGTGACATAGCCGTGCTCGTAAAAGAGGAAATTTCCGGTGAAGAACTGGTGCAGGCAGTCGCAGCGGCCGCCCCGGATTTGATAAGGGATGTCAGGATTTTTGACATCTACACGGGACCGGGTATAGAAGCTGGGCTAAAAAGCGTCGCAATAAGCTTGATTTTGCAGGAAACATCGCGCACCCTTACTGACGATGACGCGGACGCCGCTCAAGCCGCGGCAGTGCAGAAATTGCGCGACGCCTTCGGCGCAGAATTGAGAGACTAGCAACAATGGCACTGACAAAAGCAGATATGGCGGAGTCGCTGTTCAACGAGCTCGGTCTCAACAAGCGAGAAGCCCGCGAACTCGTCGACATGTACTTCGAGGAGCTGCGCGCGTCATTGGCAGTTGGGGAGCAGGTCAAGCTTTCCGGTTTCGGGAACTTTGATCTACGCGACAAAAAAGAACGTCCTGGCAGGAACCCCAAGACGGGTGAAGAGATTCCGATCTCGGCTCGTCGCGTGGTGACATTCCGTCCCGGACAAAAACTAAAAGCACGCGTCGAAGCCTATGCTGGAACCGGGGAATAACGACGAACTTCCACCAATTCCTGGCAAGCGTTACTTCACAATCGGAGAAGTGAGCGACTTGTGTGCGGTGAAGCCGCACGTACTCAGGTATTGGGAACAGGAGTTCCCACAATTGAAGCCCGTCAAGCGACGGGGGAATCGCCGCTATTACCAGCGACAGGACGTGCTGATCATCCGGCAAATCCGCAGCCTGCTGTACGACGAAGGTTTCACCATCGGCGGCGCGCGGCAGCGCCTCATGGGCGACCAGGCGAAGTCAGACGTCTCGCAAAGCCAACAGATTATCAAGCAGTTACGTATAGAACTTGAACAAGTTCTTAAAATACTGCGCCGATAATATCTCGCTTTCCTAAATGCCCGGCGGCGGGTAAGATTGCCACCCCTGCAGGAGCGCGCCTCGGCGCGCGATGTTGGGTTTCGGTCGGGGCGTAGCGCAGCCTGGTAGCGCACCACAATGGGGTTGTGGGGGTCGGGAGTTCGAATCTCCCCGCCCCGACCAGTCATGAAAATAACCGCTCTCACCTGCAAGGGGAGCGGTTATTTTTTTGGCTGGGAGGCACGATGCGAACTGCAGCGACGTTCGTGCCGAGGACGGCGAAGTCGTCCGACAGGCGTCGCGAAGCGACGCCCATCTCCCCGCCCCGACCAGTCATGAAAATAACCGCTCTCACCTGCAAGGGGAGCGGTTATTGAACCGCAATCGCGCGCCGAGGTGCGCTTCTACCGATGCTGCCGATGTTCTGGATTGGGGGCGTTGTATGCCTAGGCGGACTGCCTTGCCTCGGGCAGCTTCCGATCCTCGATTCCCAGCAGGATCGGCTGAGTGTTCTCGCGATAGATATTCACCTTCGCGTTATAGGCGACACGCGACAGGCCGTGCTTGTCCTTGATTGTCAGGCGGCGGATGCTGAACTGGCCGCCGCCCATGTTCTCGCCCGTCAGGTAACACTTGATTGCCGTAACGCGTTCTCCCGAAAACTCGAGTCCGCTGAGCTTTGACAGGTTGCCCTGGGCACGCTGCAAGAAAGTGACTGCGTCGATGTGTGCCTGGGTCTCGGTCGGGTCCGAACTGCTGTTCGTATGATTTGCCAGGAACTCTCCGACCAGGATTTGCCCGGGGAGGGCGGCTTCGATCATGCGGGCGAGCTCGATTGTGACATCGCCGACAATATAGTCGTGCATGGTCGGGTTGAGGCCCTCGGCCTGGTGGAATTCGTAACAACTTCCGACGTGGAAACACGCGCGCAGGCGCGGTACCGCGCGCGAGGTTGCCTTGCTTCTGGCAATCGCATTGTCGGCGAGCACGATGTGCATGAAATGGTAGAGATTGACGTTGGCTTCCAGTCCGTCATCGCGATTCCAGACGTAGAAGCCGTCGCCGCTCGATGAACGCGCGAAATTGATGTCGACATCCTGTTCGAGCATCTTCGCATGTGCCGAATTTAACGAGTACGACAGGCTGTTGAGTTGCGTCATCTGCTCGAAAGGGGGCAGGAGGCTGAAACCGACGATGTCAAACAGCGTGACCGCGCGACTTGCGACGTAGCTTATTCCGTAGCGGCGAATCATCTTCTCGATGATCTGCGTCTCGACCGTATGGCCGGACAAGGGCTGCCGCAACGGCAAATAAACCGGCTTGACCTCGAGAAGTCGAGCGACCTTCTGCATCTGCTGGAAATTCAGCTGGCGATCACCGGAAATCAGCTCCGTGATGAAAGCCGGGGATACCCGTGGCGGTTTCGAGCCCGGCGGCGAAGACGTGAATTCGGCTATCGCATAATGCGGCAGGACGAGAATCAGGATGCCTTCATCGAGCGGTGCCCAGCTCAAGATATTGTTCTGGCCGAGCGACCAGTGCTCGTGGAGGCAGCGCTCGAGGTGCACCAGGTTGCTACGCTGGCGCAATCCCATTTCCTGGGCGAGGCCGGCTAACTGATCCAGGTACGGCGAATAGTCGGCGATTCGCCGGATACCGGATTGAGACAGTTCGTCTAATTTCATTTTTGTGCCCGAAGCGACTTTCGCGCGACTATGTTATTCACTAGAGTTCGCGTGTCACCGCGGTACCGATCAGCAGGAATGCGTCAGCAGCCTTTCGCGACTCCCCGTGGCGGCTGACATTGACTGACCGAGTACCGAAGATCCAAATTAAAGCAGTCTCGGATGCAGCGCAAGTTCTATCTGAAAGCAATTGATGAGACAGGAGTTTCGATTCTTCGCAAAGCCGCATGAAGCGACCATTTGACATAAATACGGGCGTCGGCGCCCGCGCCGGCTCGTGACCGTGGCAGGCCCTGGCGTCGACGAGGTGCGCGCACTCAGGCAGGCACTGGGGGACAGCATCTGGACAACGCCACTGGTGTGTTGCGGCGGCATCGAACTCGAGCTCGACGACGGCACGGCGGTCTGGGGAAAGCTGGAGTTCCTGCAACGTACCGGCACCTTCAAGGCGCGCGGCGCACTGGCGAACCTGCACGCGCTCGACCGCGCGCAATTGGAAAAGGGCGTCACAGCCGTCAGCGCCGGCAACCACGCCATCGCTACCGCCTTTGCGGCAAGAGCGCTGGGCAGCACCGCAAAGGTCGTCATGACCGGCTCCGCTAATCCGTATCGTATAGACGCCTGCAAAGCCTACGGCGGCGAGGTCGTCGTCGTCGATGATATCTACGAGGCATTCGAGGTAGCGAAGCGAATCGAGGAAGAAGAGGGTCGCTATTTCGTGCATCCATTCGAAGGGCCGGCGGTCGCTACCGGCACCGGGACGATAGGCGTGGAAATCTGCGATCAGCTCGATGACTTCGACGCGTTGATCGTGCCGATCGGGGGCGGCGGCTTGATGGCCGGCATTGCGAATGCCGTGAAACAGCTGCGGCCGTCCGTCGAGATCATCGGGGTCGAGCCCAGCGGTGCGAACACGATGCACCTGAGTTTCGAGGCTGGCGAGCCTCGCGCTATCGAGCGGGTGCGCAGTATCGCCGACAGCCTCGGCGCGCCCTACGCTATGCCATATTCGTTCGAGCTTTGCCGTGCCAATGTCGATCGGCTGGTAGCGGTCGACGACCTGCAGCTGCGCCGGTCGATGGGATTCCTGTTCCAGCGCATGAAACTCGCCGTCGAGCCGGCGTGCGCCGCTTCCACGGCAACGCTGTTGGGGCCCCTGAGGGAAGAACTGGCAGGAAAACGTATCGTGCTGGTGTTCTGCGGCAGCAACATCGACTGGCACAGCTTTGCGGAGCAGGTAATTGTCGAAGACTGAACGCTTTCTGGCGGATCTCGCCGATATCGTCGGTGCCGGCGCCTGCGTGACCGATGAAGAGGCACTGGAGCCGCACGTCACCGAGTGGCGGAACGTGCTGCACGGCCGCGCGCTCGCCATGGCGTCGCCGGGCAGCACCGCGGAAGTCGCGGAAGTGGTCAAGCTGTGTGCAAACGCCGGCATCGCAATCGTGCCGCAAGGCGGCAACACCGGACTTTGCGGCGGCGCCATACCCGATGAATCGGGGGAACAGCTGATCCTGTCGCTGGCGCGCCTCGACAGGATTCGCTCTATCGACCCCGACGACTTCTCCATGGTCGCAGAGGCCGGCTGCATACTCGCGACGCTTCAGCAGGAAGCGAGGGCCGTCGATCGCTATTTCCCGCTGAGCCTGAGCGCGGAGGGGAGTTGCCAGATCGGCGGGAACCTCTCGACCAACGCCGGCGGCATCAATGTCGTTCGCTATGGAACGGCACGACAACAGGTACTGGGGCTGGAGGTGGTGCTGGCAGACGGCAGCATCATCGACGGACTGCGAACTCTCCACAAGGACACCGCGGGCTACGACCTGAAACAGCTGTTTATCGGCAGCGAAGGCACGCTGGGGATCATCACGGCTGCCGCGCTCAGGCTCTACCCGGAACCGGGAGAGCGGACAACCGTGCTGGTGACGGTGCCGGACCCCGGTACCGCGGTATCGCTGCTGGCCCGAATGCGCGCGGGGCTCGAAGACCGGATCGAGTCGTTCGAGCTCATTTCGCGCTTTGCGTTCGAACTGGTTGAGCGGCACATCATGGGCAGTACCCTGCCGTTCGACTTGTCGGGCGACTGGTTTGTGCTCACCGAGGTCGCGGCGGGCGAGTCCGACGAGCGACTGCAGAGGCTTCTTGAAGCGGCGATAGAAAACGGCCAGATTCTGGATGCGGTAATTGCCAAGAACCTCGCAGAAGCCGAATCGCTATGGCGCTGCCGTCACGCGATATCGGAGGCGCAGAAACACGAGGGGCCGAGTATCAAGCACGACATCTCGGTGCCCTTGGGGCGCATGCAGGCGTTTTTGCAGCGTGCTGCCGACCACCCCGCGATGCAGGAGGCTGTGACGCGACCGGTCATCTTCGGCCACGTCGGCGACGGCAACCTGCATTACAACCTGACGGTGCCGCAGGCGCTGGCGGACGATCCGGACCGCGTCGAGGGCCTCACGCGAGCGCTGTACGACGTGGTCCATCAACTCGGCGGCAGTTTCAGCGCGGAGCACGGCGTGGGCGTCACCAAGCGGCAGTGGCTGCGAGCGTACCGGGGACCGGTCGAGATCGAGATCATGCGCCGGCTCAAATCTGCCCTGGATCCGCAGGGGTTGCTGAATCCCGGCAAAGTAATCTGACGACCAGTTCCGAGTGTATCCTTGACTTAGGCGATAGACTGGTAACGATCTGTATCGGGCAGACGGATATTATTGTGTTTTCGATGGACCATGAGTGCCGAATCCGACAACTTGCGCAACTCCTTCTCTGACCAGCTCGAGAGCTTCCAGGATCGCCTGACGGGCAAGGAAGACGAGGTACAGATGCTCGCCGAGATTCGGGAGGGCATCGGCCGCCTGCTCGAATCGAGCGACGGCAGCGAGGCCGAAATCCGCCGTGTGCTGCAGGAGCGCTTCGAGGCCGGCGCGTTACGCCAGGAGACCTTCCAGCTCGTGAAGTCGATGCTCGATCGTTACGTCACCGAGCAGGTTCCGACAAGCAATACCGCGGCGGATGGGCAAAGGCCACAGGGCGAGTCCGGAGAAGTGGACACGGACGAATCGCCGGCGAACGACGATCCGTTCGGCAGTACGGACGTGATCGCGACCGGCGTGTTCGAACCCGGGGACGCCGACGATCGCGTGCAGGTCGGATCGGTACTGCGCGACCGATTCGTTCTCCAGGAAAGGGTCTCCGGCGGCAGCATGGGCGTCGTATACAAGGCGCTCGACCGGCGCCTGGCGGAGGCGGGCGAACAGGATCCCTGGGTCGCCATCAAAGTGCTTTCCCCGCAGCTTGCACAAAACGGCAAGGCACTGCGCGCCCTGCAGCAGGAAGCCGCAAAGAGCCGCTGCCTGACGCACTCGAACATCGTACGGTTCATCGACTTCGATCGCGACGATGACCTCTACTACATCGTCATGGAGTGGCTCGACGGCCGCACGCTGGCGGAGATCCTCGACTCTCCGGACAGCCGTACGATCGATGTCGAGACCTCGTTCCGGATCGTGAAGCAGATCGGCAAGGCGCTGGAGTATGCGCACCGCTGCGGCATCGTTCATGCGGACGTGAAGCCCGGCAATATCATGATCCTCCCGGATGGCGACGCAAAATTGTTCGATTTCGGGGTGGCACGGGTCCAGCAGCGGCAACGCTCCGAAGCCGACGAGTTCGATCCGGCGGTACTGGGAGCCCTCACGCCCGCGTATTCGAGCATGCAGGTGCTTACGGGCGACGACCCGGTGCCCTCCGACGACGTTTTTTCGCTCGCGTGCCTGCTGTACCGCCTCGTCGCGGGCTACCGGGTCTTCGGGCCGCGAAATGCCGCGGAGGCCGCCGAAGCGGGCATGTCGCCGCAGCGGCTCAGCGGCGTTAGCGACGAGCAGTGGGCCGCGATCCGCAAGGCTTTGTCTTACTCGCGAGTCACGCGCTTCGATTCCATGGCCGCATTCCTGGCAGCACTCGGCTACCGGCCTACGGAGAGCACGATCGCGCCCGACGTGATGCACCACGTGGAATTCGAGCACCGCGCCGGCTCGGCCAAGTGGGCCATCGCGCTCGTCGCACTGTTGACTCTCCTCGGTGTTGCCGGTTACCAGTTCGGGATCGTCGATGAGCTGTTGCGGAGGCTCGATTTACCGTCCGCGGAAACCGTTGCGTTGCCGGCGCCAGCCGCTGAGGAAATCCTGCCGGTTTCTCTCCCGCAGTCCGCGACCACGCCCATGGAGTCCGCCGAGCCTGTCGAAACGGTGCTGCCGGAAGAGGACGCGGCGGTACCCGTCGTCAACACCGCGGCGGGCGCGTCGTTTGACACCCTGGCAGAGGACAGCGCAGCAACGCCGGACGCGGCGGAGCCGGATGCCGCGCCAGAGCTGGAACTGCTCGATCTGACGGAACTGGCAATAGCGGATATCGAAATCCGTATCGACCCGGCATCCTTTTACCCGGAGACGAAATCGGTCACTCTGCGCGAAGACGGCCCGTCCGTCATCGTGGAGATCGTGCGGCCCGAGCCACTCGAGGTGCCGATGACGCTCAGGTTCGAGGAAGTGGGCTTCAGCGGCAACCGCTCGCCCTGGCGTTCGGGCCAGCTCGAGATTTCCAATGGCGGCTATGTTGAGTTTCTTCCGGGTGAGTCTCGTGCGCGTACCACATTATCGATGGCGTCCGACGACCGCCGCGAAGCCGACCAGATGTCCACGCTGCGGATTCGCGAGTCGGATACGGCGGCAATCGCGCTTGCCACGATCGATCTCTCTCTCGAAGATGACGACCAGCGGAAATTCGAGGCGGAACTGCCCGCGAACACTGTCGCTTTTGCGGTCAGCCAGGTATCGGTCCGCGAGCGCGATCCGGCCGTGCAGATCGATCTCGTGCGATTCAACCCGGACGAAACACGCCTCGTCGTAAAGACCGAGATCCTCGAAATTACCGCAACGGCCCGCGAGGACTTTTTCCCGCCGGGTAACGGCTTCGTCGTATTCGGTCCGGGGCAGCGCTCGGCAAGAATCCTGATACCGCTGGTACAGGACGTCGAGGTCGAAGGTGACGAGGCTTTCGTCGTCGAACTCACATCCGACAACACGATCGAGCGTGAGGGCGTCCATGACCGCGTTGCCATAATGATTCGCGACGACGACTAAGCTCTGGTGCGGCGGCTCTTCGCGCCCCGGTCAATCATTGCTAGACTGCGACACCGGCCCCAGGGTACTCCGCAACCGGCAGAGCACAGCGTATGAGCGAGAAAGAGTTACGGCGCTACTCGCGCGTCGTCGTCGATGGCAATGAGCAGGCGCCGAGCCGGGCGATGTTGCGAGCCGTCGGCTTTACCGAAGACGATTTCCGAAAGCCGCAAATCGGCATCGCGTCGACCTGGAGCATGGTTACTCCCTGCAACATGCACATCGACGGATTGGCCCGGGAAGCCGCGCAGTCCGCGGATTCCGCGGGCGGAAAGGGGGTGGTATTCAACACGATAACCGTCTCGGACGGTATCTCGATGGGCACGCCAGGGATGCGCTATTCGCTCGTGTCGCGCGAAATCATCGCGGACTCGATCGAAGCGGTGACGGCGGCCGAGGGCTTCGACGGCCTGGTCGCCATCGGCGGCTGTGACAAGAACATGCCCGCCTGTGTAATGGCCATGGCGCGGCTGAATCGTCCGGCCGTGTTCGTCTACGGCGGCACGATCCGGCCGGGCAAGCATCGTCGCGACATCGTGTCCGTCTTCGAAGCCGTCGGCGCGGTTTCCGGCGGCAAGATCGACGATGCCGAATTACTCGACGTCGAGCAGACCGCTATTCCGGGCCCCGGCGCCTGCGGCGGGATGTATACGGCAAACACGATGGCCTCCGCGATCGAGGCACTCGGTATGAGCCTCGCCAACAGTTCGGCGCAGGAGGCGGTCTCGGAACAGAAGAAGGAAGACTGCCGGCGGGCGGGCGAAGCCGTGATGAACCTCATCAGGCACGACATCAAGCCGCTCGACATCATGACCCGGGAAGCCTTCGAAAACGCGATAACGGTTGTCATCGCGCTCGGCGGATCGACGAATGCGGTTCTGCACCTCATCGCCATGGCGAGCGAAGCGGGCGTGGACCTAGGGCTCGATGACTTCACGCGCATCGGCGCCCGTGTACCGGTGCTTGCGGACGTGAAACCCAGCGGCCGCTACCTGATGGCCGAATTGATCGCCATCGGCGGTATCCAGCCGCTGATGAAGCGGCTGCTCGACCGGGGCCTGCTGCATGGGCAGTGCATGACGGTGACCGGCCGGACGCTTGCCGAGAACCTCGCGGAGGTCGCGGATTACCCGGAAGGTCAGGACATCGTTCGCGATTTCGACAATCCCATCAAGCCGGACAGCCACCTTGCAATCCTCTACGGCAACGTGGCACCGGAGGGCGCCGTCGCGAAAATAAGCGGCAAGGAAGGCCTGCGCTTCGAAGGCAGGGCGCGCGTATTTCATGCAGAAGAGGAAGCCTTGCAGGCTATCCTGGACAACTCGGTCACGAGCGGCGACGTCCTCGTCATCCGCTACGAGGGTCCGAAGGGCGGGCCGGGTATGCGCGAGATGCTGTCGCCGACAGCGGCGATCATGGGCAAGGGTCTCGGCGCCGACGTTGCACTGATCACGGATGGCCGCTTCTCGGGCGGCAGCCACGGCTTCGTGGTCGGCCACATCTCACCGGAAGCCGCGCTCGGCGGACCAATCGCACTCCTCGAAGACGGCGACACCATCGTGATCGACGCGCAAACCAAGCAGATAAATGTCGACATCGACGAGCAGGAGATGGCCCGACGCCGCGACCGCTGGCAGCGACCGCCCTCGGCCGTCCGACGCGGAGCCCTTGCAAAATATCGCGCCGAGGTGTCCTCGGCCTCGCAGGGCGCGGTCACGATCCCGCCGGAGTGGGACGATTGACGATGGTCTACTTGACCTTTTCGGCAAGGTTCGCTGTACTTTGCTGATGACCTTTTCCGACGCCCGCGTAAAGTGCCGACGCGTTCCCTTTGCGAACGCGCAAGAACTCATAAAACATATGGCGCGCCAGAGGTGCGCGGGCGCCAATGGCGGACGTACCGGCTAACGATAAAGCCCGGACGCTGTCAACGAGCCCGCGAGGATTTCCTGGCGGGTTTTTTTTATCCGGGTGAATGGCGGAAACGACGGTAGCATGATGAAGGAAGCAGGGTTCGACGACAGCGGAGCCCTCGGGGCGTCGCCAGAGATCGCGGCTTCCGACTGGGTCGTCATGAAGTTCGGCGGCACGAGCGTGTCGTCCGGCGCCTGCTGGGAGACCATCGCGCAGCTGGTGCGACACCGGCTCGCCGACGGGCTCAAGCCGGTCGTGGTGCACTCGGCGCTGCAGGGCGTGTCGAACGCGCTGGCCGCTTTGCTCGAATCCGCGGCATCGGGCGGTCCGACGGAGGGGCTGGCCGACATACGGCAGCGTCACCACGATCTTGCGCGGGAACTGGGGCTCGACGGTCCCGCGCTGCTCGATGACTACCTGCAGGAACTCGAGCAGCTGATCGCCGGCATACGCCTGGTACGCGAAGTGAGCGTGCGCGTCAGGGTTCGCGTGATGGCCCTCGGCGAGCTGATGTCGACAAAGCTCGGTGCAGCGTACCTGCAGAGCATCGGAATCCCCACGGAATGGGTCGATGCCCGCGATATTCTCGTGAGTTCGAGTCGTGCCAATCGCGGCCGCAGTCGCAGTTACCTGTCCGCAACCTGCGAACATGCGCCCGACAGCGGGCTCCGGGAACGGCTTGCCGGCACAGGTCGGGTCGTCCTGACGCAGGGTTTCATCGCAAGGAATGCACAGGGCGAGACCGTGTTGCTCGGTCGCGGGGGTTCCGACACATCGGCCGCCTACATGGCGGCAAAGCTGCAGGCGCATCGGCTGGAGATCTGGACCGACGTTCCGGGCATGTTCACCGCAAATCCCAGGGTGGTGCCGTCGGCAAGGCTGCTGGTCGCGCTGCACTACGACGAAGCCCAGGAACTGGCCTCGGCCGGCAGCACCGTGCTCCACCCGCGCTGCCTGTCGCCATTGCGGGCGTCGCGGATACCGCTGTTCATTCGCTGCACCACACATCCCGAGCTGGACGGCACCGTGATCTCCTCGGTCACCGAGGAGGTCGAACCGCAGGTGAAGGGCATCTGTATGCGCAACGGCCTTACGCTCGTCTCCATGGACAGCGTGGGCATGTGGCACGAGGTCGGGTTCCTGGCACGTGCGTTCACCGTGTTCAGCGACAACGGGGTATCCGTCGACCTGATCTCTACCTCCGAGACGAACGTGACGGTCTCGATCGACACGCCGGACGGCGAACCCGGGGAGGATATCCTGCAGGGACTGGTGGCAGACCTCCAGCCGCTCTGCAAGGTCCGGCTGATTACCCGCTGTTCGGCAGTCAGCCTGGTGGGCCGCAAGATCCGCACTTTCCTGTCGCGCCTCGCACCGGCGCTCGAGGTCTTCGAGGAAGAACGCATCCACCTGATGTCGCAGGCGGCCAACGACCTCAACCTGAGCTTCGTCATCGACGAACAACAGGGCGCCAAACTCGTCCGCAAGCTGCACTCGTCCATCATTCGAAAATCGGGAGGAAGTCCCGCTTTCGGTGCCAGCTGGGACCAGCTTTTCCATGCCGACACCGCGCTGGCACACGCCCCCGATGCCTGGTGGCTGGGTAAACGGCAGCAATTGCTCGACATAGCGGCCAGCAATCTCAATGCCTACGTCTACGACAGGGAAAGCGTCCTCAGCGCGGCGCGGGTAATGCTTGGTCTCCGGAACGTCGATCGTGTGTTGTACGCGGTCAAAGCCAATTTCAATGCCGATCTCATCCGCTTGCTCGATGCCGAGGGCTGCGACTTCGAGTGCGTGTCCCCCGGTGAAGTCGCGTGGCTGCAGGAAATCATTCCGAAGTTCGACCTCGACCGGATCCTGTTCACCCCCAACTTCGCCCCGCGAGACGAGTACGCCTGGGCTTTCGACAAGGGGCTCCTGGTAACGCTCGACAACCTGTACCCGCTGCAGGCGTGGCCCGAACTGTTCGCGGGACGACGCATTGTCGTCCGCATGGATCCGGGGCAGGGCAGAGGTCACCACGAGCACGTGAAAACGGCCGGCGTGCACTCCAAGTTCGGGGTGCCGCTGTTCGAAGTCGAAGAGCTGGAGAAGCTGACCCGGGAGATCGGTGCCGACGTCGTGGGCATCCATGCGCACAGTGGCAGCGGTGTGCAGGACCCGGAGGCCTGGCGCACCGTCGCGGTTCAGCTCGTCGGTGTTGCACAACGATTTCCCAATGTAACGGCCATCGACCTCGGCGGTGGCATCGGCGTGGCAGAGAAGCCCGGCGACCGGCCTTTCGACCTGCAGCGCCTGGACGTGCTGCTCGGCGAGATCCGTGAGAGCTATCCGCAGTTTGCGATCTGGATGGAGCCCGGTCGCTACCTCGTCGCACGCGCAGGCGTGTTGCTGACGCACGTCACGCAGGTCAAGGGCAAGGGCGAGATGCGATACATCGGCGTCGGCACGGGCATGAACTCCCTTATCCGGCCCGCGCTGTATGGCGCCTATCACGAGATTGTCAACCTGACGCGTGCCGGCGAGGCACCGAGTGAGACGGCAACGATCGTCGGTCCGATTTGCGAAACCGGCGATCGGCTGGGTACCGACCGCTTGTTGCCACCATCCAGGGAAGGCGACGTTATCCTGATCGCGAATGCCGGCGCTTACGGGTACGTCATGAGTTCACATTACAATCGCCGCGAGGTCGCGCCGGAAGTCGTCATCTGATTCAGGGAGGTCGGGAATGAAACTTTACTGGTCACCGCAGACGCGATCGACGCGCGCACTCTGGATGCTCGAGGAAGCCGGGGTCGCGTATGAGCTCGAACGGGTCGACATTCAGAGCCCGGAGCGCAGGAACACCGCCGAGTTTCTCGAAGCCAGCCCGATGGGGAAGGTCCCGGCCCTGGTCGACGGCGAAGTCAGGATGTCGGAATCCGCCGCGATCTGCCTGTACGTTGCGGACCGCTACGGGCCGGGCACGCTGGCACCTGCCGTGGACCATCCCGCACGCGGCAAATTCCTCTACTGGCTGATGTACACGCCTGCCGTCATCGAACCGTCGATGTCCGAGAAGTTCAACGGCGTCGAGCCGAATCGCTATCGGTCGGGCTGGGGCGATTTCGAGCTGATGATCGAGACACTGGAACGCGGTATCGCGGACAGGACCTGGATACTCGACGACACATTCACGGCGGCCGACGTCATGCTCGGCTCCAGCGTGGTGTTCATGCGCATGTTCGACATGCTGCCGGGCTCCGAAGTGCTATCCGCCTACGCGGACCGCTGCCTGGCGCGGCCTGCCTATCAGCGCGCGACCGAGATCAACGACAAGGGCAGCTAGAAAGGCCCGCACGACCGCGCCTGGTCGGCGGATCGCCCACGCTCGGGGAAGCGCTCCTACGGGCCGGCCGCGTGGCGTTCCTGCAGGCGTGTCGCGATCTGGCCGAGATCGAGTTCCTGCGCGTGCAGCAGCACGAGCAGGTGATAGACGAGGTCCGCGGCTTCGTCGATGACCTCGTCACGATTGCCGACGGCGGCGGCGAGCGCAAGTTCCAAAGCTTCTTCGCCAACTTTCTGTGCAATGCGCTGCATGCCGCTTGCAGCGAGACCCGCCGTGTAACTGTCACTGACCGGATTGTCGAGGCGTTCCTGGATGACCGACTCGAGGGTCTCGAGGAAGGCAAGTTCGTTACTGGTCATGCAAGTCTCCTGCGGGCCTCACCGCGATCCCCTCGCCGTGCAGCCAGTTCTT
>JBFIHC010000068.1:0-18337 GCA_041601995.1 Woeseiaceae bacterium | reverse complement strand
ATTTCTGCGCCGGCATCGACGTGAGTATTTTCAACGATCCCGGCGATGCAATCGATCCTGCATCGATGGCGCCCCAGGCAGACAGCGATGCGAACCGATTCCAGCGCGCGGCTTACGCGTGGCGCGAGATCCCGGTACCTGTCGTCTGTGCTATCCGCGGCGTTGCTTTCGGGGCCGGCGCGCAGATCGCGCTCGGCGCCGACCTGCGGTACGCGGCGCCGGACGCGAAGCTGTCGATCATGGAAATACGCTGGGGACTCATTCCGGACCTCGCCATCTCGGTGACCGCCGGCGGACTGGTTCGCGAGGACCGGCTGCGGGAGCTTGCCTACACGGGGCGCGTGGTCGAAGCGCCCGAGGCGCTGGAACTCGGCCTGGTGACGGCGCTGCACGACGACCCGCTGCAGGCGGCCCGGCACACAGCCCGGGTTATTGCGGCGCGTTCTCCCGACGCGATCCGCGCCATGAAGCAGATGTTCAATGAGCGCCGCGACCTCGACGCGGGGCAGTCGCTCGCGCTGGAAGCAAAGCTCCAGTCCCGGGTCATCGGGCATCCGAACCAGCTCGAGGCGGTGCGTGCCAACAGTGCTGGCCGGGAGCCCGAATTCGAGGACTGAAGGGATGCGGTTGTGCGGAACTTCGGCAGGGCGCCGCGACTCAAACGGTACACGGAATGTCCGCCGGACGATGCGCGAGTGAAGTGAATAATACGCTGAAAACACTGGCTATTACGTTTGCTGTGGGGTTGGCCTCCAGCGCGCCCGCGCAGCAGTCCGCAGGCAATCTCAGTGTCGACCTGGATTCACGGACGCTCAGTGTGCAGGCGAAAGCCGAGGACCTGTTCGGTCGCGAGCAGTACCGGCGGGCGCACGTCATCTACCTCAACGATCTCGCTCCCATCGGCGACAAGTACGCACAGTACATGCTCGGCTTCATGAGTCTGGGCGGGCTGGGTGTCGAGCAGGACCCGGTGCTTGCGTCCGCGTGGTACCGGCTGGCGGCGGAGCGCGGCGAGCCCGAGGAATTCATCGATATTCGCGATGAGTTGATGGAGCAGCTCGATGCCGTGGACACGGTGCGCTCGGACCAAACCTATCTTGCGCTGCGCCGTACCTACAGCGACATCGCCATCAGCATGCGCGAAGCACGCGAGGCCTTCGAGGACCTGTCGACGGTGACGACGGGTTCGCGCCTCGGCAACAGTCCGTCATCGGCGGTCACGATCGTGGAGCCGCGCGCCGGCAGCAGCATGTCCGGTGATGCGCTGATTCACCGCACGCAGCGTCGCATGCAGGATCACCTGAATCACATCACGGCGACGCTCGGTATCGACAGGATCGCTGCGGAAACCGTCACCGCCGCCCAATTGGCGGATCTCGAGGACCAGGTACGGGCCTACGTCGGCCGGCTGGACGCTAACTAGCGCGCGGCGAGCCCCGCGCTCAGAATCCGCGGGAATTCGTCCACGATCTTTTCGGCGACGGCCGGGTCGCCGTGAAACCACTTGGGAATCCAGTTCAGCGATCCCATGATCGCGTTGCCGGTCATCCGCACGTCG
The DNA here is from genome assembly GCA_041601995.1 of Woeseiaceae bacterium. Classification (GTDB taxonomy): domain Bacteria; phylum Pseudomonadota; class Gammaproteobacteria; order Steroidobacterales; family Woeseiaceae; genus UBA1847. Next base: position 16,779 of record JBFIHC010000068.1, on the reverse strand, counting down.
CACGAAGCGATGCTGCCGTCCGCGATCCCGCGCTCGAGAAGCGCTTCGAACGCAGCGCTGTGCTTGCGCGACAACTCCAGAACCTCGGTACGGTGCGCCGGTTTGAGCGACGGGATCTCGCTCATGATCGCTACCGGGCCCTGGCTTCCGACCATGTACTCGATGTGATAGCGCAGGTAGCGCCGAACCGTTTCCAGCCCGTTTTCCCCGTCGCCGATGGCGCGCTGCATGGCCTCACGGCCGACGTCGGCCGCCCGCACGTAACAAAGGTAGACGAGTTCCTGCTTGTTGCGCACGTAGTAATACAGTGCGGCGTCCGTCAGTCCCAGCAGGTCGGCGACGTCTTTCAGCGACGTGCCGCTGTAGCCCTTGAGGTTGAAGCAGTGCGCGGCCGCCTTGAGCATGCGGTTGCGTTTGAGCCGAAAGCGAGTGTCGACGGGGCTTTCCGTCCCGGGGCTGGCGGATTCCATGACTGGGGCACTTGAGTTCTGGCTGAATGTGCATTATTTTAATCTTCATTAAAATTATTGCAACAGCAAAAGCGTTTGATTTAAAAAGCAATTTCGCTTTCCAGGCGAGGTGCGACGCTGTCTTTGCACCGGAGGAACGGAACCCATGAGCACGGTTGCCAGCGATCTGCGTGGAGCGCCGCGCAAGGTCAGAGAAGCCCCGCTGCGCTTCGTCACCGCGGCGTCGCTGTTCGACGGGCACGACGCGGCGATCAACATCATGCGGCGGCTGATCCAGGCGCAGGGCGCCGAGGTCATCCATCTCGGCCACAACCGCAGCGTAGAGGACATCGTGCGCGCGGCGGTGCAGGAGGATGCGGATGGTATCGCCGTCAGTTCCTACCAGGGCGGCCATAACGAGTTCTTCCGCTACATGATCGATCGGCTGCGGGAGCTGGGCGCGAGCCATATACGCGTTTTCGGCGGTGGCGGCGGCACGATCACCCCGGAGGAAATCCGGGACCTCATGGGTTACGGCGTGGAGCGTATCTACCACCCCCAAGACGGCATGGAGCTCGGCCTCGATGCGATGATTCGCGATCTCATCGAGCGCACCATGGCCGCAAGACGCGACAGCGCGATGCCGTCGGATGTCGGCCGCGACGATACGGTCGGTATTGCCGCCACGATCTCGGCGATCGAGGAGGGCATCCTCGACGATGGCGCGCTGTCGAGGCTGCGCAAGGAATGGCAGGTACAGGCGGGTACCACGCCCGTCATCGGCATTACCGGCACCGGCGGTGCCGGCAAGAGCAGCGTCACCGACGAGATCCTCAACCGGTTCCTGGGCAGTTTCGCGCAGATGCGTATCGCCGTACTGGCGGTGGATCCGACGCGGCGGCGCACTGGCGGCGCCCTGCTCGGCGACCGAATCCGCATGAACATGCTGCGTTCGGAGCGCGTGTTCATGCGCTCCATCGCGACGCGCAGGCAGCACCTCGCGACCAGCGAGATGCTGGGCGATCACATCCTGTTCCTGAAGTCCCTCGGCTTCGACCTCATCATCGTGGAGACGGCCGGCATCGGCCAGAGCGACAGCGAGATCGTCGACCTGGTGGATTATTCCGTCTACGTCATGACCAGCGACTACGGCGCCGCCAGCCAGCTCGAGAAAATCGACATGCTGGACTTTGCGGACCTGATCGTGCTCAACAAGTTCGACAAGCGCGGCGCCGAGGACGCCCTGCGCGACATCCGCAAACAGTGGAAGCGCAACCACGTCGCGTTCGACGTGAAGGACGACGAGATTCCCGTCTACCCGACCATCGCCAGCCAGTTCAACGACCCGGGCATCAGCTGGATGTTCGCCGAGCTCTGCCGGCGCATCGCGGCGAAGCTCGACCTCGACCCCGCTCGATGGTCGCCGGACATCGACACGTCGGTGCGCGAGCCGCGAGCTATGGCGATGATCCCCGGCAGCCGCATTCGCTACCTCGCCGAAATTGCCGAACAGGGGCGCGACGTCAATCAGCGCATCGACAGCCAGGCCGAAGTGGCCAGCCGCCTGCTGCACCTGTATGAATCACTGAAGCAGCTCGATGACGCGGAACTGCCGGCGGAGTTCGAGGCCTACAAGCAGGATGCGCTAACGGCGGGCGGGGACCGCACGCTGCGGGTGCTGCGGCAGCGTTACCAGGAAACGCTCGACGAACTGTCGGCCGAGTCGATCAGGCTGCTCTGTGAATGGCCCGCGCGCAAGGAGTCCGTGACCAGCAAGACGCACAGCTACGTGGTTCGCGGCCGCGAGATTACGGGCGATAACTATCGTGAATCGCTGAGCCACCAGAAGATTCCCAAGATCGCGGCACCGCGTTTCCGGGACTGGGGCGAACTGCTTTACTTCCTGTCGCGCGAAAACCTGCCGGGCGGTTATCCCTACACCGGCGGCGTGTACCCGTACCGTCGCCTGGGCGAGGACCCGACCCGGATGTTCGCCGGTGAAGGCACGCCGGAACGCACCAACCGGCGTTTCCATTACCTCTCGCACGGCCAGGACGCGGCGCGCCTGTCCACCGCATTCGATTCGGTCACGCTATACGGCGAAGACCCGCACGAGCGCCCGGACATCTATGGCAAAGTCGGCAATTCCGGCGTATCCATCGCGACCGTCGACGACATGAAGAAACTCTACTCCGGGTTCGATCTCTGCTCGCCGAAGACGTCCGTGTCGATGACGATCAATGGCCCCGCGCCGATGATGCTGGCGTTCTTCATGAACACCGCCATCGACCAGCAGGTCGAGAAGCACCTTCGCGAGACCGGCGAGTGGGACGCGGCCAGCAGGAAGATCGATGCCTATTTCGAGGGCCGCGAAAGGCCACGGTACGGCGGCGAACTGCCGCCCGGCAACGACGGCCTCGGACTCGGCCTGCTCGGAATCTCCGGCGACCAGGTCGTCGATGCCGAGACCTACGGCCGCATTCGCGAGGAAACCCTGTCCACGGTGCGCGGTACCGTGCAGGCCGATATCCTGAAGGAGGACCAGGCGCAGAACACCTGCATTTTTTCGACAGAATTCGCGATGAAGATGATGGGCGACGTGCAGGAGTTCTTCATCGCCAATGACGTGCGCAATTACTACAGCGTGTCGATCAGCGGCTACCACATCGCGGAAGCCGGAGCGAACCCGATCAGCCAGCTCGCGTTTACGCTCGCGAACGGCTTCACCATCGTCGAGTACTACCTCGCGCGGGGCATGGACATCGACTCCTTCGCGCCCAACCTGAGCTTCTTCTTCTCGAACGGCATGGATCCCGAGTACACGGTGATCGGCCGCGTCGCGCGGCGCATCTGGGCTCGCGCCATGCGCGAGCGCTACGGCGCAAGCGCGCGATCGCAAATGCTGAAGTACCACATCCAGACATCGGGCCGCAGCCTGCACGCGCAGGAGATCAGCTTCAACGATATCCGCACCACGCTGCAGGCTTTGTATGCGCTGTTCGACAACTGCAACAGTCTGCACACGAACGCGTTCGACGAGGCGATCACGACGCCGACGGAGCAGTCGGTGCGGCGCGCCGTCGCGATACAGATGATCATCTCGAAGGAACTCGGGCTGAATTACTGCGAGAACCCCTGGCAGGGTTCGTTCATCATCAATGAGCTCACGGACCTGGTCGAAGAGGCGGTCTACCAGGAGTTCGAACGCATCTCCGAGCGCGGCGGCGTGCTCGGCGCGATGGATACGATGTATCAGCGCAGCAAGATCCAGGAAGAGAGCCTCTATTACGAGAGCAGAAAACACGACGGCTCACTGCCGCTGATCGGTGTGAACACGTTCCTGCCGAAGGAAGGCCAGGAGGACGAGGTGCACGAGCTCGAACTGATACGTTCGAGCGAGGCGGAAAAGAACGACCAGATTCGCAACGTGCGCGGCTTCCAGGCGACGCATGTCAGGGAGAGCGTCACGGCGCTCGAGCGCCTGCAGGGCGTGGCGCGAGAGCGCGGCAATATCTTCGCCGAGCTCATGGAGACGGTGAAGAGCAGTTCGCTCGGGCAGATTTCGTCCGCGCTGTACGACGTCGGCGGCGAATATCGTCGCAACATGTAGCATCCGGCCGGGGTCAGAAGATGAGCGATATCGTCAGGTACGAACAGGCGGACGGCGTTGCCGTCATCACCCTCAACCGGCCCGACGCGATGAACTCGTTCACGTCGCAGCTCAGCGTCGACCTGCTCGCGGCGCTCGAGAAAGCCCAAGACGACCGCTCGGTTCGCGCGGTCGTGCTGACCGGCGAGGGACGCTGCTTCAGTGCCGGAGCCGATCTCAAGGGCGGCCTGGAGGGGCGCACGGTCTACGGCAAGCTGCAATACGAATACCGTCCCGTCATGACGGCGGTCGCCTCGATGCCGAAGCCCGTGATCGCGGCGGTGCCCGGTTCGGCCGCAGGCATCGGCCTGTCGCTGGCGCTGACCTGCGACCTGCTGATCATGGCGGACAATGCGTTCCTGCTGTCGCCGTTCACGACGATTTCGCTGGTGCCGGACGGCGGCCTGAACTGGCTGTTGGTCAGGCAGCTCGGTTACCGGCGGGCGTTCCAGCTGAGCGTCGAGTCGGAGCGCATCGTCGCCGCCCGCTGCGTGGAACTCGGTCTCGCCAACAAAGCGGTGCCGGCCGAGCAACTGCAGGCCGCCGCGCGCGAGTGGGCCCGGGAACTCGTGAAACGTGCGCCGTTGTCGCTGGCCGCCACCAAGAAAGTGATGCGCCTCGCGCTGGATGAAGACTGGGAAAGCTGCTTCAACGCGGAAGCCGAGCTGCAGCAGGCACTCGTGGGATGCGACGACAACGTCGAAGGGGTGAAAGCGTTTTTCGAAAAACGCACGCCCGAATTCAAGGGGCAATAGGAAGCCGGATCGTGGACAGACTGATATTCGATGAAGAGCACGAGATGTTTCGTGATTCCGTGCGGAGCTTCATGATCAATGAAGTGCAGCCGCACGGCGAGAAATGGCGCGAGCAGGGCATCGTCGATCGCGAGGCCTACCTGAAGGCGGGTGAGCAGGGCCTGCTGCTGATGTGGGCCGACGAGAAATACGGCGGCGCCGGGGTGCAGGATTTCCGCTACGAGCAGATCCTGATGGAGGAGCTCACGCTGCACGGTGACGCCGGGTTCTTCCTCTGGCTGCACAGCCGCCTGGTCGGTCCTTACATCGACGAGTTCGGCACCGAGGAGCAGAAGGATCGCTGGTTACCGAAGTGCGTCAGCGGGGAGAGTATCCTCGCCATCGCGATGACGGAACCCGGCGCCGGCAGCGATCTCGCGTCGATTCGTACGAAGGCGGAGGACAGGGGCGATCTCTACCTGTTGAATGGTGCCAAGACCTACATTTCGAACGGCGTCCTCGCCGATCTCGTCATCGTCGCGGCACGAACGGACCCGGAGAACAAGCGAGGCATCAGCCTGTTCGTCGTCGAGCGCGGCATGGACGGCTTCGAGCGCGGCGCGAACCTGGCGAAAATAGGGCTCAAGAGCCAGGACACGGCGGAACTGTTCTTCAACAACGTCAAGGTGCCGAAGGAAAACCTGCTCGGGCAGCTGCACCGCGGCTTCTACCACATGATGCACGGGCTCGTGGAGGAGCGGCTGCTCGGGGCTGTCGGCTTCGTGGCGAATGCCGAAGCGGCCTTCGGAGTGACCATGGACTACATCAAGGAACGCCATGCGTTCGGCCAGCCGATTGCCGCGTTCCAGAACACGCGCTTCAAGATGGCCGATATGCGAACCGAAATCGACATTGCCCAGTCGTTTGTCGACCAGTGCGTTCTGCAGCACAACGCGGGCAAGCTCAGTGCCGAAGATGCGGCCAAGGCGAAACTGTTCACGAGTGAAGTCGAGGGACGCGTCACCGACGAGTGCCTGCAGCTCCACGGCGGTGCCGGCTACATGGACGAGTATCCGATCAGCCGCATGTACACGGCAGCGCGGGTGTCGCGGATTTACGCAGGATCGTCGGAGATCATGCGCGAGATCATCGCCCGTTCCCTCGGCCTCGATCCGCGCAAGGCGGGCTCATGAGGACGGCGTTCGTCGGCCTGGGCGTCATGGGCTTCCCGATGGCGGGCTACCTGGCCGCGCGCGGCCACGACGTGGTCGTCTACAACCGCAGCCCCGACACGGCAGCACGCTGGCTCGGACAGAACCCGGGAAACAGCGCGGCGACACCGGCGGAAGCGGCAGACGGTGCCGACATCGTCTTCTGCTGTGTCGGTAACGACGACGACGTCCGGGAAGTTACGCTCGGCGAATTCGGAGCGCTGCACGTGATGTCCGCCGGGTCGATCCTCGTGGATCACACGACGGCATCGGCCACGCTGGCGCGCGAGCTGCACGCCGTCGCCGGCGAGCGGCAGGTGGGTTTCCTCGATGCACCGCTGTCCGGCGGACAGGCCGGTGCCGAGAACGGCCAGCTCACGATCATGGTCGGCGGTGACGCCGACGTGTTCGAGCGCGCCTTGCCGGTGATGGAATCCTACGCCAGGGCCGTCACGCTGATCGGCCCGGCCGGAAGCGGGCAGCTTGCGAAGATGGTCAACCAGATCTGCATCGCCGGCCTCCTGCAGGGGCTGTCCGAGGGCCTGCATTTCGCGTCTCGTGCCGGGCTCGACATCGAGAAAGTGATCAGCGCGATATCGAAGGGCGCGGCACAGTCCTGGCAGATGGACCATCGCTGGCAGACGATGGTGAACGGCCAGTTCGAGTTCGGGTTTGCGGTGGACTGGATGCGCAAGGACCTGGGCATCGCGCTCGATGAAGCGCGTTCGAACGGCGCGCGGCTGGAACTGACCGAACTCATCGATCGCTACTACGCCGAGGTGCAGGCGCTGGGCGGGAATCGCTGGGACACGTCGAGCCTGATCGCGCGGCTCGAACAGCCGTCCGTGTCACGGGACGGCTGAGCGGCCTCGCGCGCGCATCCTCGTGGGCCCGCTGCACGGCACCAGGATTATCGAGATCGCGGGCCTGGGCCCGACCCAGCTCTGCGGCATGCTGCTCGCCGACATGGGTGCGGACATCCTGAGGCTGCGGCGGCCCGCCGAGGCCGATCGCGGCGTCGACCTCCCGGCTCGCTTCAACCTGATGAATCGCGGCCGGCCGACGATCGACGTGGACCTGAAGTCCGACGCGGGACGCCAACTGGCGTTGCGCCTTTGCGAAACGGCCGACGTATTGTTCGAGGGATTCCGCCCCGGCGTCATGGAGCGCCTGGGAATCGGGCCCGACGATTGCATGGCGCGAAACGAACGCCTGGTCTACGGGCGAATGACCGGCTGGGGCCAGGACGGGCCGCTGGCCCGCCGCGCCGGGCACGACACCAACTACATCGCGGTAGCGGGCGCGCTCCACGGCATCGGCGACGCGGACAGGCCACCGCCGCTGCCGCTCAACCTGATCGGCGACTTCGGCGGCGGGTCACTCTATCTCGTAATGGGCCTGCTGGCCGCGCTGCTCGAAGCGGGCCGTTCGGGACAGGGCCAGGTCGTGGATGCGGCCATGGTCGACGGCACCGCGTCCATGCTGACCATGTTCTACGGCCTGCAGGCCGGCGGCCTGTGGACCGACGCGCGCGAAAGCAACCTGCTCGACGGCGGGGCGCCGTTTGCGCGCTGCTACGAAACACGCGACCACCGTTTCATCGCGGTGTGCGCGCTGGAAACGGGCTTCTTCGCCAACCTGCTGCGGGCCATGTCGATCGACGATATCGACCCCGCCGAACAGTACGACACCGACAAATGGCCGCGGCACCGCGAGACGTTCGCGCGCGTATTCCGCAGCCGGACCCGCGACCAGTGGAGCACGCTGCTGAACGCTGTTGATGCCTGCGCGACGCCGGTCCTGACCCTGGGCGAGGCCGCCGAGCACGAGCACGCAAAGGCGCGCGGCACTTACGTCGACATCGACGGTGTCCGGCAACCCGGGCCTGCGCCGCGCTTTTCGCGCACCGCCTCCGAGGCCCGGTGCGCGCCGCCCGATCCGCGCGCGGCAGCGAGAGAAACGATGCTGCACTGGGGGCTCGGCGAGGACGAGGTCCGGCAGCTGCTATAATGCGACCTTCACAGGGGTGGTCTTCGGACCTGAGATCCGCAACGGGAACCCTTAGAACCTGAACCGGGTAATGCCGGCGTAGGGAGAGGATCATGACCCACAGACACCCGGTGCCGATGCGCACCCTCTTCGCAAGTCTCCTGCTCGGGGCGCCCGTGTTGGCACAGGCGCAGGCCATCGAGGAAATCGTCGTCACCGCGGACTTCCGCGAGCGCGCTGCGAGCGAGATTCCCGCGAGCGTGACGATGCTCGACGCCGCCGAGATCGAACGGCAGGCGGTTCAGCACTTCGAGGAACTGATCAACGTCGTGCCCAACCTCAACTGGTCGGGCGACGGCCATCGTGCGCGCTACCTGCAGATCCGCGGTGTCGGCGAGCTCGAGCAATACCAGGGAGCGCCGAATCCCTCCGTAGGCTTCCTCATCGACGATATCGATTTCAGCGGCATCGGCACCATTGCGACGACCTTCGACATCGAGCGCATCGAAGTGCTGCGCGGGCCGCAGGGTACGCGTTACGGCGCCAATGCGCTGGCGGGACTCGTCTACGTGCAGAGCGCATTGCCCTCCGGGCAGCGCGAGGCACGGCTACGGCTGACAGCCGGCGGAGACGATACGCGGGCAGGCGGCATAGCGCTCGGCGGGCCGCTCGCGGGCGACGAGTCGCTGTCGTTCAGGGTCAGCGCACACCACCACGAGGGCAACGGTTTCCGCGACAACACCTACCTCGGTCGCGACGATACCAACGGGCGCGACGAAACGACGCTGCGCGGTCGCCTGCGGTGGCAGCCGACGGATTCGCTGACCGTGGATCTTGCGGCACTGTTTGCCGACGTCGACAATGGCTACGACGCATTCGCGATCGACAACAGTTACAGCGTGTTGTCCGACAAGCCCGGCAGGGATGCCCAGCGCAGCGTCGGCGGGTCGCTGCGTATCGAGTGGTCGGCGCTGCGGCGGGCAACGGTGACATCGATCAGCGCGGTGGCAGATTCGGACATCGCGTTCGATTTCGACGCCGACTGGGGCAACGATGACAGCTGGGCGCCGGTGACGTACGACTTCGTCTCGCTGAGCGACCGGGCGCGCCGCACGGTCAGCCAGGAATTTCGCCTCGCCTCGAGCGAGGACGGGCGGATTTTCGGCGGCACGACCAACTGGCTGGCCGGCATCTACGTGCTCGACCTGGCGGATGAACTCGTGACGATCAACCGTGGCGAGTATTTCGATCCGGGCTTCAACTTTGCCGACAGCCTCGACGACAGCTTCGGCAGCAGCTACGACGCGACGAATGTCGCACTATTCGGGCAACTGGACGGCAGTCTCGGCGAGGCGACGCGCGTCAGCGTGGGGCTCCGGGTGGAGCGCCGCACGACCGACTACGAGGATACCGGCGGGTTGCGCGCCGGCCCTGCCGAGACGATGGCGGGGGGCGAGATCACCCTGAGCCACGACCATTCCGGTGATCTGACGAGTTTCCTCAGCCTGTCGCGCGGCTACAAGGCGGGCGGCTTCAATCTCGGCATCGTGCCGGACGACCGTCGTGAATTCGACGCAGAGAGCCTGTGGAATCTCGAGGCGGGTATCAAGTCATCGCTGTTCGACGCCGCCGTCCGGCTCAATGTGTCCGCGTTTTACAGCCGCCGCGACGATCAGCAGGTGCGCACGTCGTTCCAGTTGATTGCCGGTGACCCTGCGTCGTTCGTGTTTTTCACCGACAACGCGGCCCGGGGGCGCACGCTGGGGCTCGAGGTGGAACTTCGCTGGACGCTCAGCGAGACGATCGAGCTGTATACGAACGTCGGCCTGCTCGACGCGGAATTCGAGGACTTCGTGACCCCGCAGGTCGACCTGAGCGGCCGCGCCCAGGCGCATGCCCCGGAGTACACGCTGGCTGCCGGGGCAAGCTTCCGCCACCCGGGGGGCGTGTTCGCGCGTCTAGACGTGACGGCCCGCGACGCATTCTATTTCGACGTTAGCCACGACCAGCGATCGCAGCCCTACGAACTGGTGAACGGCCGGTTAGGCTACGAGACGGACCGCTGGTCTGTCCAGCTCTGGGTGCGCAACCTGTTCGATCGCCGCTATGCCGTGCGCGGTTTCTATTTCGGCAACGAGCCCCCGGATTTCCCCGCCACGCTCTACACGCGCGCGGGCGATCCGCGGCAGCTCGGCGTCACGTTCGACGTGAATTTCTAGAGAGGTCCCCTCATGCAAGTCGCAGTCGACATCAGTCTCTACCCGCTCGACGCGGATTTCATCCCGCCCATCAAGGACGTCATCGAGCGCCTCAACGGCTACCCGGACCTGCAGGTCGTCACGAACCCGATGAGCACCCAGGTCCGGGGCGAGTACGCGGCGGTGATGGCGGCGCTCACGAGCGAGATCGGCACGACCTTCGAGCGGGTCCCCAAGGCGGTGTTCGCGATCCGCATCCTGAACAACCCGGTCGCCGGCTGACTGCCGCGTGGCCGACGCCTGGATTGCGGTCGTCACCGAGGCGCGCGCGCTCGCGCCGCTCGAAGTCATCGCCGTTGCCGCCGCTATCGCCTACCTCGTGCTGGCGATCCGGCAGAACATCTGGTGCTGGCTGGGCGCCGGGATCAGCACCGCGATCTATATCTACCTGTTCCTCGATGCGAAGCTCTACATGGAGTCCGCGCTGAACCTGTTCTATTTCGGCATGGCGATCTACGGCTGGTCGGTGTGGTATTTCGGACGCTCGGCGGACGCGGAGCTGCCGGTATCCGTGTGGCCGCGCAACGTTCATGCGGTTGCAATTGCGGCGGTCCTCGCGGCAAGCGCGGTGAGCGGCTACCTGCTCTCGCGGTATTCGGATGCGGTGTATCCGTATGTCGACTCGATGACGACCTGGGGCGCAATCTGGGCAACGTTTCTCGTCGCGCGCAAAGTTCTCGAGAACTGGTGGTACTGGCTCGTGATCGATTCGGCATCGATCGTCATCTACTGGTCGAGGGACCTGCACCTAACCGCCCTGTTGTTCGCCGTTTACGTCGTGATGATCCCGTTCGGGCTCATCGCATGGCGGCGCTCGTGGCGTGAGCAGACTTCATGAGCCCGAGCATGGATCCGCAGGAGGTCCTCGCGGCGATACCCGGCTGGCGCGGAGCGACATTCGAGGCATTGCCGGGCGGCCTGACGAACAGGACGCTGCGGGTCGAGAAGGGTGGCCGGCGTGCGGTTCTGAAAATCGACCCGGCGCCGCGCAAGCCGCCTTTCAATTCGCGGCAGGATGAGGCTCGCCTGCAGGCACAGGCCGCGGCGCTCGGCCGAGCCAACCGGGTGCTGCACGTCGGGGACACGGTGTTATTGTCAGAGTGGGCGGACGGTGAGGTCTGGACGCGCTCGCACTTCGACGACGACGAGCGGCTGGCGCGGCTGGGTCGCGCATTGCGCGACATTCACGGACTTCCGCTGACGGGCAGAGTATTCGACCTGCAGGCAGCCGCCCGGCAATACGCGGCACAACTGGACAGGACAGACCTCGGCGACGCGAAATCGCACCTTGCCCTCATCGAGTCGATGAGTGGGCCGATGAATCTCTGCTGTTGCCACAACGACCTCGTCGCCGAGAACATCATCTCGGCACCCGAGATTCGCTTTCTCGACTGGGAATACGCCTGCGACAACGATCCGCTGTTCGACCTCGCGATCGTGGTGGCTCATCACGACCTGTCCGAAAGGCACTCCGGCATCCTGCTCGACGCCTACTTCGACGGAGACGGCGCACGCTGGCGCAAGCAGCTCAACGTGCAGATGCGTCGCTACGATGCATTGAACTGGTTGTGGGCTGCCGCGAGTGCCGCGTCCGCTGAACCCGGATAACCGGCTTCGTCAATTACACGGGTTGCTACCGGCCAGGTGCAACAAGACCCGGGCGCGAGGGGCGCGTCCGGGATCGCGCCGCCAGAAATCAAGAAGCCGCAGCTTATGGCCCGCAATCTGCCACGACGGGTGAAGTCCGCTACACTCCCGGTTCCAGCCGCCAGCGCGGCCGCTTTCGGGATACCATCGAAAGCTGTTAATGCCGCGAAGCAGCCGTTCCGATTCAGGATGACACGGCATGCGAAAGAGCGTTTCCGGAGAACAACACGGTCTACAGGGGGAGAGGAGACTCAGGTGTACGCTATTGCGTTTTTCGGGATTCTAATGATCCTGCTCAGCATCGTGATGGTCGTTGACCCTGACTATTGGTCGGATGGAATCGTGAAGTTCAGCCAGACGAAGTACTTCCACGGATTCGAAATAATCAGCAGACTTGGTTTTGGTGCGATATTCATCGCATTCTCTTCGCAAACACTGTATCCAGCTGTAATCGGTGGTTTCGGCTATCTTCTGGTAGCCGTCGGTGGCGGGCTCTTGATAGCAGGGCCGTCAAGGCACAGGCTGTTTGCGGTTTGGGCAGCGAATACGTTCAAGAAGACCTTCAGGCCGGCCGGCTTCGTTTCGATTGTGCTGGGCGTGTTCATAGCCTACGCCGCATTGGTCGACCGATAATGGCGTTCGCCTGATCACTGCTTCCTGCCGGCTCCAGCCGCCCCGGCATGTCGAGGTACGATGACGGCGACTGACCGAGAGCCGCCACTAAACCTGTCTTCGTGCGATTTCAGCTACGTAAAGCTTGCGGTTGCCTGAGAGTTCGACCGAATAGCCCCGAGCGGGTCATATCCAGACGCGTCTCGATGCCTTCATATCTAACCTACGCCAAGGCTCTTCCTGGATTTATCGGCGTACATCCTTTTGTCGGCCTCTGCCAGTAACTCTTCCACGCTGGCATGTCGTGCCTTGTCGTACCGAACGCTGCCGACACTCCATTCCAGTCTCATCGGAAGATCATGTTGCGTAGTGTCGATGCGCTCCTTCATGGCCTCGAGAGTCCGTTGGCTGAACGCCTTCTCGCCTGCCATCATGACCGCAAACTCATCACCACCCAGTCGAGCCACGACATCTGCAGACCGGAAGCTCTTTAACAGCCTTTTTGCGAACAATCGCAGGGCACGGTCGCCGGCGTGATGACCAAACTCATCGTTGAATTGCTTGAAACAATCGAGATCAAAGAAGAGCAACTCGACGTTCAGGTCATTGCGTGCGCAAAGGGGCAGAACGTGCTGAGCGACTGTCATGAATCCGCGACGATTGGCAATTCCGGTGAGTTCATCCACGTGCATCTTCGATGATGAGGCCAACTCATCATCGACCAGTGCCGCAAAATCTTTCAGCGTTTGTTCCTCTCGTGGCGAAAAACGGCGCGGCTCGGCGTTGAGCAGGCAGAGTGTGCCAATCCGTTGACCGTTCGGCGCATGAATCGGGTGGCCCGCATAGAAGCGCATGCGTGGTTTGTCGGTAACCAGCGGGTTGTCCGCAAATCGTGGATCAACGAGGGTGTCTTCGACGACAAGGGCCTTATCATCGCAGATTGCAAGGCCACAGAAAGATACGATGTGCGGCGTATCAGCTGCATCGAGGCCCGGTCTCGATTTGAACCATTGACGATCGGCGGCAACAAAGCTGACCAGACAAAAATCAACCTCGAACAGTCTTTGCGCCATTCGGGTAATGCGGTCGAAGCGTTCCTCGGGAACCGAGTCGAGAATTTTCAGCGACTGCAGGCCTTGCAGCCGGACGGTTTCGTTGAGTGGAATCGAAGGCTCTTTCATCACAAGTACATCGCGTTTGATTGCTCGGAGCAGTGTATCGAAATATGTTTTCTGTAAATATTTCAAGTTGCGGAATTGTGAACTATCTCCACTTCAATGTGCGGTGCTCGGCGGCTCGCTAAGAAACCTGAGCGGATTTGACCATATAGCTGAAATTAATTTCTAAACTCGATGAGGCGAGGGTGTCGCTGTCGGTTCGTGCGCGCGGAAGAATCGCCAAGCGTAAGCACCGATTGAACAGTGCCGCGCTTAATCAATGATTCGGCCAGACGGTGAATTTTCGTATTGGTACCCAACGCATGATTTCCCTGTCGCCTTCTGACCGAACTGAGCCGGGAGCGTGGACCCGGGTGGCGTTGTTTCTCGATAAGACACAATGGGTGCAACTGCACTGGCGACCTGGGGAAACCTGCTTTTTGGGGCTCTGGTGTATCGTTTCAGGATGTAAGCGCAGATTGGCAGTCAGCTTGTTGCTTCGTTGAATGCTTCTAAGTGCGTGCTTGTTCGTGCTCGGGTTTCGATTCTTCATTCGTTGTTCGTAATCGGGATGGCGCTCTTTACCGCGCTGACCGCCAGGACCATGCCGCATCGACGGGTCGTGGCAGCGGGAACGATAGGGTCACATTACTCGATTAGCCGCCGGTGACGGCTGACAACGCACCGCGATTCACCAGCTGTTGCGCAGCTCTCGCAGCTTCAGGAACACCGTGCGCGGATCGGGGTTGGCGCCGATCTCCGGGAAGTCCTCGGCAAGACGGGCGATCACCGACGGACTACCGAGGCGAAAGAAGGTGTTCATCTCGCGCTCCTGGGCCAGCGTGGTGACCAGCGCGTCGGCCGGGTCCTGATTCTCGTAGTCGCTGATCATCTGCTGTGCGACCGCGTTGTCGGGCTCGCGGTCGAGCGTGAAGCGCAGATTGTTGATCAGGTAATCGTGTCCCGGGTAGACGAGCGTATCGTCGCGCAGCTTCGACAGCTGCCCCGCAAAGGTTTCGTAGAGTTCCTCGGGATGGCCGCCGTTGTGGCAGTTGCCCGCGCCCGCATTGAACAGCGTATCGCCGCTGAACAGCGCTGGCTGGTCCGTGTGCGAAAGCAGGCAGACGTGGCTCATGGTGTGACCGGGCGTGTCGAGGCATTCGAGATCGACGGTCGCGCCGACCTTGATGACGTCGCCCGCGCCGACGCCGCGGTCCATGTTCGGAATGCGCTGGCCGGCGTTCTTGTGCGCGATGATCTTTGCGCCGGTTGCGGCCACCATGCCCTTGTTGCCGCCGATATGATCGCCATGTTCATGGGTGTTGACGATCTGCGTGATGTGCCAGCCCCTGTCCTGCGCAACAGAGAGGCACTTGCCGAAGTCGAGCGGGTCGATCGCGAGCGCCTCGCCGGATTCGGGGCAGGCAACCAGGTAGTTGAAGTTGCGGTACGCGTTGCCGGTCCAGACCTGTTCCACGATCATTGCTCATTCTCCATTTGCGGCGTCGTACACGAGTTTGCCCGCTACCCGGGTCTGCAGCACCCGGATGTCGTCGATCTCGTCGACGGGGATCTCGAAGTAGTCCCGGTCGATCACGATGAAGTCGGCCCACTTGCCGGGCTCGAGGCTGCCGAGGCGCTCTTCCTGGTGTGCCGCGTACGCCGCTCCGAGGGTAAACGAATGCAGGGCCTCCGCCCGGGTCATGGCCTGGTCGGCATACCAGCCGCCTTCCGGCCGGCCTTCCCGGTCCTGTCTCGCGACCGCCGCGTAAAGCCCGTGGAACGGGTTCGGTAATTCGACCGGGAAATCCGAGCCGCTCGCGATGACCGCGCCCGAGTCGAGCAGCCGGCGCCAGGCATAGCCACCCTTGATGCGATCGGGGCCCACCCGGTCTTCCGCCATGTTCATGTCGCTCGTCGCATGCACGGGTTGCATCGACGCGATCACTCCCAGTCTGCTGAAGCGAGGAATGTCTTCGGGCGCGATGATCTGCGCGTGCTCGACGCGGTTGCGCAGTGGCGATGCCTTGCCGCCCTGGGCCCGCTCGAAGGCATCGAGCGCCATCCGGTTGCCGAGATCGCCGATCGCGTGGATACCGACCTGGAAACCCTTGCCATTTGCCTTCCGGACGAATTCGTCGAGCTGCTCCTGGCTGTAAAAGGGCAGGCCGCGGTTCTCCGGATCGTCGTCGTAGGGCTCGATCATTGCCGCACCGCGGCTGCCGAGAGCGCCGTCGGCGTAGAGTTTCACCGAGGCGATATCCAGGTGGTCATTTCCGTAGTCGCGGATGGGTTCGGCGAAGGCATCGAGGTTCGGACCGGTATCGCTCAACATGGCGTAAATGCGCATGCCGAGTTCGCCGTCGTCGGCCATCGACATGTACACCTCGGCTTCCGTTTTGCTGATACCGGCATCGTGTACGCCGGTGATGCCGAGCGCCAGCAGGCTGTCGATGGCGCTCGCGTAAGCGTCGCGAATTTCGCTCCGTGTCGGGTCAGGGACGTGTTTCTCGACGAGCGCCATCGCGTTGTCGATGAGCACGCCGGTCGCGTTGCCGTTGTCGTCGCGAACGATCTTGCCCCCGACGGGATCCGGCGTGTCCTCATCGATGCCGGCGATTGCCAGCGCCCGGCTGTTCGCCCAGCCCGCATGCCCGTCGATGCGCCGCAGCCAGACAGGCCGGTCGGCGACGACGGCATCGATGTCGGCGGCGGTGGGGAACTCTTGCACCGGCCACAGCACCTGGTTCCAGCCGCGTCCCAGAATCCAGCCGGCGCGTCGCCCGGCGGCAAATTCGGCAATGCGCTCGACCGCAGCCTCGACGCTCGGGCTACCGAGCAGGTTGAGGCTCACGGTCAGGAAGCCCTGGCTGTAAATGTGCGCGTGCGCGTCGGTCAGGCCCGGCAGCACCACGCCGCCGCCGCCGTCGATGCGGTCCGCATCGGGAATACCGGCCAGCAGGGCCTCGTCGCCGGTCGCAACGACCTTGCCGTCCGCGTCGAAGACGAGCACGCCGAATTCGCGGATGCCGTCCGCGGTCGGCGTGTAGCCGACGACGTTGTGGATTGCGGT
>JBFIHC010000067.1:0-19150 GCA_041601995.1 Woeseiaceae bacterium | reverse complement strand
TGCAGGAGACCAAAGCGTCTCTCTGCAAGATCAGCGCAGCTTAGGAGACTGGATCATGGCAAGAATGAAATTTCTTTGTGACGCCGAGCGCTGCATCGAGTGCAACGGTTGTGTAACGGCCTGCAAGAACGAGCACGAGGTCCCCTGGGGCGTCAACCGGCGCCGGGTCGTGACCCTCGATGACGGGGTTCCCGGCGAGAAGTCGGTGTCGGTGGCGTGCATGCACTGCACCGATGCACCCTGCGCGGCCGTATGCCCGGTCGACTGTTTCTACACCACCGACGACGGCATCGTCCTGCACGACAAGGACCTCTGCATCGGTTGCGGTTACTGCTTCTATGCCTGCCCGTTCGGGGCGCCGCAGTTCCCGCAGCAGGAGGCTTTCGGCGTTCGCGGCAAGATGGACAAGTGCACGTTCTGCGCCGGCGGCCCCGAGGAAGACAACTCGGCAGCCGAGCTCGAGAAGTACGGCCGCAATCGTATCGCCGAAGGCAAGCTGCCGCTGTGCGCCGAAATGTGCAGCACCAAGGCGTTGCTGGCCGGCGACGGCGACATGGTTGCAGACATCTACCGCGAACGAATCTTGAAACGCGGCGGCCGCCCCGAAACATGGGGTTGGGAAACCGCATACAAGGGCGACGCCTGATCTTCCGGGCGCCGCAGGGATGAGCGAATGGTGACAACAAGAAGAAGCAACGACAGGGGCCGGCGACCGCTGGCACTGGTGCTGGCCCTTGCCTTTCTACCGATGAGCTTGACCGCCTGCGCGGAGCGGGCGGATGTCACCTTGCACGAGCCGGGTGTCTACAAGGGTGGTGACGACCCGCTGCTGGCGAAGCAGCAGGATCCTCAGCACATGGAGGCACTGCAGGAGCGTTTTGCCAGGGGACAGTCGGACCGCTCGGAAGCCAGGTCGGTCCACTAGAGCGAATGGCCGCCGCGACCCGACGCGGGTCGCGGCGCTAACAGGAGCGTGGTCAATGCGCGAACAACCAACTACTAGCAAATCTCGGGGTCGCTATCGTGTCGTCCTCGTTACCGTCGCAGTGTCATTGATGATAGCCATGGCGTTGCCGCTGACGGGATACGTCGCCCATGAAACGGGGCTGATACAGACCGCCCAGGCGCAGCAGTCCGACGACAAAGAGGAAGCCGTCAATCCTCGCGCCGAATACTGGCGGGCCGTGCGCGGTGGTACCGAGGGCTACTCGGCCGTCTCGGGCCAGGAGACCGGCGTCCTCATCCAGAACGGCGGTCAGAACTGGCGGGCCGTACGCAACGGTCCGATCTCCTTCTACGGCGGTTCGTTCATCATCGTCGTACTTCTCGCGCTGCTCGCAAAGCACATCGTCCGGGGCAAGGACAAGCTCGAGTCACGCACCGGCCGCACGATCACGCGCTGGTCCGCGTTCGAGCGTGTCATGCACTGGTACGTCGCGATCTCTTTCATCATCCTCGGCATAACGGGACTGAGCCTGATCTTCGGCCGCGCCGTATTGATTCCGGTGCTGGGCAAAGAAGGTTTCGCGGCCTGGGCGCAGCTCGCGAAGCCGGTCCACGATTACCTGTCTCTGCCGTTTGCCGCAGGCCTGTTCCTGGTGTTGCTGATGTGGATCGGCAAGAACGGCCTGAAGAGCTACGACTTCGAGTGGCTCAAATCGATGGGCGGCGCAATCGGCGACGGCCATCCGCCGGCCGGCTTCTTCAACGCCGGTGAGAAGGTCTTCTACTGGATCGTGTTCCTCGGCGGTATCGCCATCACCGTCTCCGGCTTCTTCCTGCTGTTCCCGAACCTCGAGACGGTTCGCGAATCGATGCAGTTCTGGCACATCATCCACGCCTCTTCCGGTCTGTTCCTGATCGCCGTGGCGCTGGGTCACATGTACATCGGCAGCATCGGCACCGAGGGCGTACTCGACGGCATGGTGAGCGGCGAGGTCGACGAGGGCTTTGCCAGGCAGCACCACAGCCTCTGGTACGAAGAGGTCAAGGGCAGCTCGAAACCTGCGGAAGGCGAGGCCGCACCGGGCGCATCGAGTGCCGCCACGACCTGAGGCAATCCGTACCGCTTTTGCAGCGATCAACCGGCCGGCATTCGCCGGCCGGTTTTTCGTTGCGCTGCTGCTTTTCGTCCTGCCGCTTGCGGCGAGCGGCAACCTGCTGGCGGACGATGAACCCGCCAACGGCAAGACACCGCTGATGGCCGCCGCGCGTGACGGTGACGCAGCTGCCGTGGCGCGCTTGATTTCCGCCGGCGCCGACGTCAACGCCGCGAACGCCGGCGGTGCCACCGCGCTGATGTTCGCGGCACTCAGTGGTGACCCGCTCGTGACCGACCTGCTCGTCAGGGCGGGCGCACGCACAGACGCGAAAGCCAAGCTCGGCTGGACCGCGCTCGCGCTGGCTTCCGTCAAGGGGCACACCGAGGTCGCCGAAGTCCTGCTCGACGCCGGTGCCGACCAGGGCGTGCGAGACGCCTACGGATGGACCCCGCTGATGCGTGCTGTCGACCGTCGCCGCATCGACGTCGTACGCCTGCTGCTGCAGAGCCCCGGTGCCAGTCTCGGTGTTCGTCAGGAGGACGGCGCCACCGTGCTGCACATCGCGGCCGCAACCGGCGACCTCGAGACGGTCAGGCTGCTGGTGGCGCACGGCGCAGACCGCACGGTGCAGAACCGTAACGGCAACACGGCCGCACAGATCGCGGCAAGCTCCGGCCACGCGGAAGTGGCTGAATACCTGGAAGGGGCCGAGGAGACCTAGCAGGCGCCGGTACTCGAATACTCCTGCATCGACCAGACGGTAGCCGTCCCCCTTGCGGGGCTCCGGATATCGTCGCGCTTGTGCGCCAGCGCCACCTGGAAGCCGAATTCGGTAAGAAATCGCTCGAGCATGTCGCCGCCGTAAACGCCGGTCGCATACAGCGCCTGTTCGCCGTCAGCGTACTCGAGGTCCACGGCCGCAAGCGGTTGCGGTGCCGGGCCCGCCAGCACCCGGGCGCCGTCGCTCGGATCGTAAACGCTGCCCTCGGAGCAGCAGTAAATCACCTGCCCGCGCGACCACCAGTCGTCACCCGATAAACCCGAGGTCACCGGTTTGTGGCGGTAGTCGATGAAACTCACGTTGCGCGTCGGGTAGCTCATACGGTGCGCACAGATCGCCGAGAACGCGACGATCGATCGGCCGGGCCCGACACCGCCGGACCAGCGATACGCGCGGCCATCCGAGGTTTCGAGTTCCGCGCCCGGTTCCGCGGCTGCACCCAGGTCGATCAGGAAGCACGGGGTGGTGACGAACGGGTAGTGGAACACGTAGCTCTGGCCCACGTTCAGGCTGTCCGCCCGCAGCGAGCGGCCGTCGGCGTCAACCAGCCTGACCCGCTCGGCCGGAATCAGCTCGCCGGCGGGCTGTGCCATGAGGGACGGGTTCGCCGCCACCGCTGCACCGGCGCCGACACAAGCCTTGATGAACTTGCGCCTGTCGAATGAATCCGAATCTGCCATCGGAAAAATAGTAGCAGAAACGGGGGCAGAAACGTCGTGCGCATCTGCTGCTATGATCCCCCGGACGGGCGTCATGGGTGCAACACGGGTGGCGGGCAACTTGGATACATTCACGGACCGCGAACTGGCGCACTACAGCCGCCACCTGAGCCTGCGCGAGGTCGGCGCGCAGGGACAGGCAAAACTGAAGTCAGCGTCGGTTCTGCTCATCGGGCTCGGCGGGCTCGGTTCGCCGCTGGCGATGTATCTCGCGGCAGCCGGTATCGGCCGGATCGGGCTCGTCGAATTCGACGTCGTGGACGCATCGAACCTGCATCGCCAGGTGCTGTTCGGCAGCAGCCAGGTCGGGCAAGCCAAGCTCGTTTGCGGCGCCGCGCGGCTTCGGGACCTCAACCCGAATATCGCCATCGACGAGCATGCCTGCGCTTTGACCCGCGATAACGCCCGGGAAATCATCGCCGGTTACGACATCGTCGCCGACGGCGCGGACAATTTTGCCACGCGCTACCTCGTCAACGACGCCTGCGTCCTCGAGGGCAAAGCGCTCGTATCCGCATCCATACTCGCGTTCGAGGGGCAGCTGTCGGTCTACAACCACGACGGCGGACCCTGTTACCGCTGCCTGTTCCCGGTGCCGCCGCCGCCCGGCATCATCCCATCCTGCGCGGAAGGGGGGGTCCTGGGCATCCTGCCGGGCGTGCTGGGCACCTTGCAGGCGACCGAGGTGATCAAGCTGGTGCTCGGCCTCGGCGAGATCGCCAGCGGCAGGCTCGTTCACTACGACGCGCTGGCGCTCGCTTTCTCGGAGTTTCGCCTGTCGCGGGACCCGCAATGTGCGATTTGCGGGGACGCGCCCACGATCACCGAGCTGGTGGACTACGACGCGTTTTGCGGCGCCGGGGCCGCAGCCGATTCGCTGGTACCGCAAGTGTCGCCGGCCGAGGCCGCCGTGTTGCTCGGCAGGCCGGACACGATCTTCATCGACGTGCGGGACGAACACGAGCGCCTTGTCGACACCCTGCCGGGGTCCGAACACATTCCCCTGACTGCGGTCATCGAAAGCGGCGTGCCATTCCCGGCCTCGTCGCAACTGGTCCTGTTCTGCGCATCGGGGAGCCGCAGCCTGCTTGCCGCCGAGTCCCTGATAAAGCGGGGCTACGATCGCGTGCACAACCTGGAGGGCGGCCTGTCCGGCTGGCGCAGGACGTATCCGCAGTAATCAGAAACTCAGGCCAGCGCCGAAATACCAGTAGAAGACATGGTCGCCGGGCGGTGCGAGGGGCGCGTTCTCGAGAAACTCGCCTTTGCTGAGATAGGCCGTCGAAAAGTCGACGGACCAATGCCCGGTCGGCGGCACCCAGCGCAGACGCGCTTCGAGCTGGTGACCGATGAAGGACCCGGAGTTCCCGTCGCGATCCCTGAGCGCCGCCGTGGAGAGGAAGTCGCGATCGCTCGCGAGCCAACCCGGCCTGTAATCGACGCGCACGTCGAATGCGGGATCCGGCTTCATTCGCAGTCCGATCCCGGGGGAAACGATGTTGCTGCGGGCGAAGACGCCGTAAATGCCGGTGACGCCGAACTCCCAGCGCCTCGCCCCGAAAAGGGTATCGAAGCGGTTGAAGTCGTTGTCGTCGGGATCCTCGTCGCCCGAGGCGTAATCCAGCCGCAAGATCAGGCTCGGCTCCCAGCGGCCTGCCAGATCGCGGCTCCACTCCGCGTGCACAAACCAGGCGCGGTGGTCGAGGTCCGTTACGTCAGCCGGCGACGCGGTGGCTCTCGTGGTCCCCGATTGCAACGCCGCTTCGAATTCGAGCGCCCAGGAGTCGGTGGCTTTGCGGATCCGCAGGCCGGCCGTCAGGAAATCACGATCGCGGGTCGGCAGGCTGGGACGATCCTTCTCGTGAATGCCGAACAGGTACCAGTCGGTATCGAGGTCGCCGGAAAAACGCACGCGGGACAGGTAGGCGCCCCAGAAAACGCGCTCCGGGTGTTCCTGGTCCAGCTCGAATTCGTTGCCGAGCAGCCGGTCTCGTTCGGTGTTGTTCGGCAGCCGCGCGACCGGCATCGTCAGGAACAGTTGCAGTCCGCGGTCCTCGGGCAAACTCCAGAGGACGTTGATACCGGTAAATGCATTCGTCGTATTGCGCGTGCGGTTACGCGCCACGAAGCGCCGGCTGCCGACGTCCATCGTCATTCGGCCAACCTGGACATCGACGTTGTCGGTCTTGTACCCGGCGTAAGCCTGCAGTGGCTCGAGGGCGTTGACGTCGTCCGCGCCGACCGGCGTGAGGTCCCGGTCCAGCCACGCGCGGGCATCCTCGATTTCGACGACGCCGTAAAAACGCACTCCCGCAGCTCGTGCGTGCAAACGCAGTCGCGAGACCAGCAGCTCATCCTGGCCCGGCCCCACGACCCGGAAGGTGTTGTCCATGTGCTCGTAGCGCAAACGGTAGCTGCCGGTGAACGACAGTGAGGCCGGGGTGTTAGCCGCAGGCTCCCGGGACCGGGCTTCGCCTTGCGCCTGAGCGGCAGCAGCGCACGACAGGGCGAGAAGCAGCCCCATGCCTGTTCTTGTTATCGAGCCCCCTTTGCGCACAGCGCGACTAAAACACAAAGGCATTCTTTTTTGCAATGTCACCAAATACTGGTGCTCAGGCTCGCGCCAGTGCAAGGACGCTCACTTTTCGCGCGCCGTGTGCGAGCAACACGCCCGCAAGTTGCGAGCAGGTCTCGCCGGTGGTTATCACGTCGTCGACCAGCACGACGTGGCTCGCCCGAACCCGGCCCCGCACCGCGAACGCGCCCGCCAGGTTACGGCGGCGCTCCCGCGCACCCAGCCCGGACTGGTAAGGCGTCCGACGCAGCCGCGCGACATTGCGAATTACGGGGAGGCCGGTCGCGCGCTGCAACGGGCCGCAGATTTCCGCCGCCTGGTTGAAGCCGCGCAGACCGTGCCGCGCCCAGTGCAGGGGCACCGGGAGCAGGGCGTCGACATCGCCTGGAAGTGCCGCGGCGGCGTGACACAGGATTTCGCCGAAGGCCTCCGCGTAGTGCAGCTTGCGATGAAACTTGAACCGCCGTATTGCCGCATCGACCGGAAATTCGAAGGACAGCGGCGCGACGGCCGACTCGAACGGCGTGGGGCGGCACTGGCAATCGGCGCAGACGACGCCGGCCGCCGGCTGCGCGGCAAGCGCCCGCGCGCAGCCGGGACACTGCACGGAAATCCATGGCAGGTCGCCGGCGCAGCCGGCGCAGATCGCGGTTTCGTAATGGCGCCGCGCGACACCGCAGAAGGCGCAGCGGCGCGGCATCGTGGCCAACTCGGCCGCACGCGCCGAGCGGCAGGCGAAATGCCACAACGGCAACAACATTCCCGGAATTCGCATGCGATCATCGTCGCCGTCGGCGCGCAGTTCCGCAGCGCGCGAATTGACGCGGATTCGCCGGAAAGCATGATACGGTGTCGCGTCCCCGAACTGCCCGCGCACCATGAACGCCACCGACCACAGACTGGATCTGCGCTCCGCACACGTGCGGCGCCGCTTCGACCGCGCCGCGCAGCGCTTTGACGAAGCAGACTTCGTACACCGCGTAACCCGCGACGGCCTTCTGCAGCGTATGCGCCCGATAACCGCCAAAGCGGCCAGCGTCATCGACCTGGGCTCGGCCACCGGCGCCGCAATACCGCTGCTGCAGAAGCGTTTTCGCCACGCCCGCGTCATCGCGGTCGATTTTTCCGCAGGCATGCTGCGCGGCGTGCGCAGCAAAAAGACAGTGCTCTCGAAGCGCCACGCCGTGCAGGCCGATGCACGAAAGCTGCCGTTCGCGGATGCGAGCATCGACGTCGTGTTCTCGAACCTGATGCTGCCGTGGATCAATAATCCCGGTGAGGTGTTCTCCGAGGTAGCGCGCGTACTGCAGAGCGAGGGCCTGTTCGCGTTTTCGACTCTCGGCCCGGACAGCCTGTTGGAAATCCGCGAAGCCTGGCGCGCCGTGGATGACGGCGTGCACGTAAATCGATTCCCGGACATGCACGATGTGGGCGACGCCCTGGTGCGCGCGGGACTGCGTGATCCCGTGCTGGACGTGGACCGACTGGCGGTCAGCTACCGCAACGCCGCCGCATTACTGCGCGACCTGACGGCCGCCGGTGCGCGCAACAGCCTGCGCGACAGGCAGCGGGGCCTGACGGGCCGGAAGCGCTTTCGGCGCTTCACCGACGCCGTATTTGCCGGGGGTGGAGCGCGCGCGCTGACACTCGAGCTCGTCTACGGCCATTGCTGGGGCGGTGGCTCGAGCGCTCGCGGCGGCGATGTCACCATCGACGCCGGTAAAATTCCCCTGCGTCGGCAATGACTTGTCGCCTTGTACCAGCGATCTCGAGCACATCCCGGCGTATGGTGATAAGCCGTTGTAATCTAATCGGTTTCAAAATCCCGATTGCAGGTACAGGATTGCCTGCGCGAGCCCGTTTCAGTAAACTGCCCGGGCTCTTGAGCGGGGGCATCCGGCTGTCCCGAACCTCAACCTGCCACCTGTTGATTCATAGTTAATTAGAGAGCGCGGGCCCATGTCGGTCTGTGGAGTGGATACGCAATGATTCGAAACTCGCTACTCGGCTTACTCGGAACTTTGTGGGCCGGCGCAGCAAGCGCCGACTGGGCCCTCAATATGCCCAAGGGCGTTACCGAGCTGAGCGCCGAAACCTACGACCTGCACATGATGGTGTTCTGGTGGTGCGTGGCCATTGGTGTTGTCGTCTTCGGCGTCATGATCATCTCGCTGGTGAAGCATCGGAAATCGAGGGGCGTCAAGCCCGCGACCTTTTCGCACAGCACCGCGGCCGAGGTTATCTGGACCATCATCCCGGTGCTCATCCTGCTCGTGATGGCGGTGCCGGCCGCCGAGACGATGATCAAGCTCGAGGACTCCCGCGACCCGGACATCTCCGTGGTGGTGACCGGGTACCAGTGGAAATGGCACTACAAGTACCAGGACGAGGACATCGCGTTTTATTCCAGCCTGGATCGCGCCAGCGTGGAAGCGCGGCCCAAGAACTCCGGCATCGACCCGTTCGATGTCGAGAACTTCCTGCTCGATGTCGATCGTCCGCTCGTCGTGCCCAAGGGTGCCAAGGTGCGCTTGCTGATTACGTCGAACGATGTCATTCATTCCTGGTGGGTGCCGCAACTGGCCATTAAGAAAGACGCGGTGCCGGGCATCATCAACGAGGTCTGGTTCCGCGCCGAGCAGACCGGCACCTTCCGCGGCCAGTGCACCGAGCTTTGCGGCAAGGACCACGGCTACATGCCGATCGTCGTAGAGGCCGTCGAACCGGATGCCTACATCGCGTGGGTAGAGACTCATCAACAAGCCGGCGAACGCGTCGCCACCAGCCAGTAACCAGATATTGCAGATGTGCCGCTCGGCGGTACGTGATCGGAGAGAAACGGTATGACAACAGCAGTCGCAGAGGCGCAGGACGCACACGACGAGCATCACGGCCCGGAGAAAGGCATCCGGCGCTGGCTGTTTACGACCAACCACAAGGATATCGGTACCCTGTACCTTATCTTCAGCCTCGTCATGTTCTTCATCGGCGGTGCGATGGCGCTCGTCATCCGCAGCGAACTGATGCAGCCGGGGTTGCAGTTCGTGCATCCCGAGTTCTTCAACCAGATGACCACGATGCACGCACTGATCATGGTGTTCGGTGCCGTCATGCCGGCATTCGTCGGGCTCGCCAACTGGATGATCCCGATGATGATCGGCGCGCCGGACATGGCGCTGCCGCGCATGAACAACTGGTCCTTCTGGATCCTGCCCGTCGCGTTCGGCATCCTGCTTTCGACCCTGTTCATGGAAGGCGGTGCCCCGGCCGGCGGCTGGACGATGTATCCGCCGCTGATCCTGCAGACCGGCGACGCGTTCCCGTTCCTGATCTTCTCGGTGCACCTTATGGGCATCTCTTCGATCATGGGCGCAATCAACATCATCGTCACGATCCTGAACATGCGTGCAAAGGACATGGACCTGCTCAGGATGCCGATCTTCGTGTGGTGCTGGCTGATTACCGCGTACCTGCTGATCGCGGTGATGCCCGTGCTCGCGGGCGCGGTCACGATGCTGCTAACGGACCAGTTCTTCGGTACCAGCTTCTTCCTCGCGGCCGGTGGCGGCGACCCCGTTATGTTCCAGCACATCTTCTGGTTCTTCGGGCATCCCGAGGTCTACATCATGATCCTGCCGGCTTTCGGCGTCGTCTCGGAAATCATCCCGACGTTCTCGCGCAAGCCGTTGTTCGGCCACGATTCGATGGTGTACGCCGCTTCGAGTATCGCGTTCCTGTCATTCATCGTCTGGGCCCACCACATGTTCACCGTGGGCATGCCGTTGTCGGGCCAGATGTTCTTCATGTTTGCGACCATGCTGATCGCCGTCCCGACGGGCGTAAAGGTCTTCAACTGGGTGGCGACCATGTGGCGCGGCGCGATGACCTTCGAAACCCCGATGCTGTTCGCGCTGGCGTTCGTATTCCTGTTTACGATCGGCGGTTTCTCCGGCCTGATGCTCGCGATCGCGCCGGCGGACATCCAGTACCACGACACCTATTTCGTGGTCGCGCACTTCCACTACGTGCTGGTGCCCGGTTCGATCTTCGCGCTGATGGCAGGTGCCTATTACTGGCTGCCGAAGTGGACGGGGCACATGTACAACGAGGCGCTCGGCCAGCTGCATTTCTGGCTGTCGGCGATCTTCGTCAACGTCACCTTCTTCCCGATGCATTTCCTCGGGCTGGCCGGCATGCCGCGACGCATTCCTGACTACTCGACCCAGTTTGCCGACTTCAACATGATCGCGAGTATCGGCGCACTCGGTTTCGGTTTCTCACAGCTGATCTTCGTCTGGGTGCTGCTCACGTCGAAGAAGGGGGCAACGGCAAGCGACCGTGTCTGGGAGGCTCCGCGGGGGCTCGAATGGACCGTGCCGTCGCCGGCGCCGTATCACACCTTTGACACGCCGCCCACAGCCCGTGGCATCAAGGAAGCCTTCGAGTGACAGATGTGCAGAGGGACCAGCGCAAAGGAATACGGCGAACGACGATTATTCTCGTTGCCGTTGCGCTGGCCTTCTATCTCGGATTCATCCTGATTGGCGTGCTGCGCGGCTGAAACCCATGAACGACAACGCCGAACAAAAACCCGGAAACGACAACCGGTCTCTGACCGGCAAGCTCCTGCTGCTTGCCGTCGTGATGTTCGGTTTCGGCTATATGCTCGTACCGTTGTACAACGTGTTCTGCGAGATCACCGGCTTCGGCGGCCGCACCAACACGGTGGCGGTGAGCAGCCAGGAGAACCCGGACTACACGCGCTCTGTCCGCGTCGAATTCGTGACCACGGTCAACGAGTACGCACCCTGGGAATTTGCGGCGGAACGCGACAGCATGGAGGTGACGCCGGGCAAGATGTACTACGCCAATTTCACGGCGAAGAACCTTGCCGGCGAAGCCAAGGTAGCGCAGGCCGTTCCGAGTGTCGCGCCCATCATCGCGTCCGGGCACTTCAAGAAGATCGAGTGTTTTTGTTTCACGAACCAGAAGTTCGAGGCGAACGAGGAACGGCCCATGCCGCTGCAGTTCATCGTCGACCCGAACCTGCCGGACTACGTGGACACGATCACGCTGCAGTACACTTTTTATGACACCGTTCGCGTCTCGGCGAACGGCGGGTCCTGAACGACAACCTTTCGAGAATAAACATGTCCCACGCTGAAGACCGCTATTACGTACCCCATGGCAGCCACTGGCCCATCGTCGGCTCGATCGGGCTGCTGTTTCTCATGGTTGGTGTCTCCAACTGGCTGAACGGCGCCGACGCCGGCTTCTGGATCATGCTGGCCGGCGTCGCGGTAATGGTGTTCATGCTCGTCGGCTGGTTCGGCACGGTCATCGGTGAGAGCCAGGGCGGGCTTTACAACGACCAGGTCGACCATTCGTTCCGCATGGGCATGTTCTGGTTCATTTTTTCCGAGGTCATGTTCTTCGCGGCGTTCTTCGGCGCGCTGTTCTACACCCGCACCATGGTCGTGCCGTGGCTGGGCGGAGACAGCAACAATTTCTTCACCAATCTTTTGCTTTGGGAGGGCTTCGAGGCGACCTGGCCGACGAACGGGCCCGCCGAGGTGGGCGGCGATTTCGAGGTGATGGG
The DNA here is from genome assembly GCA_041601995.1 of Woeseiaceae bacterium. Lineage (GTDB taxonomy): Bacteria > Pseudomonadota > Gammaproteobacteria > Steroidobacterales > Woeseiaceae > UBA1847. The sequence goes on along the minus strand of JBFIHC010000067.1, from coordinate 7,434 downwards.
CCCGTTCGGCCTGCCGCTGGTCAATACCGCGATCCTGCTGACGAGCTCCGTGACCGTAACGATTGCGCACCACGCGCTGATCGCCGGGAAGCGGGGCGTCCTGACGGCGTTCCTCGCACTGACGTTCATCCTCGGCTTCATATTCGTCTTCCTGCAGGGTTACGAGTACATGCACGCCTACGAAGACCTGAACCTGAAGCTGACGACGGGCATTTACGGTTCGACGTTCTTCATGCTGACCGGTTTCCACGGCATGCACGTGACGATCGGCGCGATCATGCTGCTGATCATCTGGCTGCGGGTAATAAAAGGCCATTTCTCGCCGACGAATCATTTCGCCTTCGAGGCCGTGGCCTGGTACTGGCACTTCGTGGACGTCGTCTGGATCGGCCTGTACGTATTTGTCTACTGGATGTAGGGGGTTAGCGCCCGCTGAGCGGGCGGCTTCGAAGGGCACTTCGCGAAGCGCGATTTGAGCTGATCGGCGCGGTTTGAAAATCGCGCCTGCTAGCCGATCCAGCCGGCGAGGTACGAGCCGACGAGGAACACGACCAGGCAGATGGACAGCACGACGCGGATTTTCAGCGACGTCAGCATCCTGGTCGAACCCGGCGAATCCCTGTCCTTGACGAGGAAGAACAGCCCGGAGAACAGGCTGACAACGACGGCCGCCAGCAACATCAAGACTATGGCTTTCATTGTATACCCAGTGGCGCGTGATCGAGCAGTATAACGTGGAGACATCCCGGCATACATCTTTACGGCGCTGGCTGCCGTACGCGCTGGGCGCCCTGGTTGTTGTCCAGTTCGTTGGCCTCGGCACCTGGCAGATCGGTCGGGCGCAGGACAAGCGTGCGGTGCAGGAAGCGTTCGATAGGGAGACGGGCTTCACCCGCTTCGTGCACGGCATGGACGTCGAACCGTACCAGCAGCTGTTGGCCGAGGGCACATTCGACGCCGAGCACCAGTTCCTGCTCGACAATATCATCGTCGACAGCCGCAACGGCCATTACGTGCTGACGCCGCTGGTGTACTCGGCTGACGAACCGGCACTGATCGTGAATCGCGGCTGGGTGGGACGATCCGGCGAAGATGTGACGCCGGCGGTTCTCGAGGTACCGGAGGGCCGGGTCACGGTTCGCGGCCGCGCCGGCGCGCTCCCGCGGGCAGGTTACCGCATGGGTGCGGCGATCGAGTCACGGTCGGCATGGCCCCGGCATGCGCTGTACCCCACGCTCGATGAACTCGGGGCGGCGTTGGGGCGCGAGTTGCAGCCATTCGTGTTGCTGATGGCCCCCGGGGGGGACGACGGCCTGCTGCGTCGCTGGGAACCGGCGGCAATCGGTCCCGGACGCCATTACGGGTACGCGCTGCAATGGTTCGCGATGGCCGTCGTACTGGCCGGCCTGCTGACCTGGAATTTCCGCAAACGAGGATACGGAAAGTGAGCGATCCAAAACGGACGAAAGGACGCCTGCAATTTCTGCTGATAGCCGCCCTGTTCTTCGGCCCACTCCTGTTTGCCGCCTGGCTCTATTACAGCGGAGATGCCCTGCAACCGCAGTCGCGGGCCAACCAAGGCGCGCTGCTCGACCCGATCGTCAATCTCGTGGACACAGTGCCGGGCTCGGCGATCCATGACAGTCGCGCGTGGCGGCTGCTGTACGCCGCTGACGGCGAGTGTGGCGAGGATTGCCGCAACGCACTTCATATGCTGCGGCAGTCGCGGCTGATGCTGGGCAAGGAGATGGACCGGCTGGAGCGTGTGTTCTTGCATGGCGAGCAACGTCCCGATACCCTGCTCGCTGCCGAAGAGCATCGGGGCCTGGTGACACTGCACGATGCCGCGTTGCGCGCGGCACTCGTCGACCTGAGGCCCGAATCCCTGCCGGCTGGCGGTTTCTACCTGATTGATCCGCACGGCAACCTGGTGCTTTATTTCAGCCCCGAAATAGAGCCGCGAGACATGGTCGACGACATCAAGCGACTGCTGAAGTTGTCTCGCATCGGCTGAACGAGGAACGGTTTTGAGCGCGAACATTGAGAGACTGACGGACTGGCGCGACTATTACGAGCTGACCAAGCCTCGTGTCGTCATGCTGATCGTATTCACCGCGGTTGTCGGGATGTTCCTCGCCGTGCCAGGCTGGCCCGGCGCCCAGGCGATGCTGTTCGGCACCATCGGCATCGGCATGGCCGCTTCGGCCGCAGCGGTCTTCAACCACGTGCTCGACGCCCGCATCGACATCCACATGCTGCGCACGCGTGGCCGGCCGTTGCCCGAAGGCCGTGTCAGCGAGAGCAATGCGCTGGCCTTCGCGTCGGCAATCTGTTTCCTGTCGATGATCGTGCTGTGGTTTCTCGTCAATCCGCTGACCGCGATACTGACCTTCGGCTCTCTCATCGGTTACGCCGTGATTTACACGGTGTACCTGAAACGAGCGACACCGCAGAACATCGTGATCGGTGGCGCTGCCGGCGCGGCACCGCCGGTGCTCGGCTGGACAGCGGCGACGGGTGAAATCACCAGCAGCGCGCTGCTCCTGTTCCTGATCATCTTCGTCTGGACGCCGCCGCATTTCTGGGCGCTCGCGATCGCGAGAAAAGACGAATATGCGAAGGTCGGTATTCCGATGCTGCCGGTTACGCACGGCGAGGAATACACCCGGCTGCACATCCTCCTCTACACGATACTGCTGGTCGTCATCACCGTCATTCCGTATCTGACGGGCATGAGTGGCCTGATCTATCTCGCCGCGGCCGTCTCGCTCGGGGCGGTGTTCCTGAATTACGCGGTCCGGATGCTGCGCGACAGGGACGACGTCGAGCTGCCGATGCGGACGTTCAGATTCTCGATCACGTATCTCGCCGTCCTGTTCGCGGCGTTGCTCGTCGACCACTACTTCCTGCTGCAGCTGAACATCTAGTCTAGCGCCGCGACCGGTTCCTCTGCGTGAGAACCAGCGCCACGCCGCCGAGCGTCGCCGCCGAGGCGACGACAAGCCGCAATGTCACCGCTTCCGACAGCAGTATTGCGCCGCCGATGGCTGCGATCACGGGCACCGACAGCTGCACGGTCGCGGCCCCGGTTCCCGTCAGGCCTCTGAGGGCGGCATACCAGATCACGTAGCCGACACCCGACGCGACTGCGCCGGACGCGACTGCGTACGCGGCGCCCGTAGCCGTCACCGCGAAATCACCGACGAAAACCAGGCTGGTCGCCACCACCAGCGGCACCGCGTACAGGAAATTGTGCGCCGTCGCCTCGATCGGGTCCGTTGCCGAACGCCCCACGAGCGAGTAAGCCCCCCAGGATATGCCCGCAATGGTCATCAACGCCGCACCGAGGGGATCGGGCGCCGTCAGGCCGGGCGACACGAGGTATACGAGCCCGGCGATGGCGATCGCCAGGCCGGCCCACGAGACCGGGGGGAAGTGCTCGCCGGCGCGCAGCGCGACGGTGAACATCGTCAGCTGCACCGCAGCGAAAAGAATCAGGGCGCCGGTGCCCGCGCCCAGCGACAGGTACGCGAAGGCGAAGAACACCATGTACAGGTACAGGGCGACCACGGAGCGCCAGTTCGGCCGTGCCGCGAAGGCTTTTTGTCGTAGCACCAGGATGGCCGCGAGCAGGACCGCCCCGGAGACAGTCCGTACCGTCGCAAAACTGGCCGCATCGATGAGCCCGGCGCCCAGCGCCAGCCGGCACAACACCGAATTCGCGGCGAAAGCGACCATGGCGACTGCCGTCAGAATGACCGTATTTGCTCTCATGGGGTCCGCAGATTTTCTTCAAGAATAGCAGGACACGTCCTTGCAGAACGGGGGCGCTGCGGCTGTACACTCTGCCGTGCGATGAACGATCGACACCAAACAGCGATTTTCGAGCGCGTGGTCCGGCCGCATTTCGACCGCCTCTACCGGCTGGCGTGGCGACTCACGGGCAGCAAAGCCGAAGCCGAAGACCTGTTCCAGGAGCTGCTGATCAAGGCCTTCGGCATGCTCGACGAACTGGTCCATATCGAGGAGCCCGGCTCGTGGTTGTCGCGGGTCATGTATAACCTGTTCGTCGACCAGCACCGGCGCTTCGTTCGCCAGCGCATGCACCTCGTCGACGAGGGCCACCTTCCGGGCGCGGGGCTCGCGGACCTGGCCGGAGACCTCGACCCCGTGAGGGACCGGGAGCGGCTGGAGAAATTCCGGCGCCTGGATGCGGCATTGCAACAACTCAGCGAAGAACACCGCGTGGTCGTTCTGCTGCACGACACGGAAGGCTACAAGCTGGAGGAGATCGAAGGCCTGACGGGTGTCCCGGTGGGCACGATCAAGTCCCGGCTGCACCGGGCGCGGGCGAGATTACGTCAAATCCTCGAGGATGACGGAACTATTTCCTGATTCCGGACGTGTATAAGGACAGAGAGAACAGATGCCATGAACAGCAGACCGAAAATGGACGAGCAGGAACTCCTCGACATGTTGAAGGAGTACCCGGCGCCGGAAGCCGAAGCGGGGTTCTATGACCGGGCGCTCGTCCGCGCTGTTCACAAGGGCTCGCGGCGGCAGCGCAATCGCTGGATGCTGGCCGGATTCGGCTCGGCAATCGCGGCCGGCCTGGCCATCTGGGCGATTACGACGATGCTCATGACGAGCCCACAGCTGCCGGATGCGGAGCCGACCATACCCGGCGTGACGATCGCGATGCAGCAGGAGCGCACCGTGCGTCTCGTCTTCTCCTCCGCGCAGCCGCTCGACTCGGCAACCCTGACGGTCTCGCTGCCCGACGGCATCGAGCTGGCGGGCTTCCCCGGGCAGCGCGAGATAACCTGGCAGACGAGCTTGCAGGAAGGCAAGAACCTGCTGCCGCTGACGCTGATCGCGCTGACGCCCTCTGGCGGCGAAGTGCTGGCGCGCCTCGAACACAAGGACCGCAACCGGACGTTCCGTTTGCGGGTCGACGTATCCTGATTCAAGGCCGGATCGGATGTCCGCTGAATATTAACGGAGTATTGCCATGAAACATCTCAACATTTTTATCGCAGTGCTGGTGCTCACCTGCTTTGCATTCATGCCCGCTGCGGTACGGGCGGATGACGACCTCGACGACCTCGATGTCATGATGGAAGTTCTCGATGACGATACCGATCTCGACGACGACATCGCGGAAATGGTCGAGATGCGGGGTCCCGAAGACGGCGAGGACGACTGGGAAGACGAGCCGGAGGACGAAGACGAATCCGAGGATGAACACGAGTCCGAAGGTGACGAGGACGACCTCGGCGACGACGAGCCCGGTGACGACGACGGTGAAGGCTTCGAAGACGAAGACGGCATGGACGACGACTTCGAGGTCGACGACGAAATCGACGATATCGACGAGATCGAAGACGACGACCGCGATCACGAGGAAGGCGAAGACATCGAGGAAGACGAATTCGACGAAGAAGAAGAGGACGAGATGGAAGGCGACGAAGAGCCCGAAGACGACTCCGGCTTCGAAGAAGACGACGTCGAGGACGACATGGAAGACGACCTCGGTGACGACGACGGAAGTGAGGAAGGCGACGAACCCACGGACGACTAAGGTCGGTACGGACAGCCTCCCGCCTGGTTCACATCAGGCGCAATCCGCAGCGATCCCCCCGGGTGGTTTCCGCCCGGGGGGATTTTCTTGCGCTACGTCATAGTTTTCGCGTCGAATATCGGGCATTTTGTCGACCTGACATAACGTAACACGGGAACTCCGCGAATTACCGCCTCAGCAGACAAACAGCGATTCCGCCGGCTGGCGCGCGCCGTCGCCGCCGCGCTCGGGCTCGCCTGCCTGCTGGCCGGCGGTACGGCGGCCGCGATGAGCGCCGACGAGCTGTTTCGGGATGGCAACCGCCTGTTTCGCGACGACCTGTACTGGGCTGCGCTCCTGCGCTACGGCCAGGCCGCCGAAGCGGGCATGGATACGCCGCTCCTGCACTACAACGCAGGCGTCGCGCACTACAAGGCGGGTCAGCACATCCGGGCTCGCGGGTCGCTGCAGAAAGCGACGCGTTCGCCGACGCTGCGGCAGCTCGCGCATTACAACCTGGGGCTGAACGCCTATGCGGCAGGCGACAGCGACGAAGCGCTGAAATGGTTCCGCTACGCCCGCGATCAGGGTGGCAGCGAGCAAATCAAGGAGCTCGCTCGTACCGCGATCGCACGCATCCGGCGCGGCCAGCGTGCCGAGGACCCGGTCTACCGGCGGGCGGTGGCGGAGCAGCGGGAGCGGGACATCTTCGACTTCAGTTACTTCGCCAGCGTGGGCTACGGCAACGACAGCAACGTGTTCCGCTCGCCGTCCCAACCCTATATCGACTTCGCGAACCCGAACCTGCCGCTCATCGTGCCGGAGGTGCAGACCGGCAGTTACCTGCCGTACGACCTGGGCGCGATGTACATGATCAACACCTACCGTTTCGAAGGTTTCTACGCGGCATACCGTGCCAGCGGCGAATACTACGAGGACCGCAACCAGAGCGACGCCGACGAGTTCCGGCATGAACTGCGCGTCGGCAACGAGTACGTACGCCAGAAGGAAGACCGCAAGCGGGAAGTTTACAGTGCCTTCCGCTTCGCGCAGCGCGACGGCGTCTACTACGACCCCGACGACGGCGCGCCACGCGCCATCAACGGCGTGGACATCGGCGACCGCATGAACTACTCGCGCTACGGGCCTGATATCCGCTTCCGCCAGCGCTGGGGCAATCTGGCGATGGGCCTCGTCGCCAAGGGCTACCTGTACGATTACGAAGAGGTCGAGGTCGTGCCGTCGTACGATCACGAGTATTTCTTTTTCAGCCTGCACACACAGTACACATTCAGCCGTACGTCGCTGCTGCGGGTTACCGCGAAGAGGTTCAGCCGGCGGTACAGCGACCGTCCTTCTTTCGGCCTCGACGGCACGCAGCCGATCGGCAATCCGGGCGTTCGGTACGACTACCTCGCGCTTTCCCTGCTGGCGAGGCAGCGGCTGACGCGCAATATGTGGCTCGGCTTCGAATACGAGCGCGTGGACCGTGAGGACCGCTACCTCGGCTACAACAACTACCTCCGCGACCATTACGAGTTCGAGTTCCACTGGTCGCCGGGCGTCCGGTTCGACTTCGAGCTCTCCGGTTACTACCGCAACTACAACTACGAGAACGCGTTTGCGTTCAACAACGCCGTGCTGCCCGCAAAGACCCTCGAGACCGCCCGGGCCGACGCCCGGATCAGCTACCGGATAACGCCGCGGTTGAGCGTTGCTCTCGAAGGGCGTTTCGACGAGTACGCGTCCAACGATTCGCGCATCCAGTACGACCGCGCCCGCTACTCGCTGGGCTTCACCTGGCGCCAGGACTAGGGCCTGTCAAGACGGTGAACGGGCCGCGGAGCCGCCCGAATCTGCGCGCAATCCTGCTA
>JBFIHC010000066.1:0-19157 GCA_041601995.1 Woeseiaceae bacterium | reverse complement strand
GGAAACTCAGCTGCTCGAAGCGGGCGGCGCCGTGCTGAGTCCTGATCCGACCGAGGCAGAGCCGGCCGCGGTATGCGGAGCGGAAGGGACAAAACCGGCCGAGTGCCTGCGCACGATCCCGCCGCGCGAGCACGGCGGCAACATGGACATCCGTTACATTACGACCGGCACCACGGTCTACCTGCCGTGTTACATCGACGGTTGCGGGCTCGCGGTCGGCGACTTCCACTACGCACAGGGCGATGGTGAGGTGGCCGGCACAGCGATCGAGATGGGCGGCAGGATGACCGTCACCGCGCGCGTTGTCGAAGACCCGCCCGACCTTTCGCGCGGCCCCCACTACGAAGGTCCGGCGTCGGTACTCGGGATACCGTCGAAGCGCTTCTATGCCGTGACCGGTTTTCCGCTCAAGGAAAAAGGCAGCGTACCGGCGGACCTCGCCTACCTGGACTCCCCGAAGATTGCGGGCTTGAGCAACCTGTCGAGCGATATCAATCTCGCGGCGCGAAATGCACTCGCGGCCATGATTGACTACATCATGTCGGAATACGGTTATGACCGGACGCAGGCCTACATGATCGCGAGCATCGCGGTGGATATGCGCATCGGTCAACTGGTTGACGTGCCAAACGTCGGCGTGACCGCCGTGCTGCCGCTGGATATCTTTGTCGGCGGTGACTGACGCCGAAGGCGCCCGGCAAACCTCGGCATATGCCTATGGCAGGGCTGCGAAGCGGGTGATGCAATGCCGTTTTTCATGCGCCAAGGCCGCCGCCGCAAGCGGCGCGTAACGAAAGCGATGCTGACCCTTCTTGCTGCCGTGACTCTCGCACTGCTGGCGCTTTTTGCCTGGCGATGGAACGACGTTCGCGCGGAGCAGGCCGCATGGCGTCACCTGAGCTCGCATCAGCAAACGGCGCCCGCGGCATTCGATGTTTCCATGATCGCCGGACTGCCCGATCCCGCGCAGCGCTTCTTCCGCTTTGCGATCGCGCCCGGCACACCGCTGCATACCGTCGCGGAAATCTCGATGGCGGGCGAGTTCAGTCTCGGCACCAGGGACAATCCCCGATACATGCCGATGCGCGCCGAACAGTTACTGGCGGCACCGGACGGATTCGTCTGGAAAGTCCGGGCGGGCAACCGGGTCTGGTTCTCCGGCTCCGACGGAGCGGCCGAAGGCCGCAGCTGGAGCCGCTTCTGGTTGCTGGGCATCTTGCCGGTCGCGAGGGCGGGCAATAATCCGGATCACAGGCGCGCCGCGTTCGGCCGCTACGTCGCCGAGGCCGCTTTCTGGACGCCGGCCGCCCTGCTGCCGGGCGAGCACGTGCGGTGGGAAGCCATCGACGATTCGTCAGCCCGCGTGATCCTGGCGCACAACGGGCTGCAGCAGGCCGTCGACGTCACGGTCGACGCCGAAGGCCGGCCGGTCAAAGTGGTCTTCCAGCGATGGTCGGATGCGAACCCGGCGAAGGTGTTTCAGTTGCAGCCCTTCGGCGGATACCTGTCGGACTACAGGCAATTCGATGGTTTTCGCGTGCCTGCCCGCGTCGTGGCGGGCAATCACTTCGAGACGGACGATTACTTCGCTTTCTTCAGGGCGACAGTGACCGCCGTGCGGTTTCCTCCGGCAGGCGGAGATGCAGGTGACGGTTCCGTCGACTGACCCGGGCAAGCCTTGCGCGCCGCTTGCGGCGGTCCATCCTACGCTGCGGCGATAACCTCCAGGAATGCACGGCCATAGCGCGCCAGCTTCGCCTCACCCACACCGTTGATGCGCAGCAGATCCGCCTCGGTCTCTGGACGAAACTCGGCCATCTGCCTGAGCGTGGCGTCGTGGAAGATGACGTAGGGCGGCAGATCGAGGCCGTCGGCGATCTCCTTGCGGCGCTTGCGCAGCGCCTCGAACAGCGGCTGATCGGCCGTGGCGAGCGTCGCCACCGTATCGCGGCGCTTCTTCCTGCTCGTCCTGAGCTTTCGGTCTTCGCGCAACTCGAGCCCGATTTCGCCTTTCAGCAGCGGCCTGCTCTGCTCGGTGAGCACGAGCGCGCCGTAGCGGCGCTGATCGGCGCTGAGGAAACCCTGCACGATGAGCTGGCGGACCACGGATCGCCAGGCAGGGCCGCCGAGTTCGGTGCCGATGCCATGCACGGACAGCCGGTCGTGGCGATGCTGACGGATCTTGTCGGTGTCCTTGCCCAGCAGCACGTCGACCACGTGCGCCGCGCCGAAGCGCTGGCCGGTGCGATAGACGGTCGACAAGAGCTTCTGCGCCACCTCGGTGCCGTCCCAGGTGGCCGGCGGGTCCAGGCAGTTATCGCAGTTGCCGCAGTCTTCCGCGTACTCGTCGCCGAAGTAGGCGAGCAGCGGCCGCCGCCGGCAGTCGGTAACCTCGCACCAGCCGAGCAGTGCGTCGAGCTTTTGACGATCATGCCGCTTGTGCTGTTCGTCCGCGTCGGAATCGTCGACCATCTGGCGCAGGCGCACGACGTCCTGCAACCCGTAGGTCATCCATGCCTCGGCCGGCTCGCTGTCGCGGCCGGCGCGGCCGGTTTCCTGGTAGTAGGCCTCGATACTCTTCGGCAGGTCGAGATGCGCGACGAAGCGCACGTCCGGCCGGTCGATGCCCATGCCGAACGCGATGGTGGCAACGATGATCACCGACTCCTCGGTGAGGAAGCGATGCTGGTGTTCCGCCCTGATCTCGCTGGCCAGGCCGGCGTGGTACGGCAGGGCGTTGTAGCCGTCCTGCCGCAGTGATTCGGCGATACTCTCCACCTTCTTGCGCGACAGGCAGTAGACGATGCCCGCCTCGTCCCTGTGGCCACGCAGGAACTCGGCGAGCTGCCGGCGCGCGTCCGTCTTCGGCTGCACGAGGTAGCGGATGTTCGGCCGGTCGAAGCGGCTGACGAAGACCGCCGGGTCGCAGAGCGCCAGGCGCTCGACGATCTCGTCGCGCACGACCGGGGTGGCCGTGGCGGTCAGTGCCATGCGGGGCACGCCCGGAAAAAGTTCGCGCAGCTTGTCGAGGGCGAGGTAGTCCGGGCGGAAGTCGTGACCCCATTGCGAGACGCAGTGCGCCTCGTCGATGGCCACCAGCGCGAGCGGGATCCCGGCGAGCAACGACTGGGTCTGAGGCTGCACGAGCCGCTCGGGTGCGACGTAAAGGAGCTGAATCTTGCCGGCCCGAAGCCGCCGTATCACATCGGCCTGCTCCTGCGGGCTCAATGATGAATTGAGGAAAGCGGCCTCGATGCCGAGCTCGTCAAGGGCGCGCACCTGGTCCTGCATGAGGGCGATCAGCGGCGAGATGACCAGGCCCGCGCCCTCCCGGATCAGTGCCGGCACCTGGTAGCACAGCGACTTGCCGCCGCCCGTTGGCATCAGGACAAGGGCGTCGCGGCCGGCCAGCACCGCTTCGATGATCGCCGCCTGGTGGCCGCGGAAGCGCTCGTAACCGAAGACGTCACGGAGAATTTGCAAAGAGCGGTCGGGCATGCAGTCGGGGCCAGCAGGGAATGCGCTGCATGATCGCACAAGGGCGGCGGTTGCTGCACCGTGCGAATCCCTCGATGCCACACCCATTCACCGACTGCCGGCGGCGGACCGGGCCATGCCGACCTGCGCAACGACAGACGAATCCGTCGCCGCCGCGAATCGCGCCGCGAAATCGATTCAACAGCTTGCGGGCGACCGGCCGAGGACGAGTTGACCTCGCCGCCATTTTTAGTAGTTTTGGTCGTCCCCCAAGTCTTTCTTGGCACTCCATGACGCGCAGTTGATGGAACGGGTTGCTATTGTCCTGTACCGGCGCAGGAGGACGGTTACGACATGTCAAAGTCCACAGATCCTTACCTGAACCGACTCGATGACGAATGGGTTGCAGCATGCCGGGCGGAGATACCCGATTTGGGCAAAGTACGCGCGACCAGGGACCGTGTTATCGATTACCTGGCAAGATGTGTTCTCGAAATGATGGATAGCTACGCGACTAGCACCGACCCGGAGCCGGCCGGCCCGCGCCTGCACGTGATCACCAACGACGGCCCCGTAAGGCGCAACCCGCGCCGAATGTCATCGCCGATCAAGACCGACCGGATTCGGGCATTCGAGGCACGGGTCAACCGGATTTTCGGCATCGACGCGTGCGCCGTCACGGAGTGGCCGAACGGGCCGTCGGACAATCGCGAGGAGTAAATGAGACTCGCTGCCCGGTGTTTCCGGATCAGGTCCCTGCTGCGGAATGTGGAAAAGCGATACGGCCAGCCTAATTGGTACAAGGGGTTGCGAGGATAAGGGGAGCGACGGGCATCAGTCCGACCAGCGAGTACGCCAGCTTGGGCCCGCCAGACTCTGCAGGTGAAACGGGCGACAACGCTCGAAACGCCTCGCGGCGCTTGTTGGCCGCCTGCACTGATACCGGGATATCCGTGCCACCGGCACGGCTATCTGTTCTATAGTGCAGCACCACTCACCGGGATCATCTACATGGACTCAGACAAGGGAACCGATAATCTCGCCGTGCTGATTGATGCGGATAACGCGCAGCCGGCCACCGTCGAGGGCCTGCTCGCCGAAATCGCCAAGTACGGGACGGCGAACGTCAAGCGGATCTACGGCAACTGGACCAATGAAAAGCTGAAGGGCTGGAAGGCGACGCTGCTCGAGCACTCGATTCAGCCGATGCAGCAGTTCGCTTATACGGTGGGCAAGAACGCAACCGACAGTGCGATGATCATCGACGCGATGGACCTGCTCTACACCGGCAACTTCGATGGCTTCTGCATCGTGTCGAGCGACAGCGACTTCACGCGGCTCGCCTCGAGGCTGCGCGAGAGCGGGCTGGTCGTGTACGGCTTTGGCGAAAAGAAGACGCCGAAGCCCTTCGTCGCTGCCTGCGACAAGTTCATCTACACGGAAGTGCTGCGCGCGAAGGAAGAGGAAGCGGAACCCTCGAAGGCCAGACAGAGCGATGACCTGAAAAAGGACAAGGGCCACCTGGCCAACCTGTTTCGCAACGCGATCGATGCCTACTCGGACGACGACGGCTGGGCGCAGCTCGGCACGGTCGGCAGCAATATCGCAAAGCAGGCGCCGGAGTTCGATCCTCGCAACTACGGATACCGGAAGCTCAAGGACCTCGTGAAGGCGATGGGGCTGTACGAGTTACGCGAGGACTCGGACGGACCGGGGCACGCCAAGATGATCTACATCCGGAAGAAGCGGCGGAAGTGAGGGGGAGGATTCGCTCGGCCCGCCAGGCCGATCATTGAGATTCCGATCGCGGGGACGAACCACCGACACGCGGAGTTCCAGCCCGGCCGGTCAGTCGTTTCGGCGAGCCGGCCACAAACAGGGCAACGCGAATGCGCGTCCTTTGCGCGTCTAGTCTCGAAATCGAACCCGGAACATCAATGAATACAGAATCGGCACGACACCGAGTGTCAGCACGGTCGCAAACAGCAGGCCGAAGATGATCGCTATGGCCATCGGTTCCCACATGGGCCCGCCGCCGAGCCACAGCGGGACAAGGCCGCCGATCGTTGTCGCCGTCGTCAACAGGATGGGTCGCAGCCTCTGCTGGGCGGCCTCGATAACCGCCTGCTCGGCGCCCAGGCCCTTCTCCTCCTGCTCGATGCGAATCCGGTCGAGCAACACGATCGCATTGTTGATGACGATGCCGGCCAGCGAGATGATGCCGAGCAGGGTCATGAAGCCGAAATAGGAGTTCGCGAGAAGGAGCCCGACCACCACGCCGATGATCGACAACGGGATGGTCATCAGGATGATCAGCGGCAGCCGGAAACTGTTGAACTGTGAGACCAGCAACAAGACGATGATCAGCACACCGATCGGCATCTTCGCGGCAATCGATTCGTTGGCCTTGACCGAGCTCTCGAATTCGCCGCCAAACTCCCAGGAGAAACCGAACGGCCAGGTCGTCTGCTCTGCCTCCAGCCACGGGCGGAGCGCCTCGTTGACGTTGGCAGCCGTCGCGCCCGGCGCGAGCTGCGACGACACGGTAACCGTCCGCAGCCGATCGCGGCGCATGATTTCGCCCGGCTGCCAGACGAGTTTCGGAGTGGCCACCTGGGCCAGCGGTACGGACTCGCCCGTCACCTGGGAATAGACGCTGGTGCCGGCGACGCTTGCCGGGTCCACGGCGCGGCGACAGCGCTCGCTACCCGGACCGCAGTCGCGCGGCGCCTCCGAGCGGATGACCACGGGGATCAGCTTGTCAGCCTCGCGGTACTCGGTGGTCTCGAGGCCGGTCAGGTAAGTCTGCAGCGAGATCGCGGTGTCCTGGTGACTGACCCCGGCGAGCCGGGCCCGGGTCTCGTCGATCTCCACGACGACCTTTTTCGTGCGCGCACCCCAGTCGTCCGTGACGTCACTCGCGCCGGGGATCGTCCTCAGCTGCCCGGTCACTTTGTCCGCAATCGCGAACAGCGTTTCGTTCTCGCGGCCCGAGATCCTGACCTGGATAGGAGCCGTTACCGGCGGGCCGAGCTGCAGCGGCTGCACGTCGGCGACCGCGTCCGGTATGTTTTCCCGGATGAAGCGGGCGATCGGCGGTGTCAATCGCTCCGCGATGATGTCCGCACTTGTCGCGTTGACCAGGATGAAGCCGTAGGACGAATCGGTCGGTTCGGGGTTGTAGGACAGCATGAACTTGGGCGCACCCTGGCCGATGAAGGCGCCCCAGTTGATGATCCCGGCACCGTCGTTGTCCTCCGCCATCAGGTTGCCGGCGAGAAAGTCCTCGATTTCGGCGATGACCGCGTCCGCCCGGTCGATCGGCGAACCCGCGGGCAGGTCGATCTCGATCGTAAAACTGGGCCGGTCATTGGGCGGGAAAAAGATATTCGGGATCAGGCCGAATCCCAGGAGCGTCACGAAGAAGATCGCGCCGACCCCGGCCAGGCTCAGCCACGGTCGCTTCAGGACGCCGAGCAGGGTGGCGCGGTAGCCGCGGTAGAACGGCGTGTCGAAGGCGGCCCCCTCCTCCGCGCGCTCGACGCGGAAGAAGTAGACCGCGAGCACCGGGATGAGCGTCAGCGCAATCACCCAGGAACACAGGAGCGTAATCGTCACGACCTTGAAAAGGGGCGCGGTGTACTCGCCGGTCGCGGACTCGGCCAGGTAGATCGGCAGGAAGGCTGCAGCGGTCGTCAGGGAACTCACCAGGAGTGGCACCCGCAGCTCGGCCGCCGATGCGATCGCCGCCGACTTCACCTTTTCCCCGGCCGCCATCCTCACCATGATCGACTCCGACATCACGATGGCATTATCGACCAGCATGCCCAGCGCGATAATCAGCGATGCGAGCGACATCTGGTCGATGCCGATATCGAAGACCGACATGACGAGAAACGCGGCAATCATCGTGCTGGGGATGAGGCTCGCGACCACGAGCCCGGTCCGAAGCCCGAGGAAAGCGAGCATCACCAGGGCGACGATCAGGACAGCCTGCAACAGGTTGCCGACGAAGTCGCGCACCTTGTTGAATACCGCGTCCGACTGGAACTGGATCACCTCGAACTCGATGCCGACCGGGTACACCGACTGGGCCCGGGCGATCACTTCGCGTATCTCGTCGCCCAGCTCGAGGATATTCCCGCCTTCCCGCATCGAGACGGCGAGGCCCAGGGCCGGCTCCCCGTTGTAGCGCATGCGCGTGCGCGGCGGATCGATGTAGCCACGGCTTATCGTCGCGATGTCCTGCAGGCGAACGACGTCGTCGCTCATCGGCACGTTGAGCACCATGCGCCGGATCTCGTCGACGCTCCTGAAGCTGCCCGAGGGCTCGAGCACGATGCGCTCGTAGTCCGTGCTGAAATCGCCGCCCGGCAGGATGATGTTCCGAGCCTGCAGCGCCTGCTGCAACTGCACGGGCGACAGGCCGATCTCGGCGAGGCGTGCGTTGTTGTATTCGACGAAGACCCGCTCGTCCTGGGCACCGACGATCTCGACCTTGGCGGCTTCGGGAATGAACAGCAGTTCGTTGCGGACCGCATCCGCGATTTCGCGCAGCTCACGGTACTCGAAGCCGTCACCCGTGAGCGCGATGATGGACCCGAACACGTCGCCGAACTCGTCGTTGACCGTCGGCCCGATGATGTTCTCCGGCAGCTCGTCCCGCGCGCGCTCGATCTTGCGCCTGAGCTTGTCCCAGATCGGGCGCATCTCCGTGTATTCCTCGGCGATGTTGACGTAGATGATCGAAACCCCGGTCTTCGACGTGCTGGACACGAAATCGAGTTCCGGGATCTCCTGGATAACCTTTTCGAGCTTGTCGGTGACGAGCAGCTCGACGCGCTCGGCGCTCGCACCGGGGAACAGCGTCTGCACGAGGGCGACTCGAATTATGAAGCCCGGGTCTTCGCTGCGCGGCATGTCGCGATACGCGGCGATGCCCGACAGCAGTACGACGAGCAGCGCCGCAAAAAAGATACGGTTCTTCTCGATGGCGAGCCGGGTGATGTCCACCAGCGTCTCCTAGGGCTGTGTCGATTCGGGATTGCCGAGGAGCGTGACCTCCTGGCCCGGCGTCAACCGCCTGACCCCCGCGGTTGCGATCAGTTCGCCCGGTTCGAGCCCGGCGACAATCACGATGCCGCCCGCGGTCGCAGTCCCCACCTCGACCGGCCGCCGGTTGGCCCGTAACACGCCGTCCGCATCGGGCTCGATGACGAAGACGTGATGGCCGTTGCGATCCTCGCCGACGGCAACATAGGGGACGACCGGGCTGTCGCCCGCCGTGGCGGTCGGGAACTCGAAGCGCACGTCGACCGCCATGCCGGAGCGAACCTCCTCGCAGCGCTCGGTCAGCGCAATCGTGACCGGGTACGTCGTGCTGCGCGCGCCGGTCACCACACCGACTTCACGGACCGCTCCGGGTATGGCGCTCCCCGGCAGCGCGGTGACGGTCGCTGTCACCTCCATGCCCCGCTCGACCCGCGAGATGTCGCTGTCGGAGACGCTGACGACGACCTCGGCACAGCCGCCGCAATTCAAACGCACGACCGGCTGGCCCGGCGAAACGTTCTGATTGACCGCGACGAAAGTCTCCGCGACCGTGCACGCCTGGGGTGCCGTGAGCCGGGCATAGGACAGCTGCAGCCGCGCCGCCTCCACCTGCTGGGCTGCGGCACGGTACTGGGCCTCGGCCGATTCCGCGAGCGCCCGCGCCGAATCCAGCTGCGTGCGTGACGCGTTCTGGCTCTCGTAGAGGTCGCGCGTGCGATCGTAGTTCGCATCGGCGTTGCGTCGCTCTGCTTCGGCACGGGCGAGACCGGCACGCGCCTCGTCGAGACGCACCTGGAAATCGGTGTTGTCGAGCGCCGCGACCAGGTCGCCTCGATCGACCTGGGCGCCGACGTCCACCGCTCTCTGCGTCATCGTGCCGCCAACCCGAAAGCTCAGATCCGTCTCGAGCTCTGCCCGCGCTGCACCGGAGTAGGTCCGGGCCTCCAATGCGCCCTGCGCGACCACCTTCGTATAGCGAACCGGCCGCACGATGGTTTGTTCTTCGAGCGCTGCCTGCTCGCAACCGACGGCCGCCGCGACGAGCGGCAGGATAATCAGCGCGCGACGGATGCTTTTCGCTCCCGGATGTAGGATTCCACGTCCTGAAACCATGTTTCCGTTCTCCCCGGATCGACGAGCAACGAAAAGTCACCGGTTGACCTGAGTATGTTGACCACGTCGATGAGATACGCGTAGCGCGCATCGACGGCCCTGAGTTTGGCTGCCAGCGCCGCGTTCTGTGCGTCGACGAGCTCCGTGACCGAGACGGCACCACTGCGGTAGGCGTCCGTTACGAGCACCAGGTTCTCGGCAGCAGCGGTCGCCGCCTCGGCGGAAAATTCCAGCGACGGGTAGGTTCCGGATGCCTGGTGCAGCGCGATCCGGGTCCGGGTCTCGAGCTGCTCTGCGAGCGCGACGCGTGAGCGTTCCAGCTGCCGCAGCGTAAATCGCTCGCTATTGAGACGCGCCTGGAGTGCGCCGCCGGTGAACAACGGCCAGCTCGCGGTCAGGCCAATCGACCAGGATTCGTCGTCGAGCCCGGTCAGCGAGAGGTCCGAGCCGGCGCCGCTGCGATTGAGGTTGGTACCCCAGGAACCGCCGAGAGTGACTACCGGCACGTAGAACCTGCGCTTCGCCGCCGTCACTTCGCGACGCTGTACGGCGACCAGCCGGTCGAACTGCATCAGCTCCGGCGCCTTGCGCAGCGTGTCCTCGACCACGAAGTCCTGGAACAGCTCCCAGACCGCCGCGTTGTCGATGAACGCGCGGAAACGATCGTCCTGGAAAAGCGCGATCGACTGCGCGACGTCATCATTGGCGGGGACGAACGGCCGGTTCTTCGGCCGGTTCAGCACCTGGTTGAACGCGACGAGCGCAACGCGCCGGTCCGCTTCGGCCGCGACGAGGTCCTGGCGATCCGCGGCCAGCTGGGCCTCCCAGCGCAACACGTCACCACGGCCCGAGGTCCCGATGGTCTCCCGGAGGCGGGCGAGTTCGAAGTTCGTGCGTGTGACCTCTAGGTTGGAGCGCCGTACCCGCTCCAGCGCCCGGGCGCGCAGCACGGCGAGATAGCCATTTGCGGCCGCCTGCAGCGTGTCGAGCACCTCGACCTCGTAGCCGAACTGCGCCGCATTCTCGAGGTAGCCGGCGATCTTCCAGGCTGCCATCGCGGCGTCCGAGTACACGACCTGGCTGCCGGAGACCGACGCGTCCGCGCTTTGTTCCGATTGCACGAGCGGGTTGGCCCGGTCCTCGTCGATACGCACGGCCTGGACTCCGACACCGAGCTGCGGGAACAGCTGCGACCGGGCTTCGCGGACGCCCTGCGCCGCGATGAGCGGATCGTACTGCGCCGCCATCAGGCTCAGGTTCGCGGCAACCGACTCGGTCATCGCCGCGCTGAGGCTCAGCGGCTCGCCCTCATCGAGTTCATCGCCGAACAGCTGTTCCGCATCGGAGAGCACCGCGTAGCGCGGGAAGAAGCCGATCGCGGCCGCCGTCCGCATGTTGATGGCGAGACGCTGGGGGTCCGTGATCTGCACGTCGATCGTGCCGGGGTCATCGCCGAGGAGTATGCGCTGGACGTTCAATGCAAGGCGCCGGGAATAGCGCACGGCATCCTCTTCGCGACCCCCCGAGGTCATGAGCAGCCCGTGCGCCAACTCCGTTCGTCCGATGATGGAAAAGCTCGGCAGGCGGCGCTCGATGAGGCCGTGCGCCAATGCCTGCATCGACTCGTTGCTCAACCGCAGCAGCGGGCCTACCAGGACCGCGTCGGCATCCGCCGGTATCGAAGCGAGCGCCTCGTCGACAGAATCCCCCACCGTGACAACCGACGTACGCACGCCCAGCCGCCGTCCCACCATGGATGCCTTGTTGCCCCCAAGGGCGGGCACCGCCTCGACCGTGAGTTCGTCGAGCATGACGGCCAGGCTCTCGAAGCCGACCGCGTCGTAGAAGATGTCGATCGCCTCGTCGATGTTTGTTTGCTCGATCGCCTTGTCGTCCCGTCCTGCGGCACGTGCGTGCGCGATGTAGACGAGGTTCGGCCTGCCGCTGACGATCTTGTCTTCCAGCCGCTCGGCCGGGAACTCCTGCAGCTGCATGTCGGCGACGATCGAGGCGATCACCGGTTTCGGCAGGTACGAAAGCCGCGCCGCCTCGTGGCTCGAAATCAGTCCGGTCGTAATGACGATGTCGACATCGGGATCCGCAAGCTGCTTCGACAGCGCGTCGCGCACACCGTCGAGCGTCCAGCCGCCATCGATGCGCATGTTCGCAGGCATCGTGACATCGAACTCGTCGCCGACGAGATCGAGGATCTCCGCCTCCAGCGTGCCAAGCGGGATGATGGGACGCGGCAGCGGGCCGTCCTCGACGACGCCGATGACGACGTCGGCGCCAGCGAGCGCTGGCAGGCACCAGGCCGCAAGGGCAACAAAGATCGCGCGTTTCTCGATAAACCGCTGCATCCGGAGCCGTTCACGCTTCTTGTTCTTGATGCGGTAGCCCATTCTTGCGGTTTGGTTGACGCAGCGCAAGCGACACCGGGCACATCGACGGGCGTCCGCCCGGCAAATAGCAAAATATGCGCAAGCTGACCTGCCGTGGCGACGAGTGGCTTCCGCCGCACCCGGCAGAGAGGGTCGCGACCGGAACGGAAGCAGGCCAGTTTTCTCACGCTGCGATCAGCTAACGATCGACTCGCGGATTTTGCGACGATTAATCGGCTGATTCTTTGAAGATTCGACTATGCTATAAAAAAAGCAATACGTTGGCAGGGGGGACCGGTTATGGCGTATTCCAGCTGCTCACCTCGGGTCATGGCGGCGTCAGTTGCCGTGGGGCTGTGCGCCGCCGCCCTGGCTCTGCCCCAGTGCGCGCTCGCACAGGACACGGCCGGCACCAGTAACGACGATGAAACCGCGATCGAGGAAATCATCGTAACTGGGACGCGCATAAAGCGCCGCGACTTCAGCTCGATCAGTCCGCTCACGACCATCGACCCGACAGTTATCGAGTACTCGGGTCGCCCGACCCTGGAGGACACAGTCAACCGGATGCCACAGGTCATCCCGGATTTCGGCCGCGCATCGAACAGCCCCGGCGACGGCACTGCGCGCGTCAACCTGCGCGGGCTCGGCGCCGGCCGCACGCTGGTTCTCGTCAACGGCCGGCGGCTCGCTCCGTCCGGCGTGGGCACCGCTGTCGACGTGAACAACATTCCGCAGGCGCTCGTTGAGCGAGTCGAGATAATTACAGGCGGCGCCACGGCCGTGTACGGGTCGGACGCGGTCGCCGGGGTAGTCAATTTCCTGCTTCGCGACGACTTCGACGGCCTGAGCGTCGACGGCAGTTTCGGTATCACTGGAGAGGGAGACGCCGAGACCCGGGATCTCAACGTCGCATTCGGCCACAACCTGGCAAACGGTCGCGGCAACGTCGTCGTTTATGCAGGCATCCTGGAGCGCGAGGAGCTGTTCGCGGCGGAACGCGAGTTCACGAGCGTGGCGCTTGAAGACGACTGGCAGGGCAACCTGGTCCCGAGCGGCAGTTTCCGCGTACCGGAAATGATGCTTTTCGCACCTGTCGACGTCGGCAACGGGCCTATCTTTCCGATATTCGAGCCGGACGGCACGTTTCGAGAGTTCATCGATCCGGAAGACCGTTACAATTTTGCGCCGATCAACTATCTGCAGGTTCCGCTGAGCCGGGCCTCGGCGGGCGTGATGGCCGACTATGCCTTCTCCGATGCCATCGGGGCGTACGTCGAGCTCGGCTACGCCGGCAACGAGTCGGAAACCAACCTCGCGGAAGTGCCGGCCGGGGGCGTCCTGACGATCAACCTCGACAACCCGCTGTTGGCGTCGGAAACACGGCAGATGCTGGCCGACAACTTCAACGTCGCGCCAAACCTGGCGACGTTTCCGTACGGGCGACGCATGAGCGAAGTCGGGCCACGTATCATCGAACACGAACGTGATTACTGGCGCAGCGTCATCGGCATCCGCGGCGACCTGGACGGCGACTGGGAATACGACGCATGGTTCACGTTGACGGACGCGGACGAGAAACAGTTTTTCTTAAATGACGTTTCACGCTCGCGTCTCGCACAGGGCCTGCTCGTCGATCCCGCGACCGGTCAGTGCATCGATACCAGCGGCGGATGTGTGCCCGTGAACCCGTTCGGCGCCGGCAACATCTCGCCCGAGGCGGCAGAATTCATTCGCATCAGTAACGTACAGAACACGACGGGGCGCGAGCAGACTCTTGCAAGCATCTTCGTGACGGGCCCGCTCACGGACCTGTGGGCCGGGCCCGTCGATGCCGCCGTCGGCATGGAATGGCGCCGGGACCAGGGTGATTTCGCGGCCGACGAAGTCCTGTTCCAGGGCGATACGCTGGGATTCCGTGGCGAGTCGTCGATCTCCGGCACCGAGGAAGTGTGGGAGCTTTACGGCGAAGCCGTGGTTCCGCTGGCGGAGAGTACCGCGTGGTTCGATTATGTCGGTATCGAGCTCGGGGCACGCTATTCGGACTACAAGCTGGCGGGCGGACATTGGACTTACAAGCTGGGCGGCGAATGGGCGATCCCCGGCGGGCTGCGCCTGCGGACGATGCGCCAGCGCAGCGTGCGGGCACCGAACCTGGCGGAACTGTTTGAACGGCAATTCACCGAATTGGCTTTCGTCGTCTCGCCGGATAGCCCGGATCCCTGTTCGGCATCGGCCGACCCGGCTGGCAACGGCAATGCGGACAAGTGCGTCCTGCAGGGCCTGTCGCCAAACGACATCGGCGTGTTCGAGGCGCCCGAGCTCGTATTTGGCGAATTCCTGAGCGGCGGAAATCCGGCATTGCAGCCCGAGACAGCCGAGACATTTACTCTCGGCGCCGTTCTCAACCTCGACACGCTGCCGAACTGGTCTCTATCGATCGACTATTTCAAGCTTGAAGTCGAAGATACGATCGGCGGAATCGACGCACGAACAATTTGCTTCGACCCGTTGAACACCGGGAATCTTTTTTGTGAAAACATCGAGCGCGATACGACCGGCAACATCTCACGTGTCATTAACCTGACGAGCAACCGCGGCTTGCTCGAGACCAGCGGCATCGACACGCAGATCCGCTTCGCTGCCGAACTCCCCCAACGGCTGTCGTTATCGGCTTCCGGAGCTGCGCTGGAGCTGAATTCGATCTGGACGCACACCCTAAAATTCAAACAACAGGAAAACCCGGTCACGCAGGTGCTGGAGTGCGCCGGCCGGTTCGGCTGGCCCTGTTACGACGGCGAGGTCTTCGACGGCGGCCAGACGTTTGCTGAGAATCGCGTGACAACCTTCCTTAACTACGCCTCCGGTGCCTGGTCGATGAATTTCGCCTGGCGCTGGATTGAGGGTACCGACAATGCGGCTCCCTTGAGTCCGTTCTTCCAGTTGACTCCGAATGCAGTGCTTGCCGTCCCGGACGTTGGCAACAAGAGTTACGTCGATCTCGGACTCGGGTATTCGTTCGGGAAGCGACTAACGGCGCGATTGAACATCAACAACCTGTTCGACACGGATCCTCCGCAGATGGCTGACGCCGTCCTGCAGATCAATACCGACTCAAGCACCTACGATGTGTTTGGGCGCAGTTATTTTGTGTCATTCACCGCGGTACTGGGTCAGTAGATCGTTTGGGAACTCGAGCGCCGCCAGTTGTGATTCGGAAAATCCGCGCTTCTCGAGAATCGCTGCCCAGCGTGGGTCGTCGTGCAGGTTACTAAACAGCGGATTCGCAACCAGCATGCCTTCACGGTCGCCCCCGGTCTCGTCCGCACGGTAAAACCACTCGAATGCGAGGTCCTTATCGCCGCGCCAGGCATAGGCTTTTGCGACTTCTCTCGGATGCTGCTCGCCGTAGTTATCGATGTAGGTATCCAGTAATTGGTCCGCTTCTCCCGCCTGCCCCAAATCGTGGAATGCCATGGCGAGGCCGACCTTTGTCTGTCCGTCATCCGAAATTCCCTCCTCCGCCATCAGGGTTTCCAGGTCCTGGAATACGGTCACTGCCTCGGCTGCCTTGCCCTGCAGCAGTTTCATGAGCCCGAACTGGTAGTGGCCCTCGCCATGCAGGGTTATGAACCGCTGGCGCAGTTCCACCGCCTTGTCGAGTTGACCCGCGTACATATAGATTCTCGATGCGCCATACAGGCACATGCTGCACAAGGGATCGATCGCCATCGACCGTTCGATGATTGCGATCGCATCGTCTTTCCGCCCGATGAGCAGGGCAAAGCGTGCGGCATGCCGCAGGATTTCGGCATCGTTCGGCTCGCTCCTGAGAGCCCGCGCATAACTCGACGACGCCGCCTGCAGGTCCCTGTCGACGTACATCGCTTCCCAGGCGAACATGTTGTGAACACTGCCGTTTTCAGGCTCGAGGGCCAGGATCCGCCCTGCGAGCTTGAGCCAACGCTCGTTTTCTTCCGCCGCGGAGATCAGACCTTGCTGGCGGGCAGACCAGTTTGCGTAGATCTTCCAGACCAGGGCCGGCGTGTAATTCGGGTCGATCTCCAGCGCCTCATCGAGCAGCTCCGTCATTGCTGCGGCGTCGGCCTTATTAATTCCGTCGTACCAGAGTTTCTTCGCCTGCAGCGTCAAGGCCAGTACTTCGGACGTGGTTCGCCGGGATTTAGGGAGCGGCTGGCCAGTTTCAATTGCAAGGCCACCCGTTACGTCACTGGCAATTTCGTCCTGGATTGCAAAAATATCCGCGAGCGTGCCCGTGTAGGCCTTCGACCAGATAGACTCTCCGTCCGCAGTATCGAGCAACATTGCGCGAACGCGAACCCGGTCGCCGAGTTGCGTCACGGCACCGGTCAGCAGGTGCGACACGCCGAGCCGCCTGCCGATTTCAGATGTCTCGAGCACTTTCCCCTTGAACGAGAACGCGGGGGAATTCTCGATCACGAGCAATTGCGGCAGTTTCGCGAGCAGATCGCGAACTTCGCCGGCCAGCCCGTCCGCCAGGTAGTCCGGCAGCGAGTCGGGGCTCTCGTTGCTGAATGGCAATACCGCGATGGAGTATTGAAAATCCGGCGCCGGCGGCACCAGCCTGTCATAGACGAACCAGGCCAGCGCGACGGTGAGGATGACGATGACGATGCGATCGAACTTCCGGCCCGCACGAACCGCAGCAGCTCCGCGGTCCACCGTCTCAGCCCCGGCGTCCCGCTGGATGCCCTCAGGCGTCCACTCCAGTGCCCAGGCAAGAATCGTTGCCGGCACGAAACCGATCGCGAGCACCGTTATCACGGTGCGCACGTAACGCTCGAGGTCGTAATACGGCAGGATCGTCTCGGCGACCTGAATGATCAGCCAGGCCGTCACGATGTACGCAGCCGCGACCCGCAGCACGTTGCGGCGCTTCAGTTCGTCAAAAAACGTCACGACGGCAAACCGCGAATCCAGGCAACCGAAACGATCCTAGTTATAGCAGAAGAACAGGGGCTATCCG
This sequence comes from Woeseiaceae bacterium, assembly GCA_041601995.1. Taxonomy (GTDB): domain Bacteria; phylum Pseudomonadota; class Gammaproteobacteria; order Steroidobacterales; family Woeseiaceae; genus UBA1847. The sequence continues at coordinate 2,126 of JBFIHC010000066.1, read as the reverse complement.
AGCGTTGCCTGTCTCGCTCGCCGGAATATCACATCGAGCAGCCGCAATGCGAAGTCACGGGTGCATTCAGAGTTGAATCGCGGCCGTCAAAGCATCGCTCAGACCGAGCGACTCGAGTAATGGCTGCCAGCGCGGGTCGGCGTGCAGGTCTGACAGAAAGGGATCATTCTTGATCCCTTCGATGGAATGGCCTTGTTTGACCGCGACATCGAGCCAGCGGAACGCGTCATCCGTTTCTCCGCGCCATGCGTGAGCCCTGACGGTTTTCAACGGGAAGGAATCCGCGAACCCGCCGTGGAGGGTGTCAATCGCACGGCCCGAGGCGGCCTCGTCGCCCAGGTCGAAATAGGCCATTGTCAATACAGACAGGCGCTGCGGCTCGTCATCGAGATCGGCTGCGTAGTCAATCGCCTCTGCGGGTCGCCCCTGCAGGAGTCGCAGCAATGCGAGGTTGCCGCTGTGGTAGCCGCTGCCGGGGCTGAGTTTCGACGCTTCGCTGAAGTCCTTTTCAGCGTCATCGAGGCGGCCAAGCCGCATCAGGTAGATACCGCGCATCGAATGAGCGATAGAGTCGCTGGGATTAAGTGCGATGCTTCTCGATGCCATCTGCGTTGCGTCATCGAGGTATCCAAGGTGGGCCGCGAGTACCGAGGCGTTCGCGAGAATCACACTGCTGTTCGGGAACAGGCTTCGCGCGATGCGGAAGTGCTTGGCAGAACTCGGATAGTCGCGCTCGAAGTTGAATGCGATCCAGGCGCGCGCGGAATGCGCGAACGGCAGATCAGGATCGATCACAATGGCGCGATCGACTGCCGCGGTTGCGAGTTCGTAGGCCTCGATGTAGTCGCGTTGCCCGCTTTCGCCCTGGTTGATATAGGCCGACGCCAGCGTAACCCAGGCAGGCGCATAGCCGGAATCCAGTTCCGTGGATTGTCTGCAGTGTTCCACGGCCGCATCGAGTCCGCTCGATGTTCGCTGCAGGTAATAATGCCGGCACTTCAGGTAATGCGTGTAGGCGTCGGGATCCGCTTCCGTGGTCACCGGCAATTCGTGCAACAGCTCGACTTCGAGCGCCGGTATCACCGCGGCTGCGATCTCATCCTGGATGGCGAATACGTCGTCGAATGCGCGTTCGAACGTGCCCGACCAGAGATGCGAGTCGGTCAACGCGTCGATCAATTGAGCCGTAATCCTGAGCTGGTCACCCTGCTTGCGGACGGATCCTTCCAGGATGTAGTTCACATTGAGTTCGTAGGCGATATCACGTGCGCTCAGGTTCCTGTCGCGGTACGCGAAGGATGATGACCGCGACACGACGCGTAATTCGGGAACCCGCGCCAGCAGGTTCAGTATCTCCTCGGCGATACCGTCCGAGAAATACGCCTGGTCGCTGCCAGGACTCATATCAACGAACGGCATGACGGCGATCGATCCGCCGATGGGGGTCGCGGAACCGGCCGGCGCAGATGACGCGCTGTCGTATTCGCTGAGCACGAATTTGTCGATCGCGAAGTACGTAACCGCGATGACCAGCACCGTGATGATGATCTGGTCAAGTCGCTTGTGCACGCGCGGATCCGGCGACGCATGCTGGTCAGCGCCGCGGTCCCGTCGGAGACCCTCCGGCGAGACTTCGAATGTCCACGCAAATATGACCGCCGGTACGAACCCGATCATCAATGCGATGACCGTGTAGCGGGTCGTTGCGTCATCGAAGCCGAAGGCAGGGAATATCGTTTCCACCACCTGGATAATCAGCCACGCCGCAACGGCATAGGCTGCCGCGATGCGATATACGTTGCGGCGGCGGAGTTCGGTAAATAGCGACACGCCGACCCTTGCCTCCGCGACAACTACAAGGAGTTTCAGTGACTTGGCACGACCTGTCGATACGGGCTTGTACGGAGCCCCACGCTCGGCGCGCGCAGCACGAGCTGGCCACCCATCGTTTATCTGGCCGGTGACCGGGAAGACTGGTGGTCACGGGTGGAACGGCCTCGCTCCGGGCGCTCGAATCCCGGTGAATCGGCGCCGGGTTGCGCCGCAATTGCATTGCCGCGACCGTTCATGCACAAATAGACAATTGGACTGACAGCGCAAACGGCCTGCGCCGTTCCTGCGACAGC
>JBFIHC010000065.1:0-19496 GCA_041601995.1 Woeseiaceae bacterium | reverse complement strand
TTCTCGGTCAACCTTTCGGGGCAGTCGTTGTCGGACGACGACATCCTCGAGTTTATCGAGCAGGAAATCGAGGACGCCGATCTGCCTCCGACCTCGCTGGGCTTCGAGGTGACCGAATCCGCGGCCGTGTCGAACCTGTCGAAGGCGCAGCGTTTCATCAGCGCGCTCCGTGAGCGTGGCTGCAGCATATCGCTCGACGACTTCGGCGCCGGGCTCAGTTCGTTCGCCTACCTCAAGAACTTCGCCGTGGATATCCTCAAGATCGACGGCGGCTTCATTCGCGACATCTCGGACAACCGTATTTCCGAATCGATGGTTGCAGCCATCACGCAGGTCGCGCAGGTCATGGAGCTGGAGACGGTCGCGGAGTACGTCGAAAACGAGAAGACGCGAAAGCTCGTGGCGGAACTCGGCGTGCATTACGCGCAGGGACACGCGATCGGCAAGCCTTTGCCGCTCGAAGAGGTGCTCGGAACGCTTTCCGTCCGGGTGAAGAGCTCGACCGCCTGATTCAAAAAACGCCGGCCTCCAGGCCGGCCGCGATGGTCATCCCCAGTTCCTCGCATTCGGCCAGTCGCGCTGCATCGAACGCGCCGGCAATCAACACCGGCTCCTGCACTTCCTTCACCGACAATCCCTTGAGAATCCGCCGCACGCTCGTGATTGCGCCCGTGCCGTCGTTACCGGCGCGAACGAACAGCGCGTACGGGCGCCCGTCGATCCTGTCGACGCACTCGTAGAAGCTGCGGTCCAGGAAGTACTTCATCGCGCCGCTCATGTAGCCGAAATTCTCCGGCGTGCCGAGTATGAAAGCATCGCACCAGAGCAGATCCGCCGCCGTCGCTTCCAGCGCGGTGCGGATGCGGACCTCGACGTTGTCGATGTCGGGGCTGCGCGCACCTCGAATGACGGCGTCCGCCATCTGCGAGGTGTTGCCCGTCTGCGAGTGATAGACGATCAGCAGGTGCTTGGTGTCAGACATGGACCTTGACCCGGCTTCCGGGAGTGACAGTTTATCGCGAGCATGGCCGTACTTTCGCTAGACTGCAGTCGATGGCTATCGACGATGACAGGCTTGGCCGGCTGCCGGAGACCTTGCGTCCGTCCGTGAGGCGCTGGTTCGAGCGGCTGGAGGAGATGCACGGTCGTCAGTCGCTGGGCGCCGACGTCGAGGACCGGCTGTTGCGCGTCATCGCCGTGAGTGAATTCGCCGGCAAGGTCCTTCTCACGGACTGGGAATACTGGTGCGACCGCCTGCCGCAGTTGTCGTCGCCAGCCGATCCGCAGGCGCTGCAGGCTCTTGCCGATGACCCGGGTCTCGTTGATGCAGGCATCGATGACGTCAAGTCGCGACTGCGGCGCTTCAGGCATCGATACCTGCTGGGCGTCCTGTGGCGCGAAGTCGCAGGGTTGGCAACGCTTGCCGAGACGCTGTCCGCGCTGTCCGCGCTTGCCGATCAGATGCTGGCCGTTGCGGGTCGCTACGCGGAACGCCAGCTCGAGAGACGCTATGGCTGTTTCCGGGGCAGCGACGGTGCGCCGATTCCGCTGGTCGTGCTGGCGATGGGCAAGCTGGGCGGCGGCGAACTGAACTTCTCGTCCGACATCGATGTCGTGTTCCTGTACCCGGCGGACGGGGAGAGCGACGGCCCGCGCAAGCTGAGCGGCCAGCAATATTTCACGCGCCAGTCACAGATGATGGTAGCCCTGCTGGACGAGCGCACTGCAGATGGCTTCGTCTTCAGGGTCGATACGCGATTGCGGCCGTTCGGCGACAGCGGGCCGCCGGTCACCAGTTTTGCAGCGCTCGAATCCTACCTGTTGCAGCACGGTCGTGACTGGGAACGCTACGCCTATATCAAGGCGCGCATCGCGGGGCAGCTGCCGCCGCCCGGGGTAGCGGGCGAACTGTTCGAGGACCTGGTCGTGCCGTTCGTTTACCGCCGCTACCTGGACTACGGCGTGTTCGAGTCACTGCGGGAAATGCACGCACTGATTGCTGCAGAGGTGAAACGCCGCGATCTCGCGGACAATGTGAAGCTCGGGCCGGGCGGCATTCGCGAAATCGAGTTCATCGTACAGTCCATGCAGCTGGTGCGCGGCGGAAATCGCAAGGAACTGCGACAGCCATCGCTGTTGCGGGTGCTGCCCGAACTCGAAGGTGGCCGGGGGCTGGATAGCGACACCATCGGGCGCCTCCGCGAAGCCTACGCGTTCCTGCGGCGCCTCGAGAATTTCATCCAGGCGATGCGCGATCAGCAGGTGCACGACCTGCCGCGGGCCACGGCGGACCGCGACCGGCTTTGCGTGGCGATGGCCTACCCGGACTGGGCCTCTCTCGAACGGGATCTCGACGGCCATCGCCGCAATGTCACCCGCGAATTCGAAGCGATCGCCTTTCGCGACGGGGACACCGATGCCGACAGCGAGCTCGAGCGGCGCTTCGAGGCGCTGTGGAACAGTGGCGCTGCGGCGGAGGAGTGGGCGCAGGCGTTTTCGGGACAACAGCAGGCAGCCGAACTCGCCGCTTCGCTGGCGGCTTTCCAGGACGACCCGTCCACCCTGAAGATCGACGCGATCGCGCGTGAACGGCTGCAGCGCTTCATGCCACGCCTGCTGGCGCTGGTCGTGCAGTGCGACGATCCGGCGCTGGCACTGGACAGGACGGTGCAGGTGATCAATCGCGTCCTGCGGCGCAGCGCCTACCTGTCGCTCCTGAACGAGAATCTGCTCGCGGCGCAACGGCTCGTGCGGTTGTGCGAAAGCAGCGCCTACATCGCCGCGCAAATCGCGCGTTACCCGGTTCTGCTGGACGAACTGCTGGAACCGCGCGTCGAATCGGAGCGGATTGAGAAAGCTGAATTCGAGGAGGAAATCGCGGGCCGCTTCACCCACCTGCAGGCATCCGACAGCGAGGCACGCATGGAGACGCTTGCGCAATTCCAGCGCGCCAGCCTGTTCCGTATTGCGGTTGCCGATTTCAGCGCTTCGTTGCCCATCATGAAAGTCAGCGACAGCCTCACTTTTCTCGCGGAAGCAGTGCTGGACTATGCGCTCGAGACCGCCTGGCTCGACCTTACGTCGCGGCATGGCGTGCCGCATTACGAGATCGACGGCGAACGCCGCGCCGCCGGTTTCGGTGTCATCGGTTACGGCAAACTCGGCGGCCTCGAGCTGTCCTACGGTTCCGACCTCGACCTCGTGTTCCTGCACGACTCGAGGGGCAGCCGGCAGGTGACGGACGGCGACAAGCCGCTCGACAACGCGATGTTCTTCGGGCGCCTGGTGAGGCGGCTGGTCCACTTCCTCACGACCCAGACCAGCTCCGGCGCCATGTACGAAATCGACACGCGTCTGCGGCCCGAAGGCCGCAAGGGAATCCTGGTCACCAGCACCGACGCGTTCGAGCGCTACCAGGAGCAAAATGCCTGGACCTGGGAACACCAGGCCCTGTTGCGGGCGCGGCCCGTCGCGGGCAGTGCCGCGGTCGCGAAGGACTTCGAACGCATCCGGGCGCAGACGCTGATGTCGCGGGTAAGGCTCGACACGCTTCAGGACGACGTCGTGTCGATGCGTACACGCATGCGCAAGGAACTCGATCGCAGCGCCCCCGGGCGCTTCGATCTGAAGAACGGACGCGGCGGTATCGGCGACATCGAGTTCATCGTGCAGTACCTCGTGCTCCGGCACGCGGGCAAGTACCCGGCGGTGATTCGCTACAGCGACAACATCAGGCAGATCGCGGCGCTCGCCTCCGTAGGCCTGCTCGACGTGCAGACAGCCGCCCGGCTGCAGCGCGCCTATCGCGAGTTCCGGCGGCGCCTGCACCACCTGACCCTCAACGATCATCCGCCGATCGTCGACGACGGCGAGCTGACCGCGGAGCGCGATTTCGTTGCGAGCGTGTGGGATCGCCGCCTCGGGCCGCCGCTGTCGTAGCGGGCGCCGCGGGCGACAGCGTATAATCGCGCACTTCCGACGAACGCCACGGATATTCCAGTGACAGCGAGAGCAGGCACGATCGACCAGAACCTGATACCCGCGAATGCGGAGCACCGCTACACGGTGCGGCAGCAGGACCTGCCGCTGTCCTGTCCGATGCCGGGCATGTATCTGTGGAATTCGCATCCCAAGGTCTACCTGCCGGTTCAGGAAACCGGCGAGGCGGTGTGTCCCTATTGCGGCGCGGAATACCGGCTCGAGCAGGGCGACTGAAGCAGGCCGGTGAGGAGCTGAGCCATGTACGTAGTCACCGGCGGTGCCGGCTTCATCGGCAGCAACCTCGTCCGTGTACTGATTGCGCGCGGCTACGATGACGTCATCGTCGTCGACGATCTCGAGGACGGCCGCAAGTTCGTCAATATCGCCGACCTGCCGATTGCCGACTATCTCGACAAGGACGAGTTCATCGAGCGCGTGGAAACGGACACGGCCTTCGGCGCCTCTCTGACCGCGATCCTGCACCAGGGCGCGTGTTCCGAGACGACCGAATGGGACGGCCGCTACATGATGCGCAACAATTACGGCTATTCACAGCGGTTGCTGCATTTCTGTCTCGACAGGAAGATCCCGTACATCTACGCGTCCTCCGCAGCGGTATACGGTGCGTCGCAGGTGTTCTCGGAGCATCCCGACAACGAGCTGCCGCTGAACGTGTACGGCTATTCGAAACTGCAGTTCGACCGCTATGTCCGGCGCGTCGCGGCGGGCGCAGGCAGCCAGGTCGTCGGCCTGCGCTATTTCAACGTCTACGGCCCCCGAGAGCAGCACAAGGGCTCGATGGCCAGTGTCGCATTTCACTTCAACAACCAGGTCAGCGCCGACAATGAGGCGCGGCTGTTCGAGGGCTCGGGCGGTTACGACGACGGCGAGCAGCTGCGCGATTTCGTCTACGTGGACGACGCCTGCGCCGTGAACCTCTGGTTCCTGGAAAACCCCGGCGTTTCCGGGGTGTTCAACACCGGTACCGGCAAGGCGCAGTCCTTCAACGACGTTGCCAACGCCGTTATCGACTGGCACGGCCATGGCCGCATACGCTACATACCCTTCCCGGCGCATCTCGAGGGCGCGTACCAGAATTTCACGCAGGCCGACCTGGGCAAGCTTCGCGACGCGGGCTGCGACGTCGAGTTCCGGCCGGTCGAGGTCGGCGTAAGAGACTACCTGGATCAGCTCTCCGGCTGAGCGCATGACGCTGCCCGCAACACTGATCGTCGGACCATCGTGGGTCGGCGACATGGTAATGGCGCAGGCGCTGTTCATCTTCCTCAGGGAACGCAACCCCGATAACGTTATCGACGTGCTGGCGCCGGCATGGTCGTTGCCGATCGTTGCGCGCATGCCCGAGGTTCGCCGCGGCATCGCCGCGGAAACCGGGCATGGCGAACTCGGGCTCGGCAAGCGGCGGCGCATTGGCTACTCACTCCGTGACGAGGGATACGATCACGCGATCGTGCTGCCGCGCTCGCTGAAGTCGGCGCTGATCCCGTGGTTTGCGCGCATACCGAGGCGCACCGGGTTTCGCGGCGAATCACGCTACGGTCTTATCAACGACGTACGACCTTTCGACCGCTCCGTCCTGGACCAGACGGTGAAGCGCTATGTCGCGCTCGGCCTAGAGCCCGGCGAGAAACTGCCCCCGATCCCGTATCCGGTGTTGACGGTCGACCGCCGGAAGCAGGGCAAGGCCATGCGCGCGCTCGGCGTCGCCACCGGGCGGCCGGTGGTCGCCGTCATGCCCGGCGCGGAGTACGGACCGGCGAAGTGCTGGCCGCTCGACCACTTTGCGGAGCTGTGTTCGCTGCTCGCAGACGAAGGCTTCGATATCTGGGTGCTCGGTTCCGACAAGGATGCGCCGGCGGGCGAACGCATCGCGTCCGCGAGCGGTGCCCACAATCTCTGCGGCCGCACATCGCTCGAGGACGTGATCGACCTGCTGGGATACGCGGAACAGGCGGTGAGCAACGACTCGGGCCTGATGCACGTCGCCGCCGCCGTGGGGACGCACGTGCACGGGATCTACGGCTCGTCGTCACCGGCGTTCACGCCGCCGCTCACCGCAGAGCGTGATATCCACTGGCTTGAACTCGACTGCAGTCCGTGCTTCGAACGGACCTGCCCGCTGGGGCACTTGCGCTGCCTGAAGGAGCTCAGCGTCGAGCGGCTCTATCAGGCCGTCATTGAGACGCATCGTCGCCGAAAAGGCGGCTAAAAGCCGTTAATTCCCTGTTTTTGCCAAAGGCCTCGACTGGCGTTGTTGTCCGCGTGGCCAGCCCAAGATAATTGAAGCTGAAAAGGCGCGATATGTCATTAATTAGCTTTCAAAAACCCAGAAAATCTTGAAAAGGAAAGAAAATGGCCGAGTTCCAGCCAGGCAACGGGCGCTGGCGTCGTGGAACGGCGGCACCGCGTGAATGTCGGCCCGAAACCGCCATCAAATCGGGCTTAAAAGCGGCGAAAAAGCAATTAAAATGGCGTATAAGCTGTTAAGATCGCGAAAAAGGGAGTTCATGGGTATTGCGGGCCCGCGCTGCCGGTGCGACGCCGGGGAGGAGATCAAAGATCGCGGAAAATACGATAAAAAAACATTAAATAGCGTAAAACTCGTCTATTTTGCCGATAACGTCACTAACCGTAATCAATTGCATCGCTTCAGGGTGGCGCACCCGTCGGCCCCAGCGGATATCGGAGACGCGCTTGCCGAGGTATTTCTCGACGGCATCCGGGTAACGATTGACGCACAGCTGGCGGGACCGGTAGGGCCCTGTCCGGTCGGGGTTCGAGGTCGCATACAGGCCGATTACCGGTGTGCCCGCGGCGGTCGCCATGTGCGCGGGGCCGGAGTCCGGGCATATCACGACATCCGCGGCGCAGAGCAGTGCGAACAGCTGCCTGAGCGAGGTCTGCCCGACCAGGTTGGTCGCGCCGGTCTCGGCCGCGATGGTCTGCGCGTACTCGCACTCGAGGGGCGAATTGCCGCCCGTGAGCAGGACGTTCGCCGCCTGGCGCTCCTCGAGGTAACGCACCACCGCAACAAAGCGCTCGACCGGCCAGTTGCGGAAATTCCGGCTGCGCTGGCTGCTGCAGGGACTGATCACGACGGTCCGCGGCACGGCGTACTGTTCCGCGAAGGCCCGCTCGGCTGCTGCAACCGGGATATCCCAACGCAAGTCCGTCGACCGCGCACCGACATGCCGCGCAAAACCCATCATTGCCTCGAGCGCATGTTCCCCGTGCGCGGCCGGAATGCGCTCATCGGTAAACACCCACTGGAAGTCACGTGCGCGCGCCCTGTCGAAGCCCACGCGAACCGCGGCGGGTAACTTGCGGCAAAGCAGGTTGGCGCGCATCGACGCGTGCATGCAGAGCGCTGTGTCGAAACGACGGCCCGCCAGTTGCCGCCCGACGTCGCGGTAGGCTTCCAGGCCTTTGGATTTATCGAAGGTGATAAACTCGATGTCGCTTGAGCCGCCCATCAGGTTTGCCTCGGTCTTGCCGATAAGCCAGGTGATGCGGGCGTCGGGCCAGTTGTCCTGGAGATTGCGAATGACGGCAAGCGCGTGGCAGGTGTCGCCGATCGCAGAAAGTCGAAGGACGCAGATGTTTTCGGGCGCAGAGTTTGCGAACAAGTGAGACAAGTCGATAACAAGGGACGGAAGCGTTGACCGAGACCGTCGAGAAGACCGCGACCGGCGCCATCCTATACGATAAGGCCATCATCAACCAGATTTCCGAGGACCGCTTCGAGCCGGCTGGCTGGCTGCACTCGGAACCCCTGACGGGCTCGCACGGCTCGGGCGGGCGCGGCAGTACGATGTACGTCGGTAATATCCCGCGGCAGTTCGTCCTGCGCCACTTCATGCGTGGCGGCCTGGTCGGCAAACTGGTTCGCGACCGCTATTTCTGGACCGGCGAGGACAACACGCGCGCATTCCGCGAGTGGCGGCTGCTCGCCAAGCTTGCCGACAACAACCTGCGTGTGCCGAGGCCGGCGGCCGCACGCTACCGCCGCCACGGACTCACCTACACGGCCGATATCATCACCGTGCGTATCCCCGCTGTTACGCCGCTGTCGCAGTACATCGCGTTGCGGCCGCGCGATGAGGACTTCTGGCGCGCCGCCGGCACCGCAATACGCGAATTCCATGCCTGTGGCGTGTACCACGCTGACATGAATGCCTACAACCTGCAGATCGACAACGCCGGCAGGCTATGGATGCTCGATTTCGATCGCGGCCGGCTGCTGCCGCCGGGCGCCTGGCAGCAAAAGACCCTGGGCCGGCTGCGTCGTTCCCTCGTGAAGATCAAGACCCTCGATCCGCGCGTGCACTTCGACGAGGGCAACTGGGAGGCCCTGCTCGGCGGTTACTTCAGCGCATCCAAGTCGGCGTAATAATCGTCGTAACCGTCCGGCAGGTTCTTGAATTTCCGGTGTATCCAGAAGTACTGCTCGGGGCAGCGACGGATGTGGTCCTCGAGCGCGCGCAGGTATTTCTTCGTGTCCTCGACAGGGTCGTTGCCGGGAAAATCCCGGAGAGGCGGCAGGATGGTGTGGACGTAGGTGCCGTCGGCAAGGCGCCGCGGGAAAAACGGCAGTGTTACCGCATCGCCGAGACGCGCAAGCGTCGAGGTTGCCGTCGTGTGCATCGCCGGTACGCCGAAAAAGGGAATGACCGCGGATCCCTTGCGATCGTAGCTCTGGTCGGGCGCGTACCACACCGGCCGTCCCTTGCGAAGGCTGCGCACCATCCTCTTGATGTCGCGCTTCTCGATCGTTTCGTCCGCCGAGCGTTCGCGGCCCGTTCGCTGCAGTTCGGTGATGAACTCGCTGCGGTTCTTGCGGTAAACGGCATCGAACGGCGGGCAGTTCATCGCGAGCAGCCGGCCGGAAATCTCCAGCGTCGTGAAATGCGCGCTCAACAGAATGACGCCCTGGCCCCGATCCAGCGCCTGCTGCAGATGCTCGATGCCCTCGAGGCGCGCGATTCTCGAATGTTTCCGGTCGCTGGCCCAGCGGCCGAATCCCATCTCGACCACCGACATACCGAGCGCCTCGAAGTGGCGAGACGCCAACGCGTCCCGTTCGGCCGCGGTCAGTTCGGGGAAACACAGCTCGATATTGCGACGCACGACGGCACGACGGCTGACGGCAAGCCGCTCGGCGATCCTGCCGAGGCCGCGGCCGATTGCGAGCGCGGCACGATGCGGCAACAGGCAGACCAGGCGTAACGCCGCCATACCCAGCCAGGTCGGCCAGTAGCGGGGTGCCCGGAAATGGTGGAGTGGCCTGCGGTCTTCGCTCATGCAGGGCGTCAGCTTAAGCGAAAACGACTATCCGGCCCTAGTCTTTATTCGGACATCCCGTCGACGTAGTCGTCGCTCTTGCCGGAGTCTTTTTTCGCGATGGCGGGCCCGTTGTCGTCGACAGGCGCTTCTGCCGTCGCAATGCCGACGTGGAACGCTGCGAATCCCGGCATGACGACCTGGTTGCGGGCCATGCCGATGATACGGCCCGAATAGGGCGAGCGTACTTCGCTCTGCGCATTGCTCATGGGGTCGGTGATGGTGCCGAGCAGGTCGCCCTTGCTGACGGTGCTGCCGAGACCGACGTCCGCCAGCAGGATCCCGCCGCTGTCCGCGCGAACCCAGGAGGACCGGTAGTAGACCGGCTCCGGGTCGCTCCACAGGCGCAGCTTGCGCTGCATGCCGATGGTGCTGATCAGGGTCTCGATGCCCTTGACCCCGTGCTTGACTTCATTGAGTTCGAGTACCGAAGGACCGCCCGCTTCCAGCGTGACCGCAGGGATACCGGCCTGCGTCGCCGCATAGCGCAGCGTGCCCACCGCGGGCGTGCTGTGCAGGATGACCATGCCGCCGAGGCCCTGCGTCAGGGTGACCACGTCGGGGTTGCGCAGGTCGGCGCGGATCTGCGGCAGGTTGGCACGCTCGAACGAGCCGGTATGCAGGTCGATCAGCGCGTCGCAGTGCGCGATGACGTTGGTGAAGAAGGAGTACGCAATGCGGGCTGCCGCGCTCCCCGACGGATTGCCGGGGAAATAGCGATTGAGATCGCGTCGATCCGGGAGATACCGCGAGCCGCGCCGGAAACCCTGCACATTGACGATGGGCACGCCGATGATCGCGCCGGACAGTTTCTCGGCACTGATGTCGTGCATCACCCGCCGCACCATCTCGACACCGTTGAGTTCGTCGCCGTGGACCGCCGCCGTGAGGCAGAGCTTCGGGCCAGGCAGCGCACCGTTGATGGCCAGCACGGGGGTCGATACCGGCACGCCCTCGAACAGTTCGGTCGCCGACCACGACAGGCGCATGGAGGCGCCCGGCGGAATCTCGGCGCCGAGCAGGTGCAGCGGCTCGGCGGTGCCTTCCGCGGCCGTCACGGCTTCCGCGAGCGGCACGTCGTGCGTGTGGCCCGGAACGGCTTCGACGAACTCCTCGACCGCGGCTGCAACCTCGCTGGAACGCGAGTCCTCGTCGTCGGTCGTATCGTCACGGATGTCGGTTCCGTTGTCGGCAGGATCGACCGCCACCTCGCCTGCAACAGACCAGCTGCCGGCACCTGCCACCAGCAGGGCAAACGCGACTAAATACAGGGTTCTATTGAGAAAATGAGTGGTCATGGTCGGGAACTGGCATCCTTGCCTCAGCCGGGCCGCAACTTGCCGCGGCCGGCGAAGCTCATTAGCATCGCCAAAACTACGCCGGTATCCTTATTTTTTCTGTGAACTAATCAGGAATTTGCGATTGAAACTTGAACTGATCTAAATGGCAAGAAAAAGTCGAATTTTGTACCTTTTGCTGCTGTGTATGGGCCTTGCGGCACAGTCGGCGCATGCAGAAGAGACGTTTCCGCAGCCCGCGGAGTTACAGCCCGACGTCGACTTCTGGGTGTCCATATTCACGCGTTACGGCACCGACGAGGGCCTGCTGCACGACAATCGCAATCTTGCGGTGGTGTACGAACGCCTCGATATACCGTCGGGTATAAGCCGCCAGGAGCGCAACCGGCGTGTAAAAAAACGGCGTGATGCGCTGATCCGGGTCCTGCAGAGGCTTGCCGATGGCAAGCGCGACAATCTGAGCGCGGAAGAGGCGCGCGTGCTGGCATTGTGGCCCGAGGAGGTCAGCGATGACACGCTGCGCGCCGCGACGCGACAGATCCGGTATCAACAGGGTCTGTCCGACCGTTTTCGCGAGGGACTGCAGCGCTCGGGGCGCTGGCGCGAATTCATCGAGGCGGAGTTCAGCGCGCTTGGGGTCCCGGTCGAGCTCGCGGCGCTGCCGCACGTGGAATCGTCGTACAACCCGGATGCCCGTTCGCACGTGGGCGCATCAGGCATCTGGCAGTTCACACGCAGCACGGGCCGCCGTTTCATGCGCGTGGATCACGTGATCGACGAGCGTAACGACCCGTTTGCGGCCACCCGGGGGGCGGGCCGGCTGCTCGCGTACAACTACTCGATCACCGGCAACTGGCCCATGGCGATCACCGCCTACAACCACGGACTGGCCGGTGTGCGCCGCGCAATGCGGATCCATGGCGATACCGCCTATGTCGATATACTGCGAAATTACAACGGCCGCACTTTCGGTTTCGCGTCGCGAAATTTCTACGTCGCTTTCCTGGCGGCAAAAGAAGTCGACCAGAATGCAGAACGCTATTTCCCGGGATTGTTACGCGAGTCACCGACCGCGTACGCGGAGCTGAAGTTGCCGGACTACGTCGCCGCTGAAGAACTCGCGAGCGCATTGGGCGTGTCGACCCGCGATATCGCGAAACACAACCCCGCTCTGCAGCCCACCGTCTGGGAAGGCAGTAAGCACCTGCCGCGCGGTTATTCCGTGCGCTTGCCAGAGACCGCGCTGAACGGCTCGGCGGACACGCTGCTGGCCGCCGTGCCGAAGGGCAGTTGGCAGAACGAGCAGCTTCCCGATCTGTTCCACACCGTCGCGCGCGGCGACACCCTGTCGGAGATTGCGGAGCGTTACGATACGGGTGTGTCGACGCTGGTTGCCCTGAACGGCCTCGGTAGTCGCCACCGGATCCGTGCGGGGCAGAAAATACGCTTGCCTGCCGCGGGCCCGGCGCCTGACGTCGTCGCGTTGGCGAGTACCGGCCCCGGGGCCGCGGAGGCCGAGACAGCGGTGCCTGACGCGGTCGCGGAAGAAGTGCCACACGTTGAAGAACAAGAACCCGCGGCGCTGGCCGGCGAGGTCGTGGCGACCGTGGCAAGCACGCTGCAAACGGCGCTGCTGTCGGATCCGAGCGACTACACGGTGGCGGACGACAACACGATCGAAGTGCAGCCCCTGGAAACGCTTGGCCATTATGCCGACTGGCTCGGTCTCAAGACGCAACGGCTGCGCGACATCAACGGTTTTGCGTTCCGGACGCCGGTGGAAGTCGGGCAGCGCATCAAGCTCGAGTTCCGGGACGTCGACGCGGAGACGTTCGAGAATCTGCGCGTCGACTACCACCGCAAGCAACAGGACGGTTTCTTCCGCACGCACATCATTACCGGCGTGCAGGAACACACGATCCGCCGTGGCGAGTCGGTATGGATACTGTCGTTGCGAGAATACGACGTGCCCGTCTGGCTGTTCCGCCAGTACAACCCGGGGCTGGACCTGCACAGGATCGCGTCCGGTGACACGGTCAGATTCCCGGTGCTCGCGCCGACCGGTGAGTCGTGATGGGCCAACGCCTGCGCCTGACCGCGGTCCGCGTGCTGCCGTTGCTGTTGCTCACGATCGCCGTCGCCGCCTGGTTCAACGAGGTGCAGGAAGGTGGACCCTACGTGCTGCGCAACCTGCTACCACCGGCGGCGTTGCTGCTGCTGTCGACGATCCTGGTCTGGCGCGGCGGTGGCAACTGGACCGGCGGGGGCTGGCGCTGGCCGCTCGGTCTCGTCGGTTTCGCGATCCCTGCGCTGGGCCTGTCGCTCTACCTGCACTATGCGTACTCGGTGAACCTGAACGGCATGTTCGACGACGCGGAACAGCCCTCCCGCCTGTTCCGTTTCCTGCCGGCTTACACGCTGGTCGCCGGCGGCATCGGCTTCAGCATCGGCTGGATCGTGGGCAGGAACGTGTGATGTGACGCGGCTCTTTTTTCACGGCCCGCTGTTTTGCTAATCTGTGCGCCGGACCTGTTCAGAGGATGACGAATGCCGCCACGGCTGCGAATAGTGTGTGCATTGGGGACGCTCCTGCTGGTGGCTGGCGCCGTTCCGGGCATGCAGGGCAGCGCACGGGCCAACGACTTTCCGATTGCCGACAAGGTCCTGGTCGAAAAGTCCAAGCGCAAGCTGCACCTGCTGAAGGGCGGCGTCGCGTTTCGCAGCTTCGACATCGCACTTGGAATTCGCCCGGTTGGTGACAAGGAGAAGGAGGGCGACTTCAAGACGCCGGAAGGCAACTATCTTCTCGACGCGAAGAACCCGGACAGTGAGTACTTCCTCGCCATCCACGTGTCCTATCCGAATTCGGCGGATCGCGCGGAGGCTCGCAGCAAAGGCGTCGATCCCGGCGGCGCGATCATGATTCATGGCCAGCCCAACGACCCCACGCGCTCAGAGGCGTATTATCGGACCCGGGACTGGACCAACGGCTGTATCGCCGTGTCGAATTCGGACATGATCGATATCTGGCTGATGACGGCAGAGAATACGCCGATCGAAATACGTCCCTGACGTCCACATTGATGCGGAAATTGCATGACCGAAACCCCCACGGTTGACGCCGAGGTATGGCCGGAAGGCAGCCTCGAGGTTCTGTCGCAATTCGAAGTCGATCAGCTTCGCGGCAGCGGCGAGGGCGGCCTGTACCCCTTGTTGCGCCGTTGCATGCTCGCCGTGCTCAATTCGGGCAGCCAGATGGACGATACGCGCGCGGTCCTGGAACGCTACAAGGACTTCGACGTCGGTTTCATCCAGCAGGACCGCGGTGTCAAGGTGTCGCTGAGCGGCGCGCCGACGGACGCTTTCGTCGACGGCAAGATGATCCGCGGGATCCGTGAACTGCTGTTCGCGGTGCTACGCGACATCGTGTTCACGCGCAACGAGATCATCGGTGACCCGCGTTTCGATCTCGACACCACCGGCGGCACCACCAATGCCGTGTTCCACATCGTGCGCAATGCGCGGCTTCTGTTGACGCCGGCAGCGGTCAACGTGGTGGTGTGCTGGGGCGGGCATGCCATCAGCCGTGAGGAATACGACTACACCAAGCTCGTCGGCTACGAACTCGGCCTGCGCGCGATGAACGTCTGCACGGGTTGCGGACCGGGCGCAATGAAAGGCCCGATGAAGGGCGCGACCATCGGCCACGCGAAACAGCGTATCCGCGACGGCCGCTACATCGGTATCACGGAGCCGGGCATCATCGCGGCCGAGGCGCCCAACCCGATCGTCAACTCGCTGGTCATCATGCCGGACATGGAGAAGCGCCTGGAGGCGTTCGTGCGGGTCGGCCACGGCATTGTCGTGTTCCCGGGCGGCGTCGGGACGGCGGAGGAAATCCTCTATCTGCTGGGCGTCCTGCTGCACCCGGACAATGCGACGCAACCGTTGCCGATGGTGATGACCGGCCCGGCGTCGGCTGAGCCCTACTTCCGGCAGATCGACCGCTTCGTCGGCCAGACCCTGGGCCCGGAAGCACAGAAGCGCTACTCCATCATCATCGACGACCCGGCCGAGGTGGCGCGGGAGATGTCTCGCGGCCTCGAAGCGGTACACCAGTTTCGCATGCGCCACGGGGATGCCTATTACTTCAACTGGCGGCTCGTGATCGACCGCAAGTTCCAGGCGCCTTTCACCGCCACCCACGAGTCGATGTCGGCATTGGACATAAGAGAGGGCACGAAGCCGCACGAACTCGCCGCCAACCTGCGGCGTGCATTTTCGGGCATCGTGTCCGGTAATGTGCGTGACGACACGGCCGCCGCGATCGAGACACACGGGCCTTTCGAAATCAACGGTTCCGCGAGAATCATGACGTTGCTGGACGATCTGCTGGCATCCTTCGTCGATCAACAGCGCATGAAGATTGCAGCCGGAAGTTACCGGCCCTGCTTCCGCGTGCTGAGCTGAAAGCCTGTGCCCGCGCCGCTGATTAAGTAAAAAACACATATAAGTAACTGAAAAATATGTGAAAAATACAATTCTGCACTGTGATGCAGTTCCTGTGCATCCGGGGAGATTAAACATAGAGTTTGTGCAAAGGATTTCCCCGAGCAAGCCGATGCCTGACAGCAAACACATGAAATGGGTGGCCGACTACGCAACGGATGCGAAGCCGAAAGCCGATGAAGCCGAAACGACGGTCAGCCCGCCCGAACCGGCGGCGAACGATGCCGACGGCTGGCAGCAGTACCGGCGCTGGATCAACAAGGCGCCTGCGCCTCGCGGGCGTCGTGTCGGCATCGACCCGTCGCTGTATACCTGGAAAGGCTATCGCAGCTGGAGCGAACAGGTGAAACGCAACTGGACCGATGACGAGGACCAGACCTGACAGCGCAATCCGGGATCATCGATCAATGAAACGCCGACTCCATGTCGGCGTTTTTGTTGGCGGCCAACGCGTGAAAAATCCATGTTCCACTGTGATACCGTGCACCGCCCGAAACGGTACTGCGTCTTGTTTTCGGGCATTGCCGGTCCTCCCCCGAAAAATTCAAAAAAAGCTGTGATCTGCCTCACGGAGGGATGTCACTCGTGCCCCTATAGTCGTGCCAACACTGTTGGTTGCCAATGGATTTGCGAAGACAGTATGTCAACGAAACATAATGAAAACGAAGTGCCGCTCGTCACGCTCAAGAACGAGTCGTCGCGACTCCGCTGGGAAATGTTTCACCGCGCTATCGCCCACGCGAAAGAGTGTAATCACGCGGCTGTCGCCGAGGCGGATCCAGGCACCGAGGAAGGACCCGGCGGTGGGCCCTTTCTGACCATCGTGCGTTGACCGCCGGCGGGGACTTTCTCTGTGGAACGGATTCTGCAATGGCTTGACGACCTCGACGACCTGTATGGCCTCATTGGCCTGCTGTCGGAGCGCATGCTTCGCTCTTTTGCAAAGCTCGTGAGACTGATCGCCCTGCTATCCGTAGCCGGGTGCGGTGTCTTCGCCGCGCTCACAGAGCCGCCGCTCGGGCTGGCCGTTGCGATATTGCTGTTCGTATTCCTGCTCTACCGCAGCGCCACCCAGTCCGGCTTCGCGGCCCGCCGGCGCGGTGCGGCCGCCTGAGCGCGGCGCAACCCCCGCAGCCTTGAAATAAGGCCGCACACCCCAATCGTCTGAGCCACTGCGCCACGTCCTCGTGGCGGGCACCGAATTGTATGGGGAGTCATGTGAGTAGCGAGAACACCCGGGAGACGCTCGGATTCCAGGCCGAGGTACGCCAGCTCTTGAAGCTGATGATCCATTCCTTGTACAGCAACAAGGAAATATTCCTTCGTGAACTGATCTCGAATGCATCCGATGCGGCCGACAAGCTGCGATTCGAAGCGCTCGCCGCGCCCGACCTGCTCGGTGAGGAACAGGAGCTCGGGATTCGCGTTGAATACGACAAGGGCGCCCGCACGGTCAGCGTGGCCGACAACGGCATCGGCATGTCGCGCGACGAGCTGGTCGAGAACCTCGGCACCATCGCGCGCTCGGGAACCGCGGAATTCCTGGACCGCATGACCGGCGACGAAAAAGAGGACGCCCGGCTCATCGGCCAGTTCGGGGTCGGCTTCTACTCGGCGTTCATCGTCGCCGATCGCGTCGTGGTCGAAACCCGGCGTGCCGGCCTGGCGGCCGCCGAAGGCGTGCGCTGGGAGTCGGACGGGCAGGGCGAATTCACGGTTGAGCGTGCTGAAATCGACGGCCGCGGCACCCGGGTCACATTGCACCTCAAGAACGATGAGTCCGAGTTCGCGGAGCCGATGCGGCTCGAGAACCTCATCCACAAGTATTCGGACCACATCGCGTTCCCGGTCACGCTGTCGGGCGACGGCCAGGAGGAAAAGCTGGTGAACTCCGCTACCGCCCTGTGGACGCGTCCCAGGACCGAGATCTCCGACGAGGAGTACAAGGAGTTCTACAAGCACCTGTCGCATGATTTCGCGGACCCCCTGCGCTGGAGTCACAACCAGGTGGAAGGCAAGCGGGAATACACCAGCCTGCTCTATATACCCGCGAATGCACCCTTCGACCTCTGGAATCGCGAAGCACCGCGCGGGCTCAAGCTTTACGTGCAGCGCGTGTTCATCATGGACGACGCCGAGCAGTTTCTTCCGCTGTACCTGCGATTCGTCAAGGGCGTGGTCGATTCGTCCGACCTGCCGCTGAACGTGTCGCGCGAACTGCTGCAGCAAAACCCCGACCTCCAGGCCATGCGCGGGGCGCTGACGCGTCGGGTACTCGACATGCTGGCGAAAATGGCAGCCGATGACGGTGATGATTACGCGGGGTTCTGGCAGCAGTTCGGCGCCGTTATGAAGGAAGGTATCATCGAGGATCCGGGCAACAGCAACAAGCTGTCCCGGCTGCTGCGTTTTGCGAGCACCCACGGCGACGGGGCGAAGCAGGACCAGTCGCTCGACGACTACGTGTCGCGGATGCAGGAAGGCCAGGACCGGATCTATTACCTGCTGGCCGAAAATTTCTCCACCGCGATCGCGAGCCCGCACCTCGAGCAGCTGCGCAGCAGGAACATCGAGGTCCTGTTGCTGACGGACCGCATCGATCCGTGGCTGGTCGACGCGCTGCGTGAGTACGACGGCAAGGAACTCTGCGATGTTGCGCGTGACGGTCTGAGCCTCCCCGAGGGCGATAGCGCTATCTCGCAGGAAGTCGCGAACGAACAGAACAAGCCGCTCCTGAAGAAGATCAAGCGGGTCCTGAAGGATCGCGTCGAAGCGGTGAACATCAGCCGTCGCCTGGTCGATTCCCCCGCCTGCGTCGTAGCCGGCGAGGGTGACCTCAACCCGACGCTCAAGCGCATGCTCGAGGCGAGCGGCCAGCGCCTGCCGGAAACGAAGCCGATACTCGAAGTGAATATCGGGCACCCGCTGCTCGAGCGACTGTCCGGGGAAAGCGACGACGAACGTTTCAATGCGCTGTCCAATGTCCTGCTCGATCACGCACTGCTTGCCGAAGGCCGGCCGATCGAGAATCCCGCGGAGTACGTCGCGCGCATGAACCGGCTGCTGCTCGAACTTGATTCCGCTCCGGGCGCCAAGTAAAAGGGTGCCAATGAAGAGCGACCTCCCCAGTGACGAGGAACTGCGAGCCAGGCTCAGCGACGAGCAATACCGGGTGACGCAGCAGAAGGGAACCGAGCGCGCGTTCACGGGCGCCTATGTCGACCAGAAAGCGGACGGCACGTACCGTTGCGTGTGCTGTAACGCGGCACTTTTCAGCTCGGCGCAGAAATACGATTCGGGTTCCGGCTGGCCGAGTTTCTGGCTGCCGCTTGCCGGCAGTGCCGTGAAAACGATCGTCGATACGAGTCACGGCATGATTCGGCAGGAGGTTGTCTGCAGCGGCTGCGGTGCGCATCTCGGCCACGTGTTCGATGACGGACCGCAGCCGACCGGTTTGCGTTATTGCATCAATTCGGCATCGCTCGACTTCGCGGCGGACAGGCCGGACAACTTCGACGACAAAGGCGATTCACAATGACATCACGCATATTCTTGTTCGTGATCCTGACCACGTTGACCGCATCGGGCTGCGCGCCCGAAGGCGCTGGCGACGAGTCCGCGGGACCGGCGGCGACGGCCGAATCAGCGAGCGACGCAAGCGACGCCGAGGAAGTCGAGATCATGCCCGGACTGATGATGCGCAAGCTCCGGAACGGCTACGGCCGTGCGGCCGTAGCCGGCGACTACGCGTCCGTGCACTACACCGGTTGGCTGTACGACGAGGATGCGCCTGGCGGCCGCGGCACGAAATTCGACAGCTCGGTCGATCGCGGTCAGCCGTTCCAGTTCACGCTCGGCGAAGGCAGGGTCATCAGGGGCTGGGACGAGGGCGTCGTCGGCATGATCATCGGTGAAAAGCGCGAACTCAGGATTGCGCCGGAACTTGGCTACGGAGACCGCGGCGCCGGGGCTGTCATTCCGCCCGGGGCGACACTGCTGTTCGAGGTCGAGTTGCTGGGCCTGGAGAGTCCGAACGACTGAGCGGTGACCGCAGCGGCTCAGGTGCCGGATTTCCTGAGCTGCAGGTCCCGGGCCTGGCCGATCCAGTCTTCCCGGTAGATCCGGGAACTGAAACCTTTCAGGCGCTGTGCGACGCGGTCGATGTCGTATTCGGTCATCTCGGCGATCTGGTGGTAGCGAAAAATACCGAGTTCATTCAGTGTCTTTTCGATCGCGGGACCGATGCCCTTGATGCGTCGCAGGTTGTCGCGCAGGCCGCCCGGCTCCCGGTCGTATAGCTCGGTGACCCCCGCGGCGGCGCTCGCCTCCCCCGGTTCGTCGTCCGGT
>JBFIHC010000064.1:0-19509 GCA_041601995.1 Woeseiaceae bacterium | reverse complement strand
GCAGCAAGTCCCTCCACGGCAGGCTGCCGAAGCGCTGCCAGGCTTTCTCGACCGCCGCCAGCGCGCCGGGAACCGCGACCGAGCCGGGTCCCACGATCGTCGAAACGCCACCACCGTAGTCGAGCCGGACGTCCACCTTGCCGCCGCTGCGTCGGTCGGGGGGGACGCCACGTCCCGGCACGGCATGGTTGCCGTCGAAGGTGACAGGGTCGTGGCCCGGCGCCCACACGGTGACATAGGCGCCGCCGGCCAGGGCGCAGACGCCGGGTTCCGTGTTCATCGAAACGAGGGCCGTGGCGAGCGCGCAGTCGACGGCGTTGCCGCCCGCGGCAGCGGCCTCACGGGCAGCGTCGGCGGCGATCGCGGAAGTCGTTGCGACGGCGACGCGGGTCACGGCAGGTGCGTATCAGTAGTGGATGACCGACCGGATGCTCTTGCCCTCATGCATGAGATCGAAGGCCCTGTTGATGTCCTCGAGCGGCATCGTGTAGGTAATGAACTCGTCGATCCTGATGTCGCCGTTCATGTACTGGTCGACCATGCCAGGCAGTTGAGAGCGGCCCTTGCAGCCGCCGAAAGCCGTGCCGCGCCAGACGCGCCCCGTGACCAGCTGGAACGGGCGCGTGGAGATCTCCTGGCCGGCGCCCGCGACGCCCACGATGACCGATTCGCCCCAGCCCTTGTGACAGCACTCGAGTGCCGAGCGCATCAGTTCGACGTTGCCCACGCACTCGAACGAGTAGTCCACGCCGCCGCCGGTGAGCTCCACGATCACCTCCTGTATCGGGGCGTCGTAGTCGCGCGGGTTGATCGTGTCGGTCGCGCCGAGCTGTTTCGCGAGCTGGAACTTGTCGGGATTGATGTCGATCGCGAGTATGCGGCCCGCCTTCGCCATGGTTGCCCCCTGGATGGCGCTCAGGCCCACGCCGCCGAGTCCGAACACCGCGACGGTCGCGCCGGGCTCCACCTTTGCCGTATTGAGGACGGCGCCGATACCGGTCGTGATGCCGCAGCCCAGCAGGCAGACTTTCTCCAGCGGCGCCTGCTTGCTTATCTTGGCGACGGCGATCTCCGGCAGCACCGTGTACTCGCTGAAGGTGGAAGTGCCCATGTAGTGATGGATCGGTTTGCCGTCCAGGGAGAATCGCGAGGTGCCGTCGGGCATCAGGCCGCGGCCCTGCGTAACGCGGATCGCCTGGCACAGGTTGGTCTTGCCGGACGTGCAGAAACTGCATTCGCCGCATTCGGGCGTGTACAGCGGGATCACGTGGTCGCCAACCGATACCGACGTCACGCCGGCGCCGACTTCCTCCACCACGGCGCCGCCCTCGTGCCCCAGTACGGCCGGGAACAGGCCCTCCGGATCTTCACCCGACAGCGTGAAGGCATCGGTGTGGCACACGCCGGTCGCGACGTTTCTGAGGAGAACTTCGCCGGCTTTCGGTCCCTCGAGGTCGATCTCTTCGATTTCGAGAGGCTTGCCGGCCTCCCAGGCTACCGCTGCGCGTGTCTTCATCGTGATTTCGCTCCGCCCCTTGATTGCATGCGTTGTTCGACAGCAGCTGGGAATATTCGCACGATTGCCCGGCAAGCGACAGTGGCAGCCGGCGCGAAGTCCCCGCGCGAGGCCCAGGTGCCGCGTTCATCCGGCGTTCACAAAATTAATCAATATCAACGGATTGCATTAAGGATCGGTTCATCCGGACGCACCTAATCTGGCCACGAAACCCGCAGGAATGGAGGTCATCATGTTCAAGTCAATCTGCACACTCGCTGTCGTCGGCGGCCTCTGCCTCGCAGCGCCACCGGCGGCCTCGGCACACGAGCGCGGCTACGATCATTACCAGCCGCGCCACCACCACGTTCGCGTGTACCGGGACCATCACATGCCGCGCTGGCTCAGGCGCGACCGTGGATTCCGTTACTGGTATCGGCACACGGCCCGGCGTCATGATCACCGCCTCGCCTGGTGGCAGCTGTACGAGATCTATCGCTGGGAGCGAGCGTACCGGCACGATCACGATCGGCACCACTACGATGTGCGAGGGCACTCGAAGAAAAAGCGGCGCCACCGGCACGACGATTGAAGGGTCGCCGCGGCTTGCCCCGGTTCGCCGGAGTCCTGTAAAAGGAATGGATTGATCAATCAGCACGGGCGCCCGGAAAGCAATGAGCCTGGAAAACCTTCGCGATGCGCTGTCGGACGTCGATCGGCAGATCATCGACCTGATCGCGGAACGTCAGCGCATCGTCGGCGAAATCGGTCTCAGCAAACTGTCGGAGGGGACGGCGACCCGCGACTTCGCGCGTGAGAAAGTCGTTATCGACAGGGGCAGGGCACAGGCCGAGAAACTCGGTGTCGACCCGGACCTGGCCGAAACGATCCTGGGCGAATTGATCCGTTCATCGCTGGCCAGCCAGGAACGTGATCGCGTCGTGGCCGAGGGCCAGGGTAACGGCCGGCGCGTGCTCGTTATCGGCGGCGCGGGCAAGATGGGCGGCTGGTTCGTCGACTTTTTCGCCAGCCAGGGTTTCGACACCACCATCGCGGACGCATCGGCCGACGATGCGCCGGGCGTATTCCGCAACTGGACCGACGCCGGCGTCGACTACGACGTCATCGTCGTCGCGACCCCACTCGCCGTCTCTGGGCGCATACTCGCGCAACTTGCGGTGTTGAACCCACCCGGCCTGGTCTTCGACATCGGTTCGCTCAAGACGCCCCTGGTCGACGGCCTGCGCGAGCTGCGGCAGGCGGGATGCAAAGTCACGTCGTTGCACCCGATGTTCGGCCCGAACACGCAGCTGCTTTCCGGGCGCCACCTCATCGTCTGCGATGCCGGCTCCGCCGAGGCAACCGCAGAAGCCAAGGCCCTGTTCGCGGCGACGATGGTCGAACAGCTCGATATGGGACTCGAAGATCACGATCGCCTGATTGCCTATGTACTCGGGCTGTCGCACGCCTTGAATATCGCTTTCTTCACGGCGCTTGCCGAAAGCGGCGAGGCGGCGCCGAAGCTGGCGCGCATGTCCTCGACGACATTCGATTCGCAGCTACTGGTGTCGGGCGACGTGGCGCGGGACAACCCGCACCTGTATTTCGAGATCCAGCATCTCAACCGCTTCGGCCTCGGGCCGCTCGATGCGCTGGTCGATGCCGCCGGGCGCATCCGGGAGCTGGTCGCGAGCGGCGACGAGCAGGGATTCGTCGACCTGATGCAGCGGGGACGGGAGTACCTGGCACTGCGCAGCTGACGCCTCGCCCGTTCTGCGGGCCCGTCGTGCGACGAAGTGTTCCGATTCTGGTAAAAGCATCGTTCGCCGGCCTGAAGGATCCCCGTGCATGCAGACCGCAGACGAACTCGAGCTGAAACTCGCGGAAGCCGAACGCAGGCTCGATGCAGTGACGGCGCAGGTCCGGCGGAATGACGAGAAACTCAGGTCCTCGCAGCAGCGTGAGATTCAGCTGCTGCAGGCGCCCGACCTGGATGTCCTGCTGCACGAAATGACCGAGGGCCTGAGGCAGAGCTTCGATCTCCGCTCGGTGAGCGTCGTGCTTCGCGATCCGGGGCACGATATCCGGCACCTGCTGCTTTCGACCGATGTGGGGAGCAACCCCGGCCTGATCTTCGTCGACACGCTGGTCGGGCTGGCCCCCCAGTACATCGCGCTGCGGCGCCCCTGGCTGGGCGCGTTCGCGGCCTGCGACCACAGCCTGCTCGTCGGCTCGTGCGACGGCCTCGCGAGCATCGCGATGATTCCGCTGCGCTGCCGTGACGAACTGATCGGCAGCATCAATCTCGGCAGCGCCGATCCGAATCGCTACACGGCGAATCATGCGAGTGATT
The DNA here is from genome assembly GCA_041601995.1 of Woeseiaceae bacterium. GTDB lineage: Bacteria > Pseudomonadota > Gammaproteobacteria > Steroidobacterales > Woeseiaceae > UBA1847. Next base: position 15,661 of record JBFIHC010000064.1, on the reverse strand, counting down.
TCCTGGCGCACCTCGGCGTGGTCGCGTCGCTCTGCATCGAGAACGCCGTGAACCGGGCGCGACTGCGGCGCAGCGGATTCACGGACGTCCTGACCGGCTGGCATAACCGCCGCTACCTGCAGGCGCGCATGAAAGAGGAGCTGGCGAGGGCATGCCGCGACGGCCGCAGCCTCGTCTGCATGATGCTGGACGTGGACCATTTCAAACGCGTGAACGACTGCTGGGGCCACGCGGCCGGTGACACCGTGCTGCGCGAGCTGGCGCAGCGGGTCGACACCGAAGTGCGCAGCAGCGACGTTGCGGCCCGCTTCGGCGGGGAGGAGTTCGTGATCCTGCTGCCGCGCACGACGAGCGCCGAGGGGCGGCATGTCGCGGAGCGCATACGCGAGGCCGTCGCCAAGGCGCCGTTCGCGCTGCCCGGGGGCGGGGATGTGTCCGTCACCGTTTCGATCGGGATCGCGGAATTCCACCCCGGTGCAGGCCGGACCGACCTGAAGTCGCTCGGCGAGGCGCTGATTGCGAGGGCCGATGCCGCGCTGTACGACGCGAAAGCGGCCGGGCGCGATCGCGTGGTCGTGGAGGCAGCGTGAGAAAGCTTGCGGCTATCGCGACCGCGGCACTGGTACTCGGTGCCTGCGAACGTCCCGCGGAGAAGACGGCCGGGCCGGCGGCGCGGCCGGAGCCCGTGGTCGTGTACGCGTCCTTCAAGGACGAAAGCTACCTGCCGTCGCTGTTCGCGGATTTCACGCGCGAGACCGGCATCCCTGTGACGGTAAGGCACCGGCCCGAGCACCAGATCGTCGGCGAGGTGATCGCAAACAAGGGATCGCCGCTGGCCGATGTGCTGCTGACCCGGTCGGTTCACGGTATCTGGCGCGCGGCCGACGAGGGCGCGCTGCGGCCATTGCAGTCCACGGAAATCAGCAGCGTCGTGCCCGCCTGGCTGCGTGACCCGGACGGCTACTGGACCGCGATCGGTTTCAGCGATGTGCGCACGGTGTGCGGCATGGAACGGCAGGCGGATTGCGATGCGATCGAGGCCTACGAAGATCTCGGCAAGCCCGAATTCCAGGGACAGCTGTGTCTGTCCACTTCGTCGCTCGCCGTCAACCGGACTCTGATCGCCGGCTTGATCGCCGATCACGGGCCGCGGCCGGCCGAGCTGATCGTCCGCAGCTGGGTCGCGAACCTCGCGCTGCCGCCGTTCGAATCCGAGGCGGCGCTGCTGCAGGCACTTGACGCGGGGACCTGCCGGCTGGCCGTCGTCTCCAGCCTCGCGTTTCACGACTTCAACCGGCCGACGGTCGCGGCGACCTGGCCGCAACCCGGTTATTTCGACGTCGTCGCGGTGGGCATTAACCGCCATGCACGCAGCCCGGAGGCGGCACGTCGCCTCGCCGAGTGGCTCGTCGGTGCAGAGGCGATGGCGGCGCAGTTCGATGCAATCAGGCTGCGGCCGGTCGACGCCGGCGCCGCGGCAGCCGGCCTGCGGCTCCCGCCGCCGGAAGGGATGCGCAATGCAACCGTCTTCGGCTTCCACGACACCGACGCGGTCAAGCTCGCGGAACGCGCGCGCTGGAACTAGCCCGGCTGGCGGTACTGCCGGCTGCGGCTCATCAGGACCAGGAACAGCGGCACGCCGATGGCTGCGGTCAAGGCCCCGACCGGAAGCTGTCGCGGTGCCAGCACGGTCCGGGCGAGCGTGTCCGCGACGACCAGCAACGCGCCGCCCGCGAGTGCCGATGCCGGCACCACGATACGATGGTCGCTGCCGGCAAACATGCGTATCAGGTGCGGTACGACGAGGCCGATGAAGCCGATGACGCCGACGCTCGTGACGGCGAAGGCCGTGGCGAGCGACGCGGCCGCGAAAATCAGGTAACGGAACGCCGTCACCGGCAGTCCAACGATCGCGGCCTGCAGCTCGCCGCGGGCGAGTACGTTGAGGTGCCTTGCGGCCAGCGTTGCGGCAATCGTCAGGCCCAACAGCAGCCACAGCTCCCTTGCCGGTTCGTAGGCGAAACTGAGGTCGCCCATCAGCCAGAACAGCATACCCCGCAGCTGCTGGTCCGGGCTGAGCGCGAGCAGCAGGGTCGTCGCCGCGCTGAAGCCGGCCGCGAGCACGACGCCGGTCAGCAGGAGTCGTGCCGGCGTCCACGCACCGGTGCCGTGGGCGATCGAAAACACCAGCAGGGTGGCGCCCATGGCGCCGCCGAATGCCGCGGTATCGACGGCGAAGCTGGACAGGCCGAACAGCATGCAGATCAGTGCCGCCACTGCGGCGCCGCCGGAGGTGCCGAGAATATAGGGCTCGGCCAGCGGGTTGCGCAGCAGGACCTGCATCAGCACGCCCGCGACCGCGAGCAGTCCGCCGACGGCGAATGCGCTCAGTGCACGCGGCAGACGCAGGTCGATGACGAGCGTCCGGACCTTCTCCGGCGCCTCGCCCCAGAGCACCGCCAGGCTCTCGGCGATGCCGATGTTCGCGCTGCCGGAACCCAGAGCGAGCAGCAAGGCAGCGGCACAGGCGAGGGCGAGTCCCGCGAACAGCAGTATCGATCGGGTCGCAGGCAAAGATGACTCCTGGAGGCGGTTGATTGGTGTAAAGTTACAGGCAGTTGAAGAGTTTAATACGGTTGCAATGAATAGCGACTGGATCGATGATGAGGGATTCCGCGCCAATGTCGGGATCATCCTCACCGACGACCGTGGCAAATTGCTGATTGGCGGTCGTATCGGGGGCAAAGGATGGCAGTTCCCGCAAGGCGGCATGCTGCGCGGCGAAGACGCCGAGGCGGCGATGTATCGGGAGCTGCGCGAGGAAGTCGGGCTCGAGCCGTGCGACGTCGAGCTGCTGGGCGTCACCAGCGACTGGCTGCGTTACCGCCTCCCGGAGAGGTTCATACGCCGCAACAGCACACCGCTCTGTATCGGTCAGAAGCAGCGCTGGTTCATGTTGCGTCTCGCCGCCGAACCCGAAAAGCTGCGCTTCGACCTCGCCGCGGCGCCCGAATTCGATCGGGCACGCTGGGTCGATTTCTGGCGGCCGGTGAACGAGGTGATCTATTTCAAGCGCAGGGTATACGCCTGTGCTCTGCACGAACTCGGCTCCACCGTTTATCCGAAGGGCTTACCGCCGCGGCCGCGGTGGTGGCCGAAGCGCTGGCGCGCGGTTTTCGACAGGGACATCGCGCGGCTCGGGCAGAGCGGGGAATGATCAGAACGGCCTGACCACGGCGAGCAGCACGATCGGCGGCAGGAAAGCCGCGGGCATCTCGCTGAACCAGCCCAGCCACCCGGAATCGCGCGGCCCGGCCTCACCGCGGCGATTCACGATCCGGCGGTAGCAACGGTAGTGGTGGACCGCCAGCCCGATCACCAGCAGTAACTTCAATCGGAACCAGGTTGCCGCCACGAGGGCCGTGTGGGTCACGACCAGTACTTGGCCGAGAATCACCGTCAGTGCGGCCCCGATCGTCAGCACGACGAACAGTCGCATCTCCATCGCCTGAAAACGCTCGCGGCCGGGCGCATCGTCGGCACGGGCATGGCAAGTGAACAGTCGCGGCAGGCAGATGAGGCCCGCGAACCAGCCCGCCATGAAGACGAGGTGCGGGCCTTTCAATCAGGGGTAACTGTCGTCCATGTGCGCGTTATCCAGAATGTGAACCGGTTTGCATTATGACGCTGTAAACGTGACCTGCCGCACTTCTGTTTGCCCGGGGCTCCGCGTAACATAACGTCTTTCCCGTTACTGACGAGCAGCCGTGTCGCGACACTCACCACTGCAGTTGCACAGCCCCGTGCGCCTTTGGGCGACACGGCTCGTGATCGTCGTGCTGGTGGTCGTGGGCAGCTACCTGGTCTACGAATTCGGCAGGATCCAGGCCGGTTACGACCTCGTCGACGCGGCCAGCGAGCGCCGCGACTACGAACGGCACATCGAATCGCTCGAGGACGAGATCAGCGCGCTCAAGGAACAGGTCGCGATGCTCGAGACGCACCGCGATATCGATCGCCAGGCGTACAAGGAGGTCGAAGCGAGCCTCACCGAACTGCAGTCGAAAATCCAGGAGCAGCGCGACGCCATCGCGTTCTACCGGGGTATCGTGTCGCCCGCGGACGGCAACAAGGGGCTGCGTGTGCAGGACCTGAAGCTGACGCGCGGCAAGAGCGAGCGCGAGTACAACATCCGGCTGGTGCTGGTGCAGGCGCTGAAGCACGACCGCAAGGTCTCGGGCAACGTCAAGCTCACGATCGAAGGGGACCTGGACGGGGCCGACAAGACCTTCAGTTACGCGGAGTTGCTGCCCGAGGACAGCGAGGCGGCATGGGCTTTTTCATTTCGCTATTTCCAGGATTTCAACCGGCAGGTCGTCCTGCCCGACGGTTTCACGCCGCAGCGTGTGAAGGTCGAGGTCCAGTCGAAGACGCGCTCGATTTCGAGCATCGAAGAAAGTTTTGCCTGGACGACGAGCCAGGGCTGATTTTATGGCCGCATTGCGGCCCGTGGAGGTACACATGCTAGGACGGAAACAACGCAGACACACGGTCGTCGATACGCTGGTAGGCGCAAATACCCGCATCCGCGGCGACCTGCATTTCTCGGGCGGCTGCCACGTGGACGGCACCGTGAACGGCAGTGTGACGGCGGACCCGGACAGCAAATCGGCGCTTTCCATCAGCGAGGGAGGCAATGTCGACGGCGGCGTTACGGTGCCCTATGTGGTCCTCGACGGCATCGTCCGCGGAGATGTGTGCGCCAATCAGCGCGTGGAACTCGGCCCGACCGCGCGTGTCATTGGTAATGTGTATTACAATCTGATCGAGATGGCCATAGGCGCCGAGATCAACGGCAAGCTGGTTCATCAGCCCGAAGGCCAGGTGCCGCTGCTGGAGCAGACGGCGAAACTCGACGAATCGGCAGCCGCTGCGGCGGAGAGCTGAGCAGGACGACAGGACATGCAGACAGAAAATTCGGTAATCGGCGGCAACGTAGCGCCGCCCCCCATCGTCTTCACCGACGCGGCGGCCAGCAAGGTCGGCGAACTGATCAGGGAGGAAGCCAACCCCAACCTGATGCTGCGCGTCTTCATTTCCGGCGGCGGCTGCTCGGGCTTTCAGTACGGTTTCACCTTCGACGAGACGATCGAGGAGGGTGACAGCCAGGTCGAGAACCAGGGCGTGAAGCTGATCGTTGACCCGATGAGCGTTCAGTACCTGATGGGCGCCGAGATCGACTACAAGGAAGACCTGCAAGGGGCGCAGTTCATCATCCGCAATCCCAATGCGCAGACCACCTGCGGCTGCGGGTCGTCATTCTCGGTTTAGCGTAACAACGAGTCGTCAATTCGGCCGGGACGATAGCTACCAGCAGCGAAGAGAGTCACGCCGGTACGCCGGCGGACAGCGATGCGAAGCAAGTCATCGCTGCGGTCGACCTCGGCTCCAATAGTTTTCACATGATCGTCGGTGAGCTGCGCCACGGGCAGCTGACGATCATCGATCGCATCAAGGAGACGGTACGGCTCGCCGAGGGCCTGTCGGAGAGCGGCGACATCTCGCCCGACGCGCGTGCACGCGCGCTGCACTGCCTGTCCCTGTTTGGACAGCGGCTGCGCGACATGCACGCAGCCAGCGTGCGTGCCGCCGGCACCAGCACCATCCGACGCGCGCGCGAGGACATCGGGTTCATGAGCGAGGCCGAGGAAGCGCTCGGCCACCCGATCGAGGTGATCTCGGGCATCGAGGAAGCGCGCCTCATCTACAAGGGCGTTACGCAAAGCCTGCCGCCTTACGACGGCTTGCGGCTGGTGATGGATATCGGCGGCGGCAGCACGGAGCTCATCCTCGGGCAGGGTGGCAACCCGCGGGCGCTCGAAAGCCTGCATCTCGGCTGCGTCCGCATGACCGAGCGCTTCTTCCCCGGCGGCGCCGTCACGAGGCAGGCGTTCGACGCGGCCAGATTAGCGGCGCGTCTGGAGTTGCGTCCCGTGAAAGCGTTTTTCCGCAGCTCGGGCGACATCGAGGCGATCGGCACGTCCGGCACCATCAACTCCACGGAGCGAGTGGCCAGCGCGCTCGGCATCGTCGAAAGAGACCTGACCCTCGATGCGCTCGAAACGCTGATCGAGCGCGTGATCGACGCGGGCTCGGTCGGTGCGCTGAAGATGCCCGGGCTGTCGGAGCGGCGTGCGCAGGTCTGGCCCGGAGGGCTCTCGATCCTCGCAGAACTGATCGGTGTGCTCCGCATCCAGCGGCTGCGGGTGTCGGACGGGGCGCTGCGGGAAGGGCTGCTTTACGACCTGCTCGGCCGGCTGCAGCACGAGGATGCCCGGGAACGCACCGTGCGCGCGATGGCTGCCCGCTACAACGTGGATGAGGCCCAGGCGCAGCGGGTCGCGGACACCGCCCGCCTGTTGCTCGAGCAATGCGCGGAGCCCTGGGGGCTGACATCGGAACTCGCCGGGCACGGCCTGGTGTGGGCGGCACGCCTGCACGAGATCGGTCTCGATATCTCCCACGACGGCTATCAGCGGCACGGCGCGTACATCGCGGAGAACGCCGACATGCCCGGGTTTCCGCGTGCCGAGCAGCGGCTGCTCGCGTTCCTGATCGCGAGTCAGCGGCACCAGATCGTGACGCGCTATCTCGGCGAGTTGCCGCGGACCTGGCGCGAGCCGGCGCTGCGCCTTGCTATCCTGTTGCGGGTCGCCGTGTTGCTGAATCGCAGCCGCAACCAGGTGGAAACGCCGCCGGTCGAGCTGAGCGTCGACGGCCGCAATCTCACACTGCAATTCGATCCCGAATGGCTGGCGGCCAATCCCCTGACGGTCGCCGATCTCGAACGCGAGCAGCGCCTGCTTTCCCAGGCAGACTACGAACTCAGCTACGGCTAGGACCTGTAAACGCGGTTGCCCTAGACGGAGGGCGACGCCAGCAACTGCAGGAGTGTGTCCTGCGCAGACACGGGTTCCCGTTCAGCGGGCGTGAGACGTTCATAGCTGCCGTCTCCGTGCAGTACCCAGGCATTGCAGTTGTCAGCCAGGTACATTTCGAGATCGCGTTTCAGCTGCTCTTTCAACGTCTTCTGCCGAATCGGGAAACAGCTCTCGTTACGGTGCAGGAGATTCCGCTCCATCCAGTCTGCGCTGGCGCAATAAATTTCTTCGTCGCCGTCGTTGTAGAAGTAATAGACGCGGGAGTGTTCCAGGAAGCGTCCGAGTATGGAACGGACCGTGATGTTGTCGGAAAGGCCGAGCACGCCCGGGCGCAGTACGCAAATTCCGCGGACGATGAGTTCGATTTTCACACCCGCCTGCGAGGCTTCGTAGAGCGCGTCGATGACACGCGGTTCATTGACCGCATTCACCTTGACGATAATGTGCGCCTTGCGCCCGGCCTGCGCATTTTCGGTCTCGCGCTCGATCTTCGCGATGACGCCGTCTAACAGGTTGAAGGGCGATGTCATCATGAGATTCAGATCGCGTGCCTCGGTGAGGCTGGTCAGCTGCATGAATATCTTGTGCACGTCCTCGCCGAGCTTCTTGTCGCTGCTCATGTAGCCGTAGTCGGTATAGACCTTCGCGGTGCTGTGGTGGTAGTTGCCGGTTCCGAGATGCACGTAGCGGCGCAGTACCTCGCCCTCGCGTCGAACGACCAGCGTCATCTTGGCGTGCGTCTTGTAACCCACCAGGCCGTAAACGACGTGCGCGCCCGCTTCCTGCAAGCGATTCGCCAGCGAGATGTTGGCGGCCTCGTCGAAGCGTGCCATCAGCTCGATGATTACCGTCACTTCCTTCCCAGCTCTCGCGGCGTTCACGAGGTGGTCGACGACCGGTGAATCGGCGCCGGTCCGGTACAAGGTGATCTTGATCGCCAGCACGTCCTTGTCGGTCGACGCGGACTTTATGAAGTCGATGACGGGCGCGAAACTCTGGAACGGGTGGTACAGCAGGACGTTCTTTTTCGACAGGATCGAGAAGATGTCCTTTTCGGTCAGCAGTTCCTCGGGAATTCCCTGCGCAAACGGTTTGTACAGAAGCTCCGGCTTGTCCTCGATGTCGCAGACCGTCGCCAGGCGGTTCAGGTTGACCGGGCCGTCGACGAGGTACATGTCCTGCTCCTGCAGGCGAAAATGGTCCAGCAAGAACTGCTGCAGGTCGGGTGGGCATTCGTGGCCAACCTCGATGCGCACGGCGGCACCGTAGCGGCTTGCCTCCAGCTGTCCCTCGAGCGCGCCCACCAGGTCGCTGACTTCTTCCTCGTCGACGTAGAGGTTGCTGTTTCGCGTTACGCGGAACTGGTAGCAGCCGTCGACCTTGAGGCCGGGAAAGAGCCTGTCGACGTGGACGCGAATCACGGACGACAGGAATACGTAGTCGTGGCAGCCCGGACTCCGAAGATGTTCCGGAAGCTGGATGACGCGCGGCAGCGATCGCGGCGCCTGGACCATGCCCCTGTGACGCCGTCGCCCGTAGGCATCACGGCCCTTCAGGCGAACGATGAAGTTGAGGCTCTTGTTGAGGATCCGCGGGAACGGACGCGACGGATCGAAGGTCAGCGGCGTCAGCACCGGCACGACCTGCTCGTCGAAATAATCGCTCAGCCACTCCTGCTGTTCCTCGGACCAGTTCTCGCTGCGTACGAAACGCACGCCGGAACTCGCGAGCTGCGGAAACATTACGTTGTTCAGCAATTCGTACTGCTGGCTGACCATATTGAGCATCTGGTGCCGCAACACGTCGAACACCTGCTGCGCCGGCAGCAGCTCCGGCCCCTGCGCGAGCGCGCCGATCTCCATGCGCTGCTTCAGTGCAGCCACGCGGATCTCGAAAAACTCGTCGAGGTTGGTGCAGGTGATGCAGAGAAAGCGCAGCCGCTCCAGCAGCGGCACATCCGGGTCCTGCGCCAGCGCCAGCACCCGCTTGTTGAACTCGAGCATGCTGAGTTCGCGGTTGATGTACAGGTCGGCGGGTGGCAGTGACGGGGCGTCCACGGTCTTCTCTGATTTTCAACGGTCGACCAGTATAGCAATCCCGGCGTTCCGGGACCTTTAACTGTTGCTCACTTCAGCGGGCGCTGTGGACGGCGCCGAGCACCGCTGCGCGGCTCGCGCCGGTGACGCCGGGGGCGTTGCCGGGCTCGCCATCCAGGGTGCGCATGGCAAGCCAGGCGAAGGCGCAGGCCTCGACGTGATCCGGGTCAAGTCCCGCGTCGGCAGTCGACGCCAGCGACGCCTGGCCGAGACGCTGCTGCAGGCGTCGCAGCAGGTCGCGGTTGTGCACGCCGCCGCCGCAGACCAGCACCTCGCGGGCACCTGCCGCGTGATGACCGATGGCGTCGGCGATCGTCGCCGCCGTCAGTTCGGCCAGCGTGGCCTGCACGTCCGCGAAGTCGGCGTCATCCCGGATCCGTTCGGACAGCCAGTCGTCGTTGAAATACTCGAAGCCCGTGCTCTTCGGTGGCGGCTTTGCGAAGTACGGGTCGGCGAGCATCGTGTCGAGGAGCCCCGGCATCATCTTGCCGATCGATGCCCAGCGGCCCTCGTTGTCGAAAGCAACGTTGTGATGGCGGCGTACCCAGGTGTCCATCAGCGTATTTCCCGGGCCGGTGTCGAATCCCCTGATGGGCCCCGGCTCCGCGGGCAGCACGGTGACGTTCGCAATTCCGCCGATATTCAAAACGCAGCGATCGACATCCGGGGAGCGAAACAGCCATTCGTGAAACGGCGGCACCAGCGGTGCCCCCTGTCCACCGAGCGCCAGGTCCGCGTTGCGGAAATCGGCGACGCAGTCGATGCCGGCGCCCTTGGCGACGATGTCGGCATTGCCGATCTGCAGCGTGTACGGCCGTTCCTCGTCCGGGCGGTGACGGAGGGTCTGGCCGTGGCTGCCGATGGCGCGCACATCGCCCGGATCGGCGCCCGCCGCCTGCAGCAGCTCGAGCGCCGCATCCCGAAAGCACTCGCCCACCCAGTGGTCGAGCGCTCCGATGACATCGACGGTGCAGGTCTCCGGATCCCGGGTTGCGTCGATCAGCCGGTTGCGCAAGGCCTCGGGGTACGGGACCGTGCGTGCGCTGACGATGGCTACCGAGCGATCGCCGAACTCGACGAGTGCGGCATCGATGCCGTCCATGCTCGTGCCGGAAATGAGGCCGATGTAGTACCCGCGCATGGTGGGCCTGCGCTACTTGTTGCTGTAAGCAACGGAAGCGAGCTGCGTGTTCTTGAAGTTTTCCAGTTCCTCCAGGATCGGTTCCACGGTCGCTAGGAATTGCTGGCGGTAACGCTGGTCGATAGGCTCGGCCTGCGGCAGCTCGACGGTACGCGGGTTGCGATGCACGCCGTTCAGCCGGTACTCGTAGTGCAGGTGGTTTGCTGTGGCGAGCCCGGTTGAACCCACGTACCCGATGGTCTGGCCCTGGCGCACGCGGCTGCCGACGCGAAAGCCGGCAAACCTCGACATGTGGGCGTACAGCGTCGTGATATTGCCGCCGTGCTGCAGGATGATGGTGTTGCCGTAGCCGCCCTTGACGCCGCGAAAGATGACCTTGCCGTCGCCCGCCGCCTTGATCGGCGTGCCCCTCGGCGCCGCATAGTCGACGCCACGGTGCGCACGAATCGTATTCAGGACCGGATGGCGCCGCCGCGGGTTGAAATTGGAGCTGATGCGCGTGAAGTCGACGGGGGCGCGGATGAAAGCCTTTCTCACGCTGTGGCCGTCGGGCGTGAAATAGTCAGCGCGGCCCTCGTCGTCGATGAATCGAACGGCCTGGTGGGTGCGGCCGTTGTTGTTGAACTCCGCAGCGATTATCTCGCCGTCCGTGACGTACTCGCCGTCCTGCCAGATCTCTTCGTACTGCACGTAATAATTGTCGCCGCTGCGAATATCGAGGACGAAGTCGACGTCCCAGGCGAAGATCCCGGCAATGTTCATGATGACGCGATCGGAGAGGCCGGCGTCGGCGGCGCTCTCGAACAGCGAGGATTCGATCGTGCCATAGGCCAGCCGTTTGCGCTTCTCGATGGGTCTCTCGACGATTTCGGCTCTGAAGCCGTCTTCGCCGCGCTCGATCTTCAGCGCACTCGTGAGGTTCAGGTTCGAATACATGCTGACCAGGCTGCCCTGGTCGTGCGTGACGATGAACTCGTCGCCGGGCTTGAGCTTGCGAAAACGCTTACGCGCTTCCTCCAGCCTCGAGATCTCGGAGAGCTGGGCGAGACTGAGATTGTTCTTCCGAAACAGTTTGTCGAGCGTATCGCCGCGCCGTATCTTGAGATTGACCTGCTGGTACGGCGGCGGGTTGATCGCGTCGACAAGGACCAGCGGCGTCTCCGCGTACACCAGCTCGACGGGCTCTGCGACGTCGAAGTCGGTACCGTCCGTCGCGGTCATCACCGGTTCCGGCGGCGGCTGTGATGGTGGGGCGGTCGTGGTGAGCGTCGAGAGGAACGCGAGGCCGGCGAGCGGTATGCCCAGGCCGACGACGAACCATTGCAGTGCTTTTGGTTTTCCCGGCTTCTTCGCTGCAGATGGCTTGTAATCGTGCAGTAATGGACTGACCGGACGATGCAAGTCTGCGACCCCACGTTTGAGAATGCCGCTACTCTACCGTGACGTTGTCGGGACGTCAAAGAAAACTGTTATAAGTCAGTCTGTTAACGTTCAAGCTTGATAGGGTCACGAGGTAACCCTCAAGGGCTTTCATCGGCCGCCGAGAATGCTACAGTTCCGCTGCACGCCGACGGCGGTCACCACAAAGGCAGGAATGAACAATATACAGGCACAAATCGCGGAGCTGACCCGCGGTACCGACGAGGTGCTGCCGGAAAACGGACTGGAGGCAAAACTCAAGACGGGCCGGCCGCTGGTGATCAAGGCGGGGTTCGACCCGACCGCGCCCGACCTGCACATCGGGCACACCGTGCTCATCAACAAGATGCGGCAGTTCCAGGAGCTCGGTCACGAGGTCGTGTTCCTGATTGGTGATTTCACCGGCATGATCGGGGATCCCTCGGGCAAGAACGCCACGCGCCCGCCGCTGTCGCCCGAGGAAATAAAGGCAAACGCGAGGACCTACGAGGCCCAGATCTACAAGATCCTCGACAAGGACAGGACACGCATCGAATTCAACTCGACCTGGATGGGCGCGATGGATGCCGCCGGCCTGGTGAAGCTCGCCTCCCACCACACGGTCGCGCGCATGCTCGAGCGCGACGACTTCAAAAAGCGCTATGAAGGCGGTCAGCCGATCTCGATCCATGAATTTCTGTACCCGATCGTGCAGGGTTACGATTCCGTGGCGCTCGAGGCGGATATCGAACTCGGCGGCACCGACCAGAAGTTCAACCTGCTCGTGGGCCGGCAGCTGCAGCAGGATTACGGGCAGGATCCCCAGGTGGTGATGACTACCCCGTTGCTGGAAGGCCTCGACGGCCTGCAGAAGATGTCGAAGTCGCTCGGCAATTACGTCGGCATCACGGAACCGCCCGGCGAGATGTTCGGCAAGCTGATGTCGATTTCGGACGAACTGATGTGGCGTTATTTCGAGGTCCTGAGCTTCCGCTCGCTGGAGGACATCGAGAATCTGAAGCAGCGCGTCCAGGACGGCATGAATCCGCGCGACACCAAGTTCGAGCTCGCGATGGAGATCGTCGCGCGATTCCACGATGATGCCGCGGCGGAGGCCGCAAAGCAGGAATTCATCTCGCGCTTTCGCGAGGGTGCAATGCCGGACGAGATGCCGGAGCTGACCCTCGAGACGGAGGGCGGGACGCTCGGTATCGCCCACCTTTTGAAAGCTGCGGGCCTCGTCAGCAGCACCTCGGAAGCGTTCCGCATGATCAAGCAGGGCGCGGTCCGGATCGACGGTGAGCGTGTCGAAGACCGGTCGCTGACCCTCGATGCCGGCAGCACGAATGTCTACCAGGTTGGTCGAAGACGTTTTGCCCGTGTCAGCCTTAATTGATACCCGGGGAGGCCGCTTGAACGCCGCAAAACTGACCATCTGCCTGGTGGCCGGGTTCGCTTGCTGCCTGCCACCCGCGTTCGCGCAGGAAGACGCGCGTGAAGCCCGGCAACAAGCCGAACTGGACCGCCAGGAAATATTTCGTGCCGGGTTCCAGGAGATAGTCACCGACCTGAACAACAACTCCCTGGAGCGCTTCGCGAACGCGATCGACCGGGACGACATGCTCGAGCGCATTTTCGGTCTGCGGCTGATCGACCAGAAGGTCAAGCAGCGTTTTCGCGAGAGATTTGACGACAACCTGCTGAATATCCTGGAATCCGCGTTCGCGGGCACCGAAGGCAACATCCGGGCGGCGTGGCTGGGTTTCGGTGCGAAAGGCGATCGCGGCCGCGCGATCGTGCGCTACGACCTGCCGGATTTTCAGTTCAGCTACCACGAGTACGAGTTGCGGCTCGACGGCAAGGGACGTGTCGTGATCGTCGACTGGATCGATTACCTGGGCGGCGAGAAATTCAGCGACGGGGTCGGCGCCCAGCTCGTCTCGATGAATCCCGGCAAACCAGCGGTTCGCAAGCTGCTCGATTTCCAGGGGCCGACGGAGCAGCAGATGTTCCAGATGACCGAGCTCCTGAAGGCGTCGCGGGACATGCAGGTCGATCGCTATTTCGACATTCTCGGGAACGTCGACGCCAAGTTGCGCAGCCAGCGCGCCGTGGTATTGATGACGGTGCATCTCACCAAGGCCACCCGCAATCGCCGCAAATTGCGCACGGCGCTTATCGACGTCGACAAGTATTTCCCGGAAGAGCCGCTGTATTCGTTGATGCTGCTCGACTATTACTTCCCGTCGCGGCAGTACGACAAGGCGATGCAGGCCCTGCTCAGGTTGCAGTCGCGCCTCGGCGTACCGGACGCGGCGATGGCTGCCAGGCTGTCCGCGGCCTCGCTGGTGCTCGGCAATGCCGAAGACGCGCTGGACTACGCGGATCAGGCGGTACAGATCGAGCCCGGTCTGGAACTGGGCTGGTGGTCGGTGTTGCGCGCAAGCACCGCCCTCAGACAGTACGGCGCCGCGGTGGGCGCCCTGAACGAACTGGAGCAGACCTTCGGCTACTCGCTCGTGCCGGAGGCCTTCGAGGGTGACCCGTCCATGGCCGATCTGCTGTTATCCCCGGAATACGAGAGCTGGCTCGCGACCCGCGAACCGGTCGACGCCGGGGAAGAAGAAGCAGACTGAGCCGGCGGGACCCTGTAAGCGCCGGAACCCGAAGGTTCCGGCACACAGCTTACCTCTCGAAGCCGATCAGATACGCTCGAGAGCCGTTGTCGATCGCGAGTATCAGGACATCGTTCGGCACGAGCAGATCGGCGAGAAACGCGAGGCCGACGTAATCACCGGCAAGCGCACAATCGGCCACCGTGCTCTGCACGTCGTACAGGTTGAAGTCCGGCTCGATCTCCGCGAACTGGCCCATCGAGTTGCAGCCCGACACATTCTGTCCCGTAAAGCTGCCGTCGGCAGCAATCGTGAACGTCACCTCCGGATTCAGACGCTCGTCGTAGGCGACCCATGAACCGGCCAGCAAATTGACCGGCGATGCCCGCTCGTAAAACGCCGGGTCGTAGAAGAACTCGAAGCTGCCGAACTCGCCGGCAACCGTCGTCCAGGTCCCCGACATCTCGCTGCGCCCGACGAGCGTCCCTTCCATGCTGACCGGGGTGGCCGAGCTTGCGTCCAGCCAGAATACACCCGTATCCGCGAAGGCCATTCCGTCCCCGACGAGGTCATTGCCGACGACCGTGAAATTGCCGGACATCTGCACGGTGGAGTCGACCGACACGAAACGAAATCGACCGTACTCGTCAACCATGGCGACGTATTCCTCCGTCACGACATTGAACTCGTCAGTGACGGTGCCGAACCAGTGTCCACCCGGCAGTGCGTCGGTCGGTGGTGGTGGCGGCGGCGGCGCTACCGGGTCGGGTGCCGATGAACCGCCGGAACCCCCGCCGCAACCGCTGAAAACCACACCGACGCAGGCCAGCAAGAAACTTCTTGATGCGTTCATTTTCGCTACTCCCTGTGAGGATGTGCCGGCGGGCCGGACCCGGCCCTGGAACCGGCACCTTTACGATGCCGTCAACGGGGTCACCGGCGCCTGATGAACAACCGATTTCGAACCGATGATTTGCTGGTGGGCCTGTCGTGAGGCCGGGAGAAAATCGTCACCCCATCATCACCCGATCGTCAGGCGTTCCGACTGCCGTGGCGTCATCCTCGTTGCCGGTTCCACTGACAAACAGGCAGACCCGAAATGGACACAAGAACATCAACCACCGGTGGCACGGCAATGGCGCTGTGCGGACTGCTCCTGGCCGTGGCCGGGTGCAGCACGTCGAGCGACAATGGACCCGACTGCCGCTACAACGAAGACTGGGCCAATGGCAGGTGCTCGGTGAACCTGGAGCCGCCGGTGTTGCCCTCCGGCATCTGGAGCGGCAGCGACTCGGCGGGCCGGGAGGTCCTCCTCCTCGTATCGGCGGGCGGCACGTTCCAGTATGTCGACGCGTCGGGAAACCAGGGCTCGGGATTCCTCGCTCCGGAGTCCCGCGTTGCGGCCGGGTTCGACCTCGTCACCCCGCTGGGACAATCATTTGCCGACGGCACGACGCTGGCGAACTGCAG
>JBFIHC010000063.1:0-19543 GCA_041601995.1 Woeseiaceae bacterium | reverse complement strand
CAGCGTCGGTTGACGCGCCTGTGCATCATCGAAAATCCGCCGCAACATCACCTCGACGCGGGGCCCGGCCGGTTCGCCGGCTGACTCGCGGGGCGTGTCGGCTTCGCTGCCCTTGTCGACGTCGACGGGATCACGGCGTGTCGCAGCCGCGCTGGCGGAACCGTGGTTGATGACGCTGATCGCCAGCTTGCGGTCGGCGGACGGGGACATCGGCGAGGCGTCCATCGGCTGGTCACAGCGGGCGTCGCTGCCGGTTGCGGCGAGCGCGGGATGAATCAAAGCGCCAAGCGCGAGCACGGCAACCATGCCCAAGAGGCTCGGTGCCACTGCACTTCGTGGTGCCTGTCTGCTGGTCAAGGCCACCTCCGGAGATTCGCCCGCCGGGTGTTATAGCCGAGTATAACACCGGAAGGATCGATCGCAAGTAGCGCTGTCAGCCCCGATTTTGAGCCGTCTGAGCGGGTATTCGCTGCAATTCGCGCATTTCCGCGAGGTCCGCGGCAATGTCCGCGGCCTGATCGAGCAACACGTCGGGCAGGTCTTCCTCGTCGAGGTCCTCCAGGCTCTCGAGCGGCTCGAGCTCCAGCGCTGCGCGACGTTCATTCTCGCGCTTGAGTTCCCGAGCCAGCTCGTCCTCGCGCTCCTCGAGCCGGTACTGGTAGTTCAGGGACACGGTCTTGCGCTGGCGAAGCTCCTCGGCGTCGCGGGTGCGGTCTACCAGGTACTGGAAATTCGGGTCGGTTTTCGCCCGCTCGATCTGGCTGACTATCAGCGATTCGATCGTGGAGTCGAGCGGTTCACCGGCGCGGAACCGGGTCGTCTGGATTGTGTCCCACGGCAGCGCGCTGTCTCGTACGCTCTCGCCGAACTGCTCGATGTCGATGAGCGAAGGCAGCTCGATGTCGGGGTCCACGCCACGGTGCTGTGTGCTTTCGCCGGTAACGCGGTAGTACTTGCCGATCGTCAGCGTGAGCTGGCCGTAGCCGGGTCCGCCCTCGGGTTTCAGGTACTGGTCCAGCGAATAGAGGTTCTGCACCGTGCCCTTACCGAAGGTCTGCTGGCCGATGATCACGCCGCGCGCGTAGTCCTGGATTGCCGCCGCGAAAATCTCCGACGCCGACGCACTGAAACGGTCGACGAGTACGGTCAACGGGCCGTTATACGCCACGCGGGCCACCGGATCCGGGTCGTCCAGGCGGCTGATGCGGCCACTCGAGTTGCGCAGCTGCACGACCGGGCCATTGTCGATAAACAGGCCGGAAAGCGCGGTAGCTTCGGTGAGATGGCCGCCGCCGTTGCCCCGCAGATCCAGCACGAGGCCGTCTATGCCCTGTTCCTCGAGTTCGGTGATCAGGCGCTTCACGTCCCTCGTGGTGCTGGTGTAGTCCTTGTCACCGCTGCTCATGGCGCGATAGTCGCGGTAGAAACTCGGTACCTCGATGACGCCGATTCGCCACTCGCGGCCGTCGCGGGGCACCGTGATTACGTCGCTCTTGGCGGCCTGCTCCTCGAGTTTTACCTGGTCACGAGTCAGCGCGATGATCTTTTCACTGCTGCCGGGCAGCGCGCCGGCCGGGATGATCTGCAGGCGAACCACGGTGTTCGCAGGACCGCGAATCAGGTCGACCACATCGTCGAGGCGCCAGCCGATAACGTCCACCATCTCGCCCTCGGGTCCCTGGGCTACGCCGGTAATGCGGTCCTTGGGCTTGAGCTTGCCGTCGATGGCAGCAGGCCCGCCCGGGATAATGTTGACGATCTGCACGTAGTCTTCGTCGAGCTGCAGCGAGGCGCCGATGCCGAAATACGACAGGCTCATCTGAATGCGGTATTCCTCGGAGTTTCGCGGCGACAGGTAACTGGAGTGCGGATCCAGGGTGTGGGCGAAGGCGTTCATGAAGGTCTCGAAAACGTCGTCGGCTTTCACCTGGTTGATCCGCTTGAGATAGCGCTGGTAGCGCTTGCGGAGCAGTTCCTGCGATTCTTCCCAGGGTTTGTCGGCCAGTTCGAGCCGCAGCACGTCGTTCTTCACCCGCTTGCGCCAGATTTCGTCCAGCTCGGCCTCGGTTTTGGCCCAGGGCTCCTCGGAGCGGTCGAACTGGTATTCCTCGTCGACGGTGAAGTCCGGCTCCGTCTCCAGTTCGGCGAGCGCGAATTCGAGCCGTTCGCGGACCCGCGTCTGGTAGATGCTGAACATCTCGAACACGGGGTCCAGCGGTTTGCTGCGGACCACGTCATCGAGCTGGTGACGGTAAGTCTCGTAGAAGTCGATGTCGCTTTGCATCAGGTACATGCGGTTGCCGTCCAGCGACTCGATGTAGCGGTCCATGACGCGCGACGACAGTTCGTCGTCGACCGAGATGTGCGAATAGTGAGACTTCTGTATAAATTCGGTGACCAGTTCTCCAACGCTCTCGTGCCGCGGCTCCGGGTGCAGCCCGTCGTCCTCCATCGACGTGGTCGCCATCAGCGGCAGAGCCATGAAGCTCAGCAACGCGCCGGCGATCCAGCGGGTGCGACGGTTGTTATTTATGTCCAAGGCAATCTCCATATTGTCAGGCCGACATTTAATTACAGCAGCGCTGTAGGCTAGGCTAGATCGCTGCGGCCCTTCGATCAAGGGCGTATTTGGCATAAAATCTCGCTCTGAGCGACGATTAGTCCGCTTCGGAAAGTCCTGCATGCGTCCTCTAACAATGATTACCGGCATTCTGCTTGGATCCTGCGCGGCCATCACGGTCAGCCTGGGGCTGGTGCTGATTGTCTTCCTGTTGCTCGGCAACGAGCACCCACGCCTCGAGCACGAATTCCGGCCGCTGACGCACAGCATGCTGATCTTCCTCGGTATGACCGTAATTTCGGCCGCGAGTTTCTATTCTCTGTTGATCGGCCACCGCGCGAGATTCGGCGCCCAGGCGCTGATGTGGCTGGGCCTGCTGGGCACCGCCTGGTACTACTGGCCGTGACGCCAGCTAGCGCAGCAGGCCGGCGCCGTGGCCCGTTTCGTCCGAGCGGTCCTTGCGTTTACGACGCCGCATGCGGGACTGCAGCTCGGCGCGGCGGTTTACGAGCCAGTCGTCGCGGCTGACCCGCGCGTTGCGCCCGGCGTCGCGGCGGATGCGTGCGCGGTAATCGCAGAAGTCCTGGTACGCCTCGATCTCGTGCTTCAACTCCCTGCAGATCAGCTCGATCATGATGGCGTCGTCGAGGAAGCCGAGGCCGGGGATATTGTCCGGGATGAGGTCCTCCGGCTCGGTGAAATAGGCGAGGGCGTTGAGGACGCGGTTCGCCTCCGATTGCGGCAGGCGCCACTCGATGTCGGACAGCATGTCGATGAGGAGCCGCAGCTTCTGCAGGCGCTCGACCACGAAGGCCGGTGCGCCTTCGGGCCCGATGCCGCTGATCAGTTCTTCGGCAGTGGCGACGATGTCCTCGGGCGCGATGCGGGCCGCGGTCGTGCGGGCCTGCTTCATGATCAGCCGAAAATGCCTGAGATCGTCGTCGTCGAGTTCGAAAGTAACCCGCAGCCCCATGCTGTGCTCCGCGCGCCGTGCCGCTGCGCAGACTATCATGATGGGCGGGCGGCGCAATATCGCCGCAGGGTCAGTCGCGGAATCGAGTATCCCAGTTCCTGGAGCGGTCGAACTGCCCGGAATTGTAGGGGTCGATACCGGTGGGCTCGCTCGGGTCGAGCGGCGCATCGTCGAACAGTCTGAGCGACTCCCGCGCGCCGGTATCGTCTATGTCGTCTCCGTCGGCGACCAACACGTTCTTGCCCGGGCCGACGTTTTCAATACGGCCCTCGAAGGTGGGTTCGATTTCACGAATATCCCGCGACTGGGCGCGTGCCGGAGTCGGCACAGATCGGGCGTGCAGCGCCGCGTGGGCGGAGACGCGCCGCCGTTGTTGCGGCGGTTTTACGGGATCAGACGCGGCATCGCCCTTTAGCCAGTTGATCCATCGATTGAACATGAGACACTTCCGTCGGTTTTTCGTTTGCCAATACAGCCCCGCTCCAACTATAAGGCCGATCGCGGGGCGGGCTGCGGCCTGTTGACATAAACCACGCGAATATACCCTAAATAAGCCGTTTTACGCTCCCGCGATGTGACGTGCCTCACATTTCGGAAATGGCGCGCCTAGCGCGCGCCCGGTTCGGGCCGCCTGCCGGCGCGTCGCCAGCCCAGCACGACCAGGCGAAGGGTCTGCCACCCCAGGTACGGTGACAGCACCAGGAACCAGGCGGCGCCATCGCCCGACCGGATGCGTCCGCTCAGCTCGGAGTAGAAATGCCCGAAGTTGTCGCCACCGTAGTCCCCGAATATCGCCTGTCCGACGAAGTAGACGGCGACGGGCAACAACACCAGTCCCAGGAACAGTAACCCCAACAACAGGCCCAATTCACGGGTGATCGTCCTGGTAACGCTGGTCTGCCGGTCTGACACGGGGAATTCCGTTGATTTCACCGGCGTATCCTTGCCCAGCGCCCGGGACAGGTCAAGCCCGGTCACCGCAGCGACAGGCGGTCATTCGGAATCCGGATTCGCGAGCTCGATTGGCTCCGGCGGTCGCCTGCGACGCCTCAGGACCAGCACCCCGAGATGCACGCAGGCGGCGGAGAAAAGCAGGTAGTGCGGCAGTACCCACAGCCAGTTGCTGATGTACAGCGTGGCAAGAAACGCCGCGACGCCGGCGACAAGGTAGAAATAGGGGAGCCCGTCGTAAATCGATTTGGGCAGCCATATCTTGCGGGATACGAGAGAGCCGGTGCTGCGAGCAACCCCCTGCGTGGAGGTGAGGTCGTGCGAACCGGTCTCCGCGTTGCTGAGCATCAAAGCCATTCCTGTCCCTGGAAGTACGCTTTATTTTACGGACGCTTGCAGCGCGTGTCCGTGAATGCGCTCACACATGCATTCGGGACTTCCGTCGGGTTGTTCAGGAGTCGCGCTTCGGCCTTTCCTCGTAACGGAACCGGGCATCGCCAATGGTGACGATGTCACCGCTGGCAAGGAAGTGCTCCGTGACGCGCTTCGAGTTGACATAAACCCCGTTTTTGCTGCCCCAGTCGATGACGCGCGTGACCTCACCCTCCGTCATCACGACGGCGTGCCGACGACTGATGTGCGGCGCCTGCAGCTGAATATCATTTTGTTGCGCCCGGCCGATCGTCAGGCGCTTCTTGAACAGTGGGAAGCGCAATTCCTGCTCCCCGACCTTGCCGATCAGGACGCGGCTCATCCGGTCCCTGTCGCCGGCGCCGGGCAGCGGAATCTCCTGCAGTCGCTCCGACATCCGTTCGTCGAGTTCTTCGATGGCCGCTTCGAGTTCCCGTATCGAATCGTCCTGCCTGACTTTGCCTGATATCTGCTCCAGCAGTTCGTTGACCGCCTCGTTCTTGGCCGCAAGCTCGGCATCGTAATCGGCATTGGCCTTCCGCAGCTGCGCGATTTCCGCTTCGAGCTGACTGATGCGCGTCTGGCTGTGTTGCTCGCTGGAAGTGAGCATGTGTTCCAGCTGGCTTTTGAAGCCGCGTGTGTCCACCAGGTCTGCAGCGAGCTGTTCGTTGATCAGCTCCTGCTGCGCCACTGTTTCCGCGGCCTCGGTAAGCTCGAAGCGCAGATTACGAAGTTCCTGTTCATGCTCGGTACGGGCGCCGGCAAGGCGGCCCGAGACGTCGTCGTAGGACTTCTTGGCCTCCCTGAGCGCGGCGGTCAGGGTGTCGATCTGCCTGTTCGCCTCTTCGACGGCTTTGGTGAGTTTGCGTGTCTGCGCCTCGCGCGCCTTCACTTCGGTCTCCAGACCGATGCGCCGCGAGCGCAGCCGCTCGACGTCGAACTGCAGGCGATCGATCGTCTCGGTCTTTACGCGCAGGTCGGCCTTCAAATCCTGGATGACCGCATCGCGATTGCGGATCGGGGCAATATACGGATCAAACTCCATCGGATTCAGGTCCACGTCGAATTCCGCGGGATGCTCTGCGTGGGGTTCCCGCCATGTCGGCGATTCGAGTTCTGCGGTCCGGTTCTGATCGCCCGAGACTAATTCTTTTAAGTTGTTATTGTCATTAGCCATACACCGACATTATCCCGATGATGCGGGTCGCTCTGCAAGCCGGCGTATCGGGATTACGTAAAGTACAGCTCAATCGCAGGGTACGGTGCGTCCGTCGGCCCAGGCGCGCAGCGCACTAATCCGCTCGTGCATGACGGTCGACAAGGGTTTCGTCTGTTCGATTTCGCGCCGGATATGGTCCGAGGTGAGCGGCTCGTTCATCGCGTGTGCGGCGTACAGCGCGGACACCACTGCCTGTTCGATTTCCGCGCCGGAGAAGCCCTGCGTGGCGTCGGCCAGCGACTCGATGTCGAATTCCTGTAATCGCTGCCCGCGGTTGCTGAGATGGATAGCGAGGATGGTCGCGCGCACGGCCGCATCCGGCAGGTCCACGAAGAATATCTCGTCGAAGCGGCCCTTGCGGACCAGTTCGGGCGGTAATGCGGAAATGTCGTTCGCGGTCGCGACGACAAAAACGGGAGACCGTCTTTCCGCCATCCAGGTCAGGAACGTCCCCAGGACCCGCTGCGTCGTGCCGGTCTCACCGCCACGGCCGGCGAGGCCTTTTTCGATCTCGTCGATCCACAGCACGCACGGCGACATGACATCGGCGGTCTTGAGGGATTCGCGCAGCTTGCGTTCCGTTTCGCCGTGATACTTGTCGTACAGCGTGCCGAAATCGAGCCGCAGCAGGGGTGCTCCGAAGATGCCAGCGGTTGCTTTCGCAGCAAGGCTCTTGCCGCATCCCTGGACACCGATCAGCAGGATGCCTTTCGGGGGATCGAGGTGTGCGGCATTCCGATCGCCCCGGAAAGCCGATTTTCGTTGGCTGAGCCAGTTCTTCAGGCGTTCGAGCCCTCCCACGTCGCTGAAGCGCGCCGTGTCGTACTCGTACTGCAGGGCGCCGCCGTGGTTCAGCAATTCGTATTTCGCCTGCATCACGCCTGGCAGGTCGCTGTGGGTGATAGCGCCGTCGACCTGAATGGCGTTGCGGGCGAGACGTTCCGTGTCGGAGTAGGTGAGCCCGGCAAGATTTCGAACGAGCAATTCGTAGGCTTTCGGGTCTACCCGCACCGAGGCGCCGGCATTCTCGGCCGAATATTCTATTGCCACCGACTCGATGATGGCCTTGCGCTCGGTCTCTCCCGGAAGCGCCATGTCGACGCGTGCGCTGAATGCCTCGAGTTCCCGCGGCAGCATGACTTGGTGGCTGATTAGAATCAGTTGGCGGGGCACGTCGCGATAGTGAATGCAAATGTCCTTGATGAGGCGAACGTGTACCGGATCGTCGAGGAACGGATGAAAGTCGAGCAGAACATAGATACCGGGCTTCGATACGGCTCGGACGTGTTTCAGCACGTCGACCGGCTCGGAATTCATCAGCTGCGGCGCGAGATCGATATCCAGGCGCTGCAGGCCGTCTGTGACGGTCCAGCGAAACAGTGGCAAGTAGTCGCCGGTCGACGACTGCATGCTGATCGTCTGCAGCATGCGCAACACTCGTCGTTCATCGCGGGTCTCGATGACGATCAGGGGAGTGCGCGAACGCAAGATAATCGCTAGGTCCTGGCGGCGATCCATCCCGATGTGCCGGTCTGTAGTTACGGTTGCGCCATCTTACGGCACCCCGGCAGTTTATCGATGTGGAGTGAGTCGGGGTTTTCGCCGATGAGGCTGGTTACCAGGCGATCGAGCACGTCGACGTCGAGATTGCCGTGCTCCGCTACGATGGCGACGACGAGATCGTCGAGATTCCTATTGCCGTCGGTCTTGCGGCGCATTTCCCGGTCCAGTTCGAGGAACACGCTCACGGCTTTCGCCGTGGTCGCACCGGAAGATGGGCCGCCGCAAAGGGTATCGGATGCGCGCGACCACTTCTGCTGGGCCCGTCGTGCGCGGTCGTATCTTGGCTGCGAGATGGTGCCGGTGCGGCGCAGCAGTTCGAGGCTGTAGTACTCGGCGAGCCCTTCGACGATCCAGTCGTGCGCGTGGTCGGTCTCGAAATCGAGGGCAATGTGCATGATTTCATGCAGCAATGTGCTGGTGCCGTTTTCGCTGAGCAGCGGCCTGTCGGCGTGCATGTACAGCGAGTAGGGCGCAGACAGGCCGCCGCGCCACATGGGTTTGCCGGCACTCACGATCGTTATGCGTGGGGGCAGATCAGCCACGATTCGCGCGAGTTCGGGCAGCGTCCAGTTCAGCAGGGCGAGGATATCCAGGCGGTGCACGCCGTTTTCGACCGGGCCCGCGACGGTGACACTGATTCCGGCGATATCGTCGCGGCGAACCCCGAGGTCGCCCATGACGATCCAGCCTTTCGGCTGCTTGAATCGGCGCTTCCCGCGCTGCACGACGAAAAGGCCGCCCTCTTCATGGTACTGCGTGACCACGGACCAGTCGGCAGGCAGGTCGAACGCGAGTCGGGTAATGCTCCGCGCGCCCTTGGTGCTGCGTGTGGCGGCGCTGGGGATAATGTCCTCGGCGCGGAACAGCCCCCAGTCTTTGCCCAGCCAGGCGTCGTAACCTTTGTCATTACGTTGATGCGGAACGGCGACGTGCCAGCGCAGCTTGCCACCCTTCGCGGGCGGCGCCCAGTGGAGCCGGTCGCCGTCGCGGTGAATTTCGCCGTCGCCCGCGAAATCACTGAAACGCGGACCAGGTGCCCTGAAACGTACTTCGTGTAACAGGCTGCCGCTTTGACGCAATTCCAGTTCGACGGTCGCAGCCGCGCGCGTTGGCTGCGGCGTGACGCGATAGGTAAGTTCGTATTCGGGCGGCGGCGCGCTGCCCGCAGTATCCGTGCTCGGCCCGCCGCAGGCCATCACGGGGGCTGCGAGGAGGGCGAAGCCCAGGCGCCGAAGGGATGCCCGCGCTAGGCGTGTCGAGCGCCAGCGGCGAATGTGGCAACCTGAGAAACAGTTCATTCGATCGAGGGTCCTCTGGGCGTATCCTTTGGTTTATGACCGCGTAGAGCTGGAACTATGATAGCGGACTCGAAACGTCTCTTACGCAAAGCCGCCTTCGCGATTGCCGTGGCATCGTGCCTGGCTGGCTGTGCGACCTCGGCCGTGACGGAGACGAAGCCGGCCGAAGTATCCGTTGCGATGCGGGCGCCCGCAAGTATCCCTGAGCGAGCGGCAGCGATCGCGGTCCAGCAGGTCGGGACGGCATATCGCTACGGCGGGGCCTCGCCGGCGGGTTTCGACTGCAGCGGCCTCGTGCAGTTTTCGTTCCGGCAGGCGGGCATGAAAGTGCCGAGGACGACCGGCCAGCTCTGGGACTCGGCGGGGACAGTGGCATTCGATGAACTGCAGGTCGGTGACCTGCTGTTTTTCCGCTTCGGCCGCAAGATGTCGCACGTCGGGATCTACCTGGGCGACGAGCAATTCGTCCATGCGCCGTCGAGCGGCAAGACCGTGTCGATCGACTCGCTGGGTGCCGAGTATTACCGGCGGGCGCTCGTCAGGGGCGGACGCTTACGCTAGGCGGGGGGGGCTTGCGGTGCTGCCTCAGATCTCGGGCTCGTCGACGATAAAGGTGCGCAACTGGTCCGCCAGGCCCTTGCACGCCGCAGCCCTGGCGCGCGCAATCAGCGGTATTGGAATGACCAGGGCGGGCAAGAACGACGTGCCGCTGACGTCCGCGGTGACCGACCCTGCCGATTCCAGGCCCTTGAGGTCCCAGACCGCGGCATTGTAGTCCGCATCGTTCTGCCACCAGGCAAAACCGAAGCAGCCGCCCCCGCCCGGGCCGGCCGCGCAGGACAGGCTGCCGCCGCCTGCAACACGGTCGGTGTCGCCGTCGAGCCAGACGATGTAGCGCACGTTCTGCTCCGCGATGCGTTCCGCCACCCCGGGCCGCTTCATCAGTTTCGGCAGGCCCTTGGTTTCGACGGGCGCGGTGCGTGGCTCGAACCACGGGAATAATGAGTCGATGAACTGCCTGTGCGGAATGACACGCAGGCCTCGGGAGCCGCGCGCGAGCGCGTGTTCCACGCAGCTGATGTACTTGTCCTCGGTTTCATTACCGAGATGATAGCTCTTGGCAAGTATCACGACGGACTCACCGGCTTCGATGCCGGTAACGCTTTCGCGCGCGTCTTCGACTCGCGACGTAATGCAGCCGCTGAGTGCCAATGCGGCAAAACCGGCCATCCATACTCTGCCCGAGCGAAAGGCGGGATCACTCATCGCTGCTCCCCTCCGGGACCCTCTCCCGTGCTGTGTCTGAATCCGCGTCCATCGACAGTACCGCCGGGCCCGCTGCCGGCCCCGGGGGCGGCAGTTCGACCGGGCGGCGCATCGGCAGCTGAGAGCGTTTTTCCTGGACTGCGGGCTCTTCCGCGGCCGGTTTGGCCGATGCGACGGCGATTGCCGGGCGGTCTTTCAGCGCCGAAATAGCCGTGGACTTGTCGAGGTTCATAATCATCAGCGCCGCGGCATCCCGCATCGCGAGTATTGCAGCGCGTTTCAATGGCTCGTCGCCGGTGAGGCCGAACTGTTCGCTCTTGCCATAGGCGCTCAGGGGCCAGTTGGCGTACATGTCACCGGCACTGTCGTAGACCTTGAGCCGGTAGCGAATCCAGACGGCGTAGGACTCGGTTTTGCTCTGGCTCGGAACCGAGAACTCGAATGCATCAATGCTCGGCTCTATGAGCGCGTCGATCGCCAGCGTACTGGCGTCGTCGTCCGGGCCCAGAACCGTCACCTCATCGAACATGAAGTCGAACAGCTGGGAAAACAGGGCAGCATTCGAGCGGCCCAGGTCGATACGCCATTTCTCACGGCCGAGTACTTCGTCCTCGTGCACGTAACTTTCGAATTCCGCAGGGATGCGTACGGCAACCGATATCGGCATCGGGTCGATGAGCGGAGTAGGAATCGTGACGGGATCGAGCGTTACGTTCGAGCCGCAGCCGGCTAAGAGCACTGCGAACAGTACTCCACCGATGAGGCTGCGCAAATTCGCTCTCAAGTCAAAATATCCCGCTGCAGTTCACGCGCACGAACAACTATTCAGAGTCGCTGCGCTGTCCAGAGTTCCCTCGATTGCTACCGGTCCAAGACTCGGTCTACTGTAGTTCGGCACGGTTACATGTGCAATGGGGGCGCGGGGTTCACGATGCGCCGATTCAGAGGTATAACGAGCTTGCTCGATCCAGCCCTTAACCCGGTGTGCGAAGGCATGGCCAGACCCAAAATTCTTGTTTTTCAACACGTTCCCTACGAGCCGCTGGGCACTCTCGACCCGCTGCTGAAGGATGCCGGGTTTCAGATTCGTTACGTCAATTTCGGCCGCGACCCGCACCAGCGACCGTCGCTGGAAAAATACGAGGCGCTCATCGTGCTGGGTGGGCCGATGAACGCGCACCAGATCGATACCTATCCCAACCTGGCGACCGAAGTGGATGTCATCCGCGAGGCAGTGGACTCCGGAATGTCCGTGCTGGGGATCTGCCTCGGCGCACAGCTGCTCGCCAAGGCGATCGGCGGGCAGGTGTCGCGAAACGCCGAGCGTGAGATTGGCTGGCACGACGTGGAGCTGACAGAGGCGGGGCGGGCCGATCCTGTTATTTCGAGTTTCGCCGCGACCCAGCGGGTGTTCCAGTGGCATGAGGACGGCATCAGCCTGCCCGACGGCACCGACCACCTTGCGACGTCCCCGGCCAGCCCGGTGCAGGCGTTTCGTTGCGGCGACCATGCGTACGGCTTCCAGTTTCACCTGGAAGTGGATGCGTCTCTGGTCGAGCGATGGCTTACGGTACCGGGCAATCAGCCGATGCTGTCGGCGGAGGCCGGGCGCGTGGATCCGGAGATGATCCGCAAACAAACGACGCAGTGGATCGGCGACCTGCAGGAGCTGAGCCGCCTGACTTTTTCGCGCTGGATCGAGCGTTTCGACATCGATCCTCGACGTCGCACGCTGCCCTCGCGCTGAGCCGTCAGAAGGGGCGCCACTCCAGCGGCGCCTCCTGCATCAGCGACAGTTGCTCACGCAATGCGAGGACGTGATCTTCCCAGTAGCGATGCGAATCGAACCAGGGAAAAGCCTGTTTGAACGCAGGGTCGTCCCAGCGGCGGGCAAGCCAGGCCGCGTAGTGCATGATGCGCAGGCTTCGCAGTGCTTCGACGAGGTGCAGTTCGCGGGCGTCGAACTCGCGGAACCGCGTGTATCCCTCGAGCAGCGCGTTGAGCTGCGGGAGCTGTTCCGCCCGGTCCCCGGAGAGAAACATCCACAGGTCCTGCACCGCCGGTCCCGTGCGTGTGTCGTCGAAGTCGACGATATGCAACTTTTCGCCGGCAACCAGCACATTGCCGGGATGGAAGTCGCCGTGTATTCGAAAACGGGCGACATTGCCTGCACGATCGAAACAGGCCTCCACGCCGTCGATCACGTTTTGCGCGACGCTCTCATAGGCGGGCAGGAGCTCCGCGGGAATGAAGTCGTGCTCGAGGAGATAGTCCATGGATTCGATCGCATAGGTCTCCAAATCGATGCCCGGGCGGTGCCGAAACTGCGCTGTTGCACCGACCAGATGAATCCGGGCGACGAACCGGCCCAGTTGTTCCAGTAGCCCGAAATTGTCGAGGTCGGGCGCGCGGCCCCCGCGGCACGCATAGACGGCGACGCGAAACCCGCCGACCTGGTGCAGGGTAGTGCCGTGAATGACCATGGGGGCAACGACGGGGATTTCCTGCTGTGCGAGTTCCGCCGCGAAGGCGTGTTCTTCGAGTATCGCCTCATCGGACCAGCGGTTCGGTCGGTAGAATTTGGCGACGACGGCATCGGCGTCGTCGATACCGACCTGGTAGACGCGATTCTCGTAACTGTTGAGGGCGAGCAGGCGTCCGTTGCAGCTGAACCCGAGATCTTCCAGGGCTTCGAGAAAATCCTGAGGCTGCAGGTCGGCGTAGGCGAGGGAGGCGCTGTTGCGGTTCATCCGGCGGATGATACGCTACGGCGCTGTCCAAGGAGGGCCTGCCGTGAACATAGCAGCCAACAGTTCGACCCGATCCTGGTGCCGGCTCAGCAGCCTGCTGCTGGCGCTGTCGCTGAATACCGCGTGCTCGAACGCAAACGACGACGTGAACGCCGCGGGCCTGGAAGCGGAGATTCTCGAATGGCGCGACAGTCGCCGCGCGTCCCTGATGTCGCCGACCGGGTTCCTGAACCTGGCGGGGCTTTACTGGCTCGTTGAGGAGCACGCCACGTTTGGTTCCGCGCCGGACAACGATCTCGTGTTCCCGGGATCGGCCGATCCCTATATCGGCAGCTTCGAGGTCAGCGCCGACGGCGTCATCATGCAGCCCCAGCCGGACGCGGCCGTGTATCGGGATGGTGAGCGGGCAGGCAGGACACTGATCGCTGACGACACGTCCGAGGAGCCGGTGATGATCACTCACAACACACTGGCCTGGACCGTCATCAAGCGGGACGGGCGGTTTGCGGTGCGGCTCAGGGACTTCGAGCACCCGGCATTGGCGGCGTTTCCGCCGCTCGAGTATTTCCCGATCGACCCGTCATGGCGTGTCGAGGCGATCTTCGAGCAATACGCCGAACCCAGGCGGGTTTCGGCAAGCACGGTAATCGAGGGCCTCGGCTGGAACCCGGTGTCACCCGGTGTCGCGGTCTTCCGCAAAGACGGCGGGACGCACAGGCTCGAGGCATACGCATCCGGCGAGCGCCTGTTTTTCGTATTCGGTGATCGGACCAATGGCGGGGAGACCTATCCTGCCGGCCGTTTCCTCTATACGGCGTTGCCCGGCGAAGACGGGAAGGTGGTGCTGGATTTCAACCGAGCCTACAGCCCGCCCTGCGCATTCAATGACTTTTCCACGTGCCCGGTGGCCTCGCCGCGTAACCGCTTGCCGATAAGGGTCACGGCAGGCGAGTTGTTCAATCGCGATGCTTACGTCGGTGCTGCCGGCACTCACTAGTCCAGGATCCGGAAGCTCAGCCCGGCATTGGTCGTCAGCCGCCGGATGAGCGGAGCGGCCATGGCGGCGGCCGGCGTCAGAATGCCTCCACCGGAGTCGAGATCGTCATGCGCCAGGCAGACGGCACTCTCCGCCAGCATCTTGCTGGTCGAACCGTAGCCCGGATCGCGGTCCCCTGTGATGCGACTCTGGATCCGGCCTCCGTCCGCGAGCGTGCCGATCTGCTCCAGGTTAAAAAAGCCGTTTGCGCGGGCCTCCGCGTCCGGTCCGGTGCCGGGCCGGGGCAGGACGAATCGTTCCAGCAGACCGCGGCTCCAGCCGAGCGAGGCCAGACCGACGAGACCCGCGAGGCCAGCCGTAATCATCGCGGCCCGGATCCAGCCGCCCATTCCCCGGCCCGTCCTGATGGCTTCGTGGTAGCGAAAATCCGCCCCCCAGGGATGGCCGAGCAGGGCGTGGCTGCGGCGTACCACGCGGGTGTTGACGGATGCCATGATGAACGGTGCGGTCCAACTCTCTGCATCCTGGTCGAAGCGGATGCCGCGCTGGTCGCCGCGATCCGGCCCGCGGCGGTCACCGTCGGGGTTCAGGCTGTAGGGGCTTGCCAGCACGCGTGCGACTTCGCGGTCCGCGCGTGCTTCCCGCACCAGGTTCATCATGCTGGCCATGGTGCCGCCGCTCGCGCCGCCTTTCATAGCCCTGACCAGTAGAGTGATCGAACTGCAGTAGGCGCCGGTGCGCTCTCTCGCCTCCCGCTGCAGGAACCAGGTACCGATATCCATGGGGATCGAATCGAAGCCGCAACAGTGCACGATGCGGGCGCCACTTTTCCGTGCGGTTGCGTCGTGTGCATCGATCATCCGGCGTATCCACTGCACCTCGCCAGCAAGATCGCAGTAGTGAGTGCCATTGGCGGCGCAGGCCGCCACGAGGTCAGAGCCGTAACGGGCATACGGGCCGACCGTCGTGAGCACGACCCGGGCACGCTTCGCAAGCTCGCTCATCGAACCCGCGTCGAGCGTATCCGAGACGATCAATGGCAGCGACTCAGCCTGGTGCCCGAGCGATTGCTGCAATGCCGACAGCTTCGCCTCGTTGCGGCCGGCCGCTGCCCAACGCAGGCTGTCGCCGACGCCGTAACGATGACAGAGGTACTCCGCAACGAGCGCGCCCGTGAATCCCGTCGCGCCGACCACGATGACGTCGAATTCCCGCTCGTTGGCGTTCATCGACATCGTTCCTTCGCCATCAACGCCACCCGTTTGCGGCCGTTCTCCAATGTCTGCGTGCCGACGGTGCGAAAGCCGAATGCTTCGTGAAAACGCATCGACGACTCGTTCGGCGGTTCGATATTGACCTCGCAGGTCAGCACCTCGATGCCTGGCCGAAGACTGGCCTCGAAATCACGATACAGTGCCGTTGCGACGCCGAGACGCTGCGCGCCCGCGGCGACCGCGACGCGGTCGATGTAGCCGAAGTCCGTGTATCTCGCGCAGAACCATCGGTAATTCGGGCTCGCATACGTGGTTCCGGGTCGCATGCCGATAAGAAACCCCGCAAACCGATCGTCCTTTTCGGCCACCCGGAAATGCGCTGCGTTTTCGGCGAACCAGCGCATCAGTTCGAGATCGACGCTGTTGACCGCGGGCACCGAGGCTTCATTCAGACAGAGAATGTCTTCGAGGTCGAATTCCGCGGCGCTGCGAAGTGAGATCATCGGATCCAGCTCGGCATTCAACATGGAATTGCGTATACTGCGGCACAGGCGGCATTCGATCCAGTCGACGTTAATGAGACCGCCGTACCTCGCTACTTTATCTCGCCGGTGCCGTGTTACCGCACCGGACTGCTGTTGCCCGGTTATATTCTGGCCAATTCAGGAAGATCAGTATGCTAAAGATTGTCCGAGCCCGATATCTGCTCCTGCTCGCCGTTTGCGCCGTGTGCGTGGCCGGTTGCGGCAAGTCCGCAGAGGAGACGGAACCCGCGACGCCCCTCACCGATACGAGTGGCCTGCTGCGCTACGTGCCCGCCGACACACCCTATGTGTTCGGGATGCTGGCACCACCTCCCGACGCATTCATGGACAAGATCGAGCCCAAGGTCGACCGGCTGCTGGCGGCCTATTCCGAGCTGGCTGGCGTTGCAGTCACGGAAGCACAGGCGCAGGACGGCGCCAAAGACGGGGACGCGCAGCAGCTGGACGCCGTCGTCGCGGAGCTGCGCAAGCTGATGTCAATCGAGGGTCTCGCCGATGCCGGGGTGACTCGCGAATCCAGAATGGTCCTCTATGGCCACGGCCTGCTGCCGGTAATGCGAGTCACGCTGTCCGATGCGACCCTGTTGGACGACGCCATGACTCGAATCGAAGTCAGCGCGGGCCAACAGCTGCCCGTAGCGGAAGTGGACGGTACTCCTTACCGCTACGTCGAGGATGAAAAGATTCGCGTCATTATTGCCACCGTCGGCGACGAGCTCGTCCTGACGCTTGCGCCCGCGAACCTGGACGATGCGGCGCTCGCCAACCTGCTGGGCCTCAAGCTGCCGGCCAGGAATATTGCGCAGACCGGCAAGCTGCTCGACATCGCGAAAGAGTATGGCTACCTGCACGAGTACATTGGCCTGGTAGACACGGTGCGGGTTGCCGATACGTTCATCGAGGAACCCGGGGGCGTCGATGCGGTGCTGCTGGGGATGGCGGGCTACGATGCCGGTACCCTGAGTGACGTTTGCAGGACCGAGTTCCGCGCGCTTGCGGCGATCGTGCCGCGCATCGTGACCGGCTACGAGGAGATATCCGCGGAGAGGCTGCGTACCAATGCGGTTATCGAATTGCGAGACGACATTGCGTCGGATTTCGGCGCCTTCGTGTCACCGGTTCCGGGTCTCGGCACGGTTTACGAGGGTTTGTTCACCTTCGGAATGAGCCTCGACATCGAAGCCATCAGGTCCTTTTTCGACAAGCGCGTTGCAGCGCTGCAGGAAGCGCCGTGGAAGTGCGAGCACTTGCTCGACGCGCAGGACCAGCTGTTTGCGGCGCGTGAACAGGCGCTGGCGCAGCCGGTGCCGCCGGTGCTCTATGATTTTCACGGTTTCCTCGCCGTGGTCAACGAACTCGAGGGATTCGACATCGGCAAGAAGCAGGCGCCCGAATCGATCGATGCGAGCTTCCTTCTGGCCATCGACAATGCGCAGGGACTCCTGGCCATGGGGCAGGCCATGCTCCCGCAGCTTGCAGACATGAGCATCGAGCCGGACGGCAAGGCCCATCGATTCGAGCTTCCGGAGACCGGTGCGGAGGCGGAGACGGCCTGGCTGGCCCTCTCGGAGTCGGCAATTGCGCTGTCAGTCGGCAAAGACGCGGAGACCGCATTGCCGGCACTTCTCAGGGCGGAAGCAGGCGCACCGCCACCGTTCATGAGCGCAGGGATCGATGGTGCGCGATACTACAGCCTTGTCGGCGATGCCATGCGCGCGAGCGACGACGAGGAAATGTCGGAGGCAATGCGTGAGGCCCTGTCCGATGTGCTCGCCGCGGCGGCAGATTTTTACGGGCGGCTGCAGTTTGACGTAACGTTCACCGCACGCGGTATCGAGATTGACAGCGAAGCGAATCTCGCAGATTGAATGTAAGTCCGTGAAACGACCAGAGAGAGGAAACATTGTGCTCAGACTCAGCAGTGCATTAGTAATGCTGGCGCTTGCCTTTACGGCGGCAGCGGATGAAGCAGATCTCGGGCCAGTTACCAGCCTGAAAGTAGACCTTGGCCGAGTGGTCGAACTCGGCACCGTATCGTCGGTCAACGGCATTACGTCGGCCGGGCAGCCGGACCAAGCGGCCCTGGAGGTTTTTGCCGACGCCGGTTATGGCACCGTGATCGACCTGCGCGGCGAGGGAGAGGACAGGGGCTTCGATGAAGCCGCCGTCGTCGAGGAACTCGGGCTGCACTACGTCACCTTGCCGGTCGAGGGCAAGGACGGCGTCTCGTTCGACAACGCGCGCAAGCTCGACGAACTGCTGCAGCAGTACCCGGGCCCGGTCCTGGTGCACTGTGGCAGCGGCAACCGCGTGGGCGCCTTGCTCGCGCTGCGCGCGAGTCTCGCCGGCAAGAACGACGAGAGCGCGCTCGAAATAGGTCGCGCGGGCGGGCTCACGGGCCTGGAGAGCGTCGTGCGGGAGCGGCTGGCCGAGGGCGCCGGGCAGTAGCGAATGCGCTTGCGGGCGGACTTCGGCCGGCGCGCCGTGGTAACGCCGGATCGCTACGAATGGGTGCCGTCCCCGGCGCCCGGCGTCGACCGCATGATGCTCGACCGCATAGGAGAGGAAGTCGCCCGCGCCACGTCCCTTGTCCGGTATGCGGCCAACAGCCGTTTCCCGGCCCACGCGCATGGCGGTGGCGAGGAGATACTGGTGCTCGACGGCGAGTTCGGCGACGAGCACGGGACCTACCCCGCGGGCTACTACCTTCGCAATCCGACTGGCACCCGCCACAGCCCGAGGATCGGGGGTAACGGGGCGACGATATTCGTCAAGCTCCACCAGTTCGAGGCGGACGATACAGCTCAGCTCGCGATCGACAGCAGCAAGGGAGGGTGGCTGCCCGGGCGGGTTCCCGGCGTCGAGATTCAGCCGCTGCATCGTCATCGGGACGAGAACGTGTTCCTGTTGCGCTGGGCGCCCGATACGGTGTATCCGTTACACCGGCACGACGGTGGCGAGGAGGTCTTCGTGCTCGACGGCGCTTTTCACGATGCCGATGGCCAGTACCCGCAGGGCAGCTGGGTGCGCTATCCGGACGGCAGCCGCCACGCGCCTTACACCCTCGCGGAGGGTGCGCTGCTGTACGTCAAGGAAGGCCACCTGCCGCCGCGATAAAGAGACGGGGACTGCCCGAAGGCAGCCCCCGTTGGCGCAGTTCAGTATACGTCCTCGACCGTGTTGTAGACGTTGAACTTGCCGGTCGGCGTAATGATTTCGGGACCCTTGATCACGTGTTTCAGTTTGCGGGTCTTGTCATCCACGACCACGATTGCAGATTCTTCCTCCTGCCCGCTCCAAACCGAGAACCAGACTTCGTCACCCGCCTTGTTGAACTCGGGTTGCACTACCCGCTTCGGGCCAGGGCCGACATCGGCCCACTCGGCAATCGGCAGCACTTCGTAGCCGGCGTCCAGGTTGTCGATGTCGAATACGGCGACACTCTGGCTGATTGCCTCGTCCGGGTTCAGCGGCGAGTCCACCCACAGGTTTTTGGAAGCGGGGTGCGACTTCACGAACAGCGAGCCGCCGCCCTGGCCGTGCAGTACGCGCACCACTTTCCATGCCTGCTCGGGATGTCCCTCCGGATCGGTGCCGAGGAATGTCACCTTGTCGTTCCCGAGCGCGCTCGTAATCCAGACCGGCCCGAAATCCGGGTCGTCGATGTTTGCACCGCGTCCGGGGTGCGGGATCTTGTCCACGTCCACGAGCGCTTCGAGATCGCGTTCGCGGGAGTCGACTACCGCGATCTTGTCGGACTGGTTCGCCGCGGTGAGGAAATAGCGCTTGCTGCGAT
>JBFIHC010000062.1:0-19662 GCA_041601995.1 Woeseiaceae bacterium | reverse complement strand
GATCCTGAGCTTGTCCAGCATCACGATGGAGAAGACGACCAGCAGGCCGCCGACCGCACCGATCGTGGTGGCGGCGAGCGGCGTCGGCGTGAGCGGCTCGGCGGTGATGGCGACGAGCCCCGCCAGCGCGCCGTTCAGCGCCATCGACAGGTCGGCCTTGCCGAACCAGAGGCGTGACAGCAGCAGGGCAAACACGAGGCCGCCGGCCGCTGCCATGTTGGTATTGACGAACACCAGCGCGACCGCGTTCGCCTCGCCGACGTCGGACACCTTCAGCTCCGAGCCGCCGTTGAAACCGAACCAGCCGAGCCAGAGAATCAGCGTGCCCAGCGCGGCGAGCGGCAGGTTGCAGCCGGGTATCGCGTTGACCTGACCCTTCGGACCGTACTTGCCCTTGCGAGCGCCGAGCAGCAGCACGCCCGCGAGCGCCGCCGCCGCACCGCACATATGCACGACGCCGGAGCCCGCGAAATCGAGGAAGCCGGCGGCATCGAGCCAGCCGGCGCCCCACTTCCAGAAGCCCTGCACGGGATAAATGAAGCCGGTGAGGATCACCGCGAACAGGAAGAACGACCAGAGCTTCATGCGTTCCGCGACGGCGCCCGAAACGATGGACATCGCGGTCGCGACGAACACGACCTGGAAGAAAAAGTCCGACAGGTTCGAGTAGTAGGCGTCGCCGGCGACCACGGTCGCCACGTCGTTGTCGGCCGAACCGAGCAGGCCACTGCCCAGTGTCGAGAGGCTTGCGAACACCCCGCCCTCGAAGCCGCCCGGGTACATGATCGAATAACCGCACAGCATGTACATGATGCAGGCAATCGAATACAGGCCGACGTTCTTGGTCAGGATCTCGGCCGTATTCTTGGCGCGCACCAGGCCGGATTCGAGCATCGTGAAGCCCGCGGCCATCCACATGACCAGTGCCCCACAGACGAGAAAATAGAAAGTGTCGAGCGCATAGGCCAGCTCGGTGACCTGTGTCGCTATTTGCGTTACTTCTTCCACGACAGGATTCTCCTTATCAGTTATACGGCGGCCGCGCCGGTCTCACCGGTGCGAATGCGAATGGCCTGTTCGAGGTCGGTGACGAAAATCTTGCCGTCGCCGATCTTGCCGGTTCTCGCCGTGTTGGCGATGGCCTCGATGACCTGTTCGGCGATGTCGTCGTCGACGGCCAGTTCGATCTTGGCCTTCGGCAGGAAGTCGACGACGTACTCGGCGCCGCGGTACAGCTCCGTGTGGCCGCGCTGGCGCCCGAAGCCCTTGACCTCGGTAACGGTAATGCCCTGTATGCCGATGTCGGCGACCGCCTGACGGACGTCGTCGAGCTTGAAGGGCTTGATGATCGCGGTGATCAGTTTCATGTGTGGAATCCCCTTGCGTGCAAATTCAAATGGGCGGGGCGGGCAGCTTCCCGCCCCGCGTATCGTGGTCAGAGATCGAAGGACTTTCCGATCGTGAAGATCAGCGACTCGTCGTCGTCACCAACCAGGTCGTCGTTAGCCAGGATCAGCGAGATGCCGAAGTCGATCTCGGCGATCGTGGTGCCGTAGCCGAGTTCGATGTAGTCGCCGTCGAAATCCTGGGAAAACGTGCCGAAGGTTCCGTAGAAACCCTCGTGCTCGAACGTCAGGGCGGCAAAGGTGTAATCGAGCGTCGGGCCGGTGAAGTTGTCGTACTGCCCGATGGCGACGTCGAGCGACAGGCCGGCAAACGCACCGCCGAGGTTGATTTCCTGGTAGGTGTCGTCGAAATCGCCCGTGTAGAAATAGCCGGTGTAGCCGATGCTCAGGCTGAAGTCGCCAACGTCGGCGCCGTAACCGAAGTAGCCGTCGACCTCGAGGCCGTCACCGACGTCCGCAGCCCAGGCGCCGACGTAGAATCCGCCGGACTCGTAGTCGAGTCCGCCGCTCGCCGAGGACACTTTCTGCAGGATGCCGCGGAAATGGTATTCGCTCGCCCAGCCGATATTCGCAGACGCCTGTGCGTTCGCCGCCGCGCTGGCGACCAGCAGGACGGCGCCCAGGCCGATCTTGAACAGTGCTTTCATTAGTCTTTGCTCCCATAAAACGTGATTGGCCCGATTGGCCGCTCGTCAATCACCCGAGGAGCAGGTTTCGTGCCAGTTTATTTTATTGCTTTAATATCAATGTTTTGGACGCGCTGCACCGCAACATGCGCACTGTTTTGGCGCACGCTCCGGGCGCGATGCCCCGTATTGGTGAGCCTGACGCGATTCGCCGCGTTGCGGCCCGATTCGGGGCTGGTGTTTTTGACGGGGCTCAGGTATCAAGCGGCTATGAACGACAAATCCATCGAAGGCCTGGCGAAGAAACTCGCCGACTCACTCCCCGGTGGCCTGCGCTCGATGCGTGCAGACCTTGAGCAAAACTTCCGCTCGGTGCTGCAAGGCGGCCTCTCGAGACTGGATCTCGTCACGCGCGAGGAATTCGAAGTGCAGGAAGCGGTACTGGCGCGCACGCGCGAGAAGCTCGAGGCGCTGGAGAAGCAGGTCGCCGAGCTGGAAGGGTCATCGGACTGAATCTGCAGGAGCGTTTCTCGAAACGCGACCGGTTCGCGGGCCCAGGCCCGCGGCTGCAGCCTGGTTCGGCGTTTCCGTAGGAGCGTTTTTCGAAGCGCGAATCGATTCAAGGCCAAGGAGGGCCAGTGAGCATCGCGATCCTGGCGAGCCGAGCGCAGCTCGGCATCAAGGCGCCACCCGTCACCATCGAGGTGTTTCTTTCCGGCGGGCTGCCGCGCTTCAGCGTGGTCGGGATGCCGGAAACGGCCGTACGGGAAAGCAGCGACCGCGTGCGGGGTGCGATCATCAATTCCGGGCTGCCGTTTCCCCGGGAGCGCATCACGGTGAGTCTCGCGCCTGCCGATATGCGCAAGACCGGCGGCCGCTTCGACCTCGCCATCGCGCTCGGCATCCTGTGCGCGCAAAAGGTGATCCCGGCGCGCGGGCTCGACCGCACCGAGTTCCTCGGCGAGCTGTCGTTGAACGGTGGCCTGCGCCCTGTCCCCGGCGTGTTGCCCGCGGCACTCAAGGCGTGCGAGGCCGGCAACGCGTTGATGGTGCCGAAGGAAAACGGGCACGAAGCCGCGCTCGCCGGCTGCGCGGTGTACCCGGCGGCAACCTTGCTGGACGTCACGGCGCACCTGCGGGGCACGCAGGCCATCGAGGCCGCGCCCGCCATCCGGCCCGCTGACGGCGAGGCAGCGGGACCGGACCTCGCCGACGTGCGTGGCCAGGCGCGGGCGAAGCGGGCGCTCGAAATCGCAGCGGCCGGCGGCCATAACCTGCTGCTGGTCGGACCGCCCGGCACCGGCAAGAGCATGCTGGCCCGTCGTCTGCCGGGGATACTGCCGGCGATGACCGACAGCGAAGCGCTCGAGACCGCGGGCGTGGCTTCCGTGCTGGGCAACCGCATCGATCTCGCACGCTGGCGGTCGCGGCCGTTCCGGGCACCCCATCACACCGCGTCGGCGCCCGCGGTAGTGGGTGGCGGACCCGGACCCCGCCCCGGCGAAATCTCGCGCGCGCACAACGGGGTGCTGTTCCTCGACGAATTGCCCGAGTTCAGCCGCCACGTTCTCGAAGTGTTGCGCGAGCCCCTGGAAGCCGGCGTCATCACGATTTCGCGTGCCGCGCAGC
Source organism: Woeseiaceae bacterium (assembly GCA_041601995.1). GTDB lineage: Bacteria > Pseudomonadota > Gammaproteobacteria > Steroidobacterales > Woeseiaceae > UBA1847. The sequence continues at coordinate 16,001 of JBFIHC010000062.1, read as the reverse complement.
AGTCCGATTTTCCCGCGCGCGTACAGCTCGTCGCCGCGATGAACCCCTGTCCCTGCGGCTACCTGGGCGATACGCACGGCAACTGCCACTGCAGCCGGGACCGGGTTGCGAGTTACCGCAGCAAGATCTCGGGGCCGTTGCTGGATCGCATCGACCTGCGGGTGGAGGTCGCCAGGCCGTCGAAAGAAACGATGCGCGACGCCGGCGCCGGTGGCGAGCGCAGCATCGAAGTCCGGCGTCGCGTGGTCGCGGCGCGCTCGCTGGCGGTGGCTCGCAGCGGGATCTGCAATGCGGCGCTCGAAGGGGAGCAGCTCGAGGCGGTCTGCGCAACGAGCGACAACGCGCTCGACCTGCTCGACGACGCCGTGGACCGATTCGGGCTATCGGTGCGCGCCTACCACCGCGTGCTGCGCGTATCGCGAACGATCGCGGACCTCGCGGGCGCCGAGCGGGTCGGCGCCGCGCACCTTGCGGAAGCGTTGTCGTTGCGGGCGCTGGAGAAGCTATAGCCGCTACTGCGACTCGGACACCATGTATTCCACGGCGCTGGCTACTTCCTCGTCGGAGAGGTCTACGCGGCCGCCCTTGGCCGGCATGTAGCCCGCCGAACCCTGGAAGCCGTCGATCGCGTGCTTCTTCAGTACGTCCATGCCCTGCGCGATGCGCGGCGCCCAGGCATCCGCGTCGCCGAGTAAGGGTGCGCCGCCGATGCCGGCACCGTGACAGGCCAGGCAGGCACCGTTATAGACCTGGGGTCCGGACAGTGCCGCAGCAACGGGCTCGGGTTCCGCCAGCGTTGCTGCAGTCGGTGCCGCGGCCGTCTGTTCTTCACCCGGCATGTACACTTCACCGAACGGCCGTATGCGCGCGGCTACCGTTGCCCGGTACTCGGCACCCTCGCGCTTGAAAACCTCCTGCGTGTTATCGGCGATTTTCATCGCGAGGACGAGAATGCCCAGCGCGGCAATGGCGAGTCCGCCGATAACCAGTGAGTACATGTCGAAAAACTTCTGGTCGCGATCCAAGGTCCTGCTCCGCTTCATTATGTTGTAACGCCCGGGCATTCCCCGGCTGCAGGGCCGGGATTATATATGGAATGTGACGCCCGTGGGGCCGTCCGGCTTCGATCGCTGCTAGTCTCGCCCCTTGTCCAAGCCACGATATCCCGGCCAGGGTACCGGGCGTCCAGCGATCTCCAGGGGGAACGCATGCGCTACAGAGCATTGTTGCTCGCGTTGTCGATGTTGCCGATGCAGCTCGTCGCGGCCGGCGATGACGTCGCGGGCCTCGCGGGACGCTACGTATCCGATGCATTTGCCTACGAGATCGATCCGCCCGCGGGAACGTGGGTAGCCTGGCCCGCGCTCGAGGACGACTACGCGTATGCGGACGTTGGGTTACTCAGTGAACGCGGCTACGGGGCGGTGGTTATTCCGATCTGCTGGCAGGGAGAGGCGCCGTCGCGGCTCGCACTGCTCGAGGTGTTCCTGGCGCGCTTCGGGGAGGATTACCCGGCACCGTTCATCCACACCGAGTCGGACGTGGCGAAGGGCGACGCCAGCGGAATCGAACTCGTCGGCGACGATACCGTCGACGGCCTGCAATTCACCTACCGGTTCTGGATCGTCGCGAACGCGAGCTGTGGCTACACGCTCGCCGCATGGGGACCGGCGAACAGTCCCGACACCGCGAGCGACCTGCGGGTGCTGTGGGACCGGCTGCGGCTGAAACCGTCGCCGGCCATTAACGGGGGCGGCGCTTCGCACGAGGAACAGGCCGCCAACGCCTACTTCCTGAACCAGCTGGGCATGCACTATTACGACGCGCGCAGCTATCGTGCTGCGTTTCGCTTCCTGTCGCAGGCGGCCGATCTCGATCCCGGCGAAGCGGCGTACACCAAGAACGCGCTCCGCGTGCTGGCGGAGATCGACGCGTACCAGGAAGCCTACGACTGGCTGCAGCCGCGGCTGCCTCGCTACAGCGGCGACCTCGTGGTTCGGAGCTGGGATGCCTGGCTTGCCCACCAGAACGGGGATTCCGACAAGGCCATGCGGGTCTACGAGGAGCTGTTCAGCGCCGGTTATCGCGAAGACGACGAGTTTGCGCTGTATGCCGGCCTGCTGGCCGACCGGGAGGACTGGGAGCAGGTCGAGGCGGCATTCGAAAGCTACGCGTCGGATGGCATGACCGATACCCTGCGGCAACTGCGGGCGGACCTCCACATTCGGCGCGGCGACTACGACGAGGCGCTCGCGATACTCGACAGCATGATCGAAGATCGGCCGTTCAGCGCCGAACTCGTTTACGCGAAGATCGAGGTCCTCGACCGGATGGACAGGCCCGCAGGGATACGGGTACTGGCCGAGCGCCTGATCGAGAAGAATTACCGCTCCCTGGAGAGTTACTTCTACAAGGGTTACGCCGAATACCAGCTGAAGTCCTACCTCGAGGCGCGGGACTCGTTCAACGCGGCGCTCCGCTACTCGCCGACCAGCTCGGTCGTCCAGGAGTACCTGGCGAGCATCAATAGCATTCTCGGCGAAGGTGAGAATGCGAGCATCAGCGAAGCGCTGGCCGCCGTGCCCTTGCCCGGGGAAATCCAGTCCCTGATCGACAGCGCCGCGTACGGCGCCAGCGTCGATGGTTACGGCGCCTGGTTTCTGAACCGCGTCACCGGATACGCGTTCGACGGCGGCCAAACCCTGACCCGGACACTGGTGCAACAGGTCAAGCTGCAGGATGCGCAGGGCGTCGCGAACTTCAGCACGCTGCAGTTCAACTTCGACCCGGCATTCGAGCAGCTCTACGTGAACAGCCTCGTGGTCAGGAACGAGGCTGGCGAGAAAGTCGCCGAGGGAAACCCGTCCGCGTACTACGTGACCAGCACGGTCGACGGGTTCGAAGCGAGCACCGAAAAAACCGCGCATCTGCCGGTGCCGAGCCTGGCACCGGGGATGGTGATCGAGGTCGTCGTGACCAAGCGCATCAACGTGGATGACGGTGAATTCCCGCTCGAGATCCACTATCTCTCGAGCAGCCGGCCGATCGGCTACAGTTCGGTGTTCGTCACGGGTGACCACGCCAGGCTGAAGTTCCGCTCGTCCGCCCTCGAACCGCCGGTGATGCGGGACGGATCACTGGTCTGGGAAACGAGTAACCCGGTGGTCTACCGCTGGGAGCCGTTGCAGCCCTGGTACGACCGCATGCTGCCCTGGCTGACGGTGGGCACGACCAGCGACAGCTGGCGCGCAGCGGGCGAGGACTACTTCGCGATGATCCGCGAAAAACTGGAAAGCGACCGCGTGGCGGACATGGCCCTGCGGCTCGTCCGGGGCATCGAGGACACGCAACGCAAGATCGAGATCATCAGCCATTACGTGCAGAAAGAACTGCGCTACGAAGCCATCGAGTTCGGGCGCCGGGCCTACGTGCCGAAGACGGCACGCGAGACGCTGGGCGATCGCTACGGCGACTGCAAGGACCACGCGGTCCTGCTGGCGTCGATGCTGAACGCGGTAGGCGTCCCCGCGCAACTCGCACTCGTCAACATCAACCAGCAGATCCTGCCGGAGCTGCCCAGTATCGACCAGTTCGACCACATGATCGTATCGGTCCCGACCGACGGCAGACGCCTGTATATCGATTCAACCGACAAGGATCTAAGGCTCGGCACCACACCCCCGCGTTACATGGCTGGCAGCCATGCGCTGGTGCTGGGCTCAGCGCCGGAGCTGTTGCCGATTCCCGAGTTCACGGTCGGCGACTCCGCTATGCAGGTCGAGCGCGATATCGAAACGATTGCGGACAACGAGCTCAGGGTCACCGAGGTCGGTGTATTCTCCGGCTACCAGGCGGCCGACATGCGCAGCCAGCTGCGCGAGATCGAAGTATCGGAGATGCTCGGGACGATGCAGCGCTGGGTCGCCGACCGTTACTCCGACGCGATCGTCGAGGACGCCTTCGTTGACAACGTGTTCGACGCGAGCGGGGAACTGGTCGTGGAACTTCAGTACCGGATGCCGATCGATTCCGGGTCGTTCAAGCTGCCGGGGTTCTTCGAGGCCACGTTTCTCGACTTCGAGCGGCTGCCGGAACGACGCTTCGGCTTCGAGATCCCCGCACCGCTGACCGTATCGACGGTAACGACGTTGCGGCAATCGCCGGCCTCGACGCTCAATGTTGCCTCGAAAAAGCCGGATGCCGACGAGTCGCGCTTCGGCAGCTGGCGGCGCAAGGTCGATCGCGGTGCGGGAAGCTGGGTGCTGCGGCTCGAGTACACCAGCGGCCGGGACGAATACGGTCCCGACGAGTACCGCGCATTCACGGACTTCCATCGCAAGCTGGTCGGCGCCATCGAGCTGCCGATGATCATCGAGTAAGTTACCTATTCCATTCACCACGAGCCGTCTCTTACACTTCGTATTCACAGGAGCGGTTCGCGGACCGCGATAGCAGGAGACCGACATGGGCGAATTCGAGGACCTCTTAGCCGACCTCAAGCAGAAGCGCGATGAGCTGCGGCTGCAGATGCACCTGGCTTCAAAGGAAGCGCAGGACGAGTGGGAAGAGCTCGAGGAAAAGATGCAGGAGTTCTCCTCGCGGGCGGAGCTGGGCAAGACGAGTGAAGGCCTGGGCGATGCGCTCGGCAAACTCGGCCAGGAGCTGAAGCTCGGCTACAAGCGCCTCCGCAACGCCATCAAGGACGACTGAGCCTCCGCTACCCGGGGTTCCAGCGATCGACGGCATCCTGCCCGACGATCAGTGCGGCGCGACGCCGGACTTCTGACGGCGCCAGCAGGCCGCGGTCGATGGCTGAATCGAACCACTCGGCGAAATTGCCGCCCGTTTCTCCGAAACGGTCCTCCACCAGCATCTGGTAGATCGCCGCAGCCAGCATGTGCATGCCACCGTCGGCCTTGCGCCAGCGCGCGCCGGGTCCCTGGTCGAAACCCAGGCGGTCGGCGATGAGCTGGTCGAGCGCCTGCGTTGCGCTCTCGTCGAGGAGTTCGGGGAAGGTGTTGTAGCCGATCGCCGGGTCGTGGCCCTTAAGGATCGACTGCATCCAGGGGTCCGCGCGCAGCGCCAGCAGCCGTTCGTACACGGACTGATCGCCGCGCTCGAACGGCGGGTGAAACATCTCGTGGACCGCGGTGCGCAACTGCACGTACATCGGGTAGGAGTGGTGCGACGCGAAGCGCTGGCCGGTAACCCGGATGCCATAGGGCCGCGCGAAATACAGCAGGAAGAGGTCGATCTCGGGGTCGAGCGGCCGGCCCAGCAGCCGCTCGTGCTCGGGGATGATGTCGAAGCGCTGCAGGTATTTGCGGGTCGCCTCGATGCGCATGTCGAGTGTCGGCGCGGCGATTTCTCGCCAGTAGGGCTCGAACCCCGCCTCGCGCAGGCCGAGCAGCACGGCGAGCACATCGGGCAGGGTCTCGTCGCGCACCCAGGTCCACTCGCGCGCATCCCAGTATTCCGATTTCTGCAACTCCGGCCTTAGCCGCGCTTCCGGCTCGCGGGCCGATGCGATCACGTCGTCGAGCGATTCGACCGGGCCGGCTGAAAAAACCAACGCCAGGTTCGGGCCGAGGAGCATGCCGTGAAGTTCGGCAAACTCGGCCAGGCGGTCGAGCGCGGCGCTGGCCTCGGCGTTCAGGCGCGGACGCATGTAATCGACTTCCGCCGCGTAATGTTCGAACTGGAGACTGTGTCCCGCAAGTGCGCCGATGAAGACGACGGCGTCCAGCCCGGCTGCCGACTGCACCTGCCACTGCGTCGATCGGCCGTCGACCGCGTTCGCCCACACCGGCGCCGAGGCACAGACCGCTGCGAGCAGCGCAATCATCGGCATCGTCCCGTGCAATCGTTGGCGCGTCGTCATCGTCGTGACAAATACTCCAGCCGAATCCTCGTCCTGCCTGAGTAGGATCATGCCAGCGAAACGATGGTTCAGACAAAGTGTGCGCCGAGCACGGTTTACCGCCGATCGCAGGGTGCTATAGTAGCGGCGATTTCGCTTCGGAAGGGCAGGCAAGATGGGGTTTGAAAAAACACGCGGCGCGCTGACGCGCCTCATTTCAGTGTCAATAATCTGCATGGGATTCGCCCAGGTGGCGCCGGCGGGGATGATCGGAACCGGGTACCTGCTGGAAGACGAATCCAGGGCGGCGAGCATATCGCGCATGGATATCTTGCTCGCGCGCGAGGATGTCGGGCGGCAGCTGGAAGCGTTCGGTGTCGACCGGGCCATGGTCATGGAGCGTCTCGGCGCACTCAGCACAGCCGAGCTGCTGGAGCTCGAAGGCAGGCTCGATTCGCAGGTTGCCGGCGGCGACATCGTCGGCCTGATCGGCGCCGTGTTCGTCGTGTTGCTGATCCTGGAGCTCGTGGGCGTGACGGACATCTTCAAGAGTTTCTGAGCACAGAGACATGTTCGGCGCACAACGCGTTTTCGACGGGAGCCGGCTTTTGCCGGCTCTTCTCGTTCTGGTTACCGGCTGCGCGTCGATCCCGCCCTCGGTCAGCGAACTGCCCTCGCCTGCGGGTTCCGTCGAACTCGAGGACACGCCGTTCTATCCGCAGGAGCGCTACCAGTGCGGGCCTGCGGCACTGGCCACGGTGCTGGCGCAGAGCGGCGCCGCGGTGTCGCCGGAGAACCTCGTCGACAAGGTCTACCTGCCGGGGAGGCAGGGCAGCCTGCAGTACGAACTCCTCGCCGCGACGCGCACCGAAGGACGCCTGCCGTACGTGATCGACGGCCGTCTCGCCGCGGTCTGGCGGGAGCTCGCCGCGGGGCGTCCGGTGCTCGTGCTGCAGAACCTTGGCGTCGCGGCGATTCCTCGCTGGCATTACGCGGTCGTGGTTGGAATCGACACGGAGCGCGGCGAGGTCGTGCTCCGATCCGGCACGGACAGGCGGAGGGTCACGCGGGCGAAGACGTTCCTGCGCACCTGGCAGCGCGGCGACTACTGGGGGATGGTCGTGCTGGCGCCGGACGAATTACCGGTCGCGGCGGATCGCTCGCGCTACTTCGAAGCGATCGTGGCACTCGAACAGGCGGGTCAATCCGAAGAGGCCGCGATTGCCTGGGCTACGGCGCTGCGCAACTGGCCGGGCGACACCGTTGCGCTGTTCGGCCGCGCCAATGCCCTGTTTGCGCTCAGGGACTACCGGGCGGCCGAGGACGCCTACCGCGATCTGCTCGAGCGCGACGGCGCTGCGGTTGCGGCGCGTAACAACCTGGCGCTGGCGCTGGCAGAGCAGGGCCGTTACGACGCTGCGCTGCAGGAGATCGGCATTGCGTTATCCGAGACTGACGATTCGGCGCTCGAGCAGGAGCTGACGGATACGGAAGCGACGATTCAACGCCGCAAAGCCGGCGGGAAATAGCGTGCCCGCCTAGCCGGCTGCCTGCTCGGCGTCGTATTTCAGGCGCATGCTGAGGCCGCGGCTCACATGCAGCAGGTCGCTGATCTTGCGCACGAGCGAGTCTTCGAACTTGTCGAGGCGGCCGTCGGCGTAGGCGACCTGCCACAACAGCCCGACGATGCGCGCCTTCTCGCCCTCGTCCAGGTTGTTGTGCAGCAGTTGCGTGAACTCGTGGAGCGAAACGAGATCCTCCGCTTTTTCGTCGGCCGCGTTCACCAGCTCGGCGGCGTCATCGGGCGACATCCCGAAGTGCTTCTCGACCAGCTCGAGCACGCGCTCGAACTCGCTCTCGTCGAATACGTGGTCGGAGCGCGCGACGTCCAGCATCAGCACCGCTGTTGCCGACCGCAACGCCGCCTCGCGGCTTTCGCCGTCTTCCCCGTCCAGGCGCGGCGACGCGATTGCGTCAACGACCTGGTTGATTATCTGTTTGATCATCGGTTGCGTAATATTCCGATTAACAGCGTGTTTCAATGATTGTGGGCCCGCACAGGATTTTCAACTGCATCGCTTATCGACCGGAAACGTTCTCGTCAGTTCACCGCGATGCTGCTAAGGTTAACAGGATGCAACTCGGCCCCGACACCTACTCCGCCGGCGACTTTTACGATGAACTGATCGATCGCGACGGTACTCCGCGACCGCACGCGGCAAAACTCGTCGAGTACTTCAACAGCTTGCGGGCGGAGGAGCTCATCGCCCGCCAGCATGCCGTCGACAGGACCATCGTCGACATGGGGATCAGCTTTACGGTCTACTCCGAAGGCGACAACATCGACCGCGCCTGGCCGCTGGATATCATCCCGCGCGCGATCCCCGGCAACGAATGGGATCGCATCGAAGACGGTCTCGTGCAGCGCGTTCGCGCGCTCAACCTGTTCATCGACGACCTGTACAACGACCGGCGAATCCTTAAGGACAAGGTCGTTCCTGCCGAGATCATCGACAGTTCCAGGAACTACCTGCAGGCGTGCAGGGGCTTCAGCCCGCGCCACGGTGTCTGGGCGAACATCTGCGGATCGGACCTCGTGCGCGGTGGCGACGGCACCGTCTACGTGCTCGAGGACAATCTGCGGGTGCCGTCCGGCGTCTCCTACATGCTCGAGAACCGCAACGTCATAAAGCGCGTGTTCCCGTCACTCTTCCAGGATCACCGAGTGCGACAGGTGAGCGAGTACCCGACGGCCCTGAGCGCGATGCTGCAGTCGATCGCCCCGGCCGCCACGCCCGGCGAGAAGCCGGAGATCGTGGTACTGACGCCGGGCGTCTACAACAGCGCCTACTTCGAGCACAGCTACCTTGCAAGAACCATGGGTGTCGAGCTCGTCGAGGGCGGTGACCTCATGGTCGGCGACGACGACTGCGCCTACCTGCGATCCATCGACGGCCTCACACGCGTGGACACCATCTACCGGCGTATCGACGACGTGTTTCTCGATCCGGAGGCATTCAGGCCGGATTCGATGCTCGGCGTACCGGGCCTGATGCGCGCGTGGCGTGCGGGTAACGTGTCGCTGGCCAATGCGCCCGGCTCCGGCGTTGCCGACGACAAGGTCGTGTATTCCTATGTGCCCGACATCATCCGCTACTACCTGCAGGAAGACGCCATCATCCCCAACGTCCCGACGTGGCGCTGCTCCGACCCGAAACACCTGGACCACGTGCTGGCGAAGCTGCCCGAACTCGTCGTCAAACCTGCGAACGAATCGGGCGGCTACGGCATGCTCGTGGGGCCACACGCGACCAGCAGGGAACACGAACAATTCAGGGCGCTCCTGAAGCAAGACCCGCGCAATTACATCGCGCAGCCGACCCTCGACCTTTCGACCGTGCCCACGCTTTGCGACGAGTCGCTGGAGCCGCGTCACGTGGATTTGCGGCCGTTCATCCTGCAGGGCGACAGCGTCGCCGTAACCGCCGGAGGGCTGACGCGCGTCGCGCTGCGCAAGGGTTCGCTGGTCGTCAACTCGTCACAGGGCGGCGGCAGCAAGGACACCTGGATCATCGAGGCGGGCGCCTGATGCTGTCGCGTGCCGCGCAACGAGTCTACTGGACGGGCCGTTACCTGGAGCGCGCCGAGAACACGGCGCGCATCGTGCAGCAGTATTCGCAGCTCCTGCTCGACCTCCCGGAGGAAGTCGGCGTGGGCTGGTTCGAGCTCGTCCGAATCGTCGGTGCGACGGACGCTTTCCGCGCGTCGGGGAAGCCGGAGACCGAGACAGGCATTCTCGAATTCCTGCTCGCGGATGCCGAAGGGTATTCGTCGCTGGCGTATGCGCTGCGTATGGCGCGCGAGAATGTGCGCAATACGCGAGACCTCCTGCCCCACGAAGCCTGGGAAAGCGTCAACGAGCTGTACCAGGAAGCGCGCCGCAGCCTCGGGCCGGCCGCGAATAACGAAGATCGATTCGAAATACTCTCGGAGTGTATTGGCGACTGCCAGAAAATCAGCGGCATACTGACCGGCACGCTCAGTCACCACAGCCCGTATCATTTCCTGTCGCTCGGCCAAAGCATCGAGCGTGCCGACATGACCAGCCGCATCATTGATGTCGCGACTGCGTACATACAACACAACGAGCGGCTCGTGCGTCGATACGGTTCGAGCCTCTGGACCAACGTGCTGAAGTCGGTCAGCGGGTTCCAGATGTATCGCCAGTATTGCCAGCCGCAGGTGGAAGGCTACCGGGTCATCGACTTCCTGCTGCGAGATCGCGCGTTTCCCCGTTCGATCGCGTTCTGCGTGGACAATGCGCGGTCGAGCTGCGCGGCGTTGCCGAGATGCCACGATACGGGTGTTGCCCTGGACGGGGTAGAGGGTCTGCTGCAGCCGATACGTGCCGACCACCTGTCGGCGGCCGAGGTCAGCACCCTGATGGATAACGTGCAGAAGCGTCTCGGCGATGCACAGCAGGCCGTTGCTGTCACCTGGTTCCTGCACGAGGGCGGCGCATGAAGCATCTCACCTGCCGCTGCGGGCAGACGGTCTACTTCGAGAACCACAGCTGCGCGCGTTGCGGCCGCAAGCTCGCCTTTGACCCGGTCACGCTGAGCATGGCGTCGGAATCCGAGCCCGGGGCAGGACTGCCGTTCTGCCAGAACCGCAATAGCGCCAGCCGCTGCAACTGGCTCAGCGATCCGGCAGGCGGTGAAAGGGCCTGCATTTCCTGCCGCAGCAGCGAGATCATCCCGACACTGTCCAAGCCCGAGAACCGCGACCGCTGGCGCAAGCTCGAACAGGCTAAACGCAGGCTTGTCCATGATTTGCTGAGCCTCCGGCTTCCCGTGGATGCGTCGCGACTGCGATTCGTGTTCAAGGAAGACCAGCGCACCAATCCGGACGTCCACGAGGAGCACGTCGGCATCGGCCACCTGCAGGGCGTCATAACGATCAACGCCGCCGAGGCCGACGAGGTCTATCGTGAACAGATGCGGCAGCTGATGAACGAACCCTACCGGACCTTGCTGGGTCACTTTCGCCACGAAGCGGGGCATTTCTATTTCGACCTGGTCGTGGATGACGAACTGCGGCCAGAGGCGCGCCGCCTGTTCGGTGACGAGTCAGTCGGGTACCAGGAAGCCCTGCGAACCCATTATCGTGATGGCGCGCGACCGGGCTGGGAACAATACTTCATTACGGGATACGCGAGCGCCCATCCGGTCGAAGACTGGGCCGAGACGTTCGCACACTGCCTGCACATCCGTTCCGCCCTCGAAACAGCCGTCGCGAACGGCCTGATAAAGACAGCGGATGTCGACGACTGGCGCAACGACTTCATCGGTCTCGCCGTCAGGGTCAACGACGTGATGCGGAGTCTCGGACTGGCTGACGCCTATCCCTTCGCCATTACGCCGGCCATCGCCGACAAGATCGATTTCGTGCGCGGCGCGATCAGGCGATTCACCGATCGACCAGGCGCACCTTCTTCTTTGGCAGGCTGATCGGCGGCAACTTCTCGAAGGCTTGCCGCAGGTTCTCCGCCCACGCTTCGCGAATTTCGCGGAGGTACGGATCATCCTCGCCGTAAATGACGTGGATGTGGGAGCCGGGTGATCCGGCGGTGTAGATCATCAGCTCGATAGGAGGGCCGACGCTGGCGTTGCTTCGCATCGTCGAGTCCATTGACACGAGGCCGCAGAGTGCGACGGTCTCGAGCGGCGCTTCGACGCGCACGATGCGATCGAGTATCGGCTTGCCGTACTTCTGTTCGCCGATCTGGACGAACGGCGCCAGCTCGGTTGGCGACACGTAATTGCCCTGCGCGTAAATGTGGAACAGGGCGTGCTCGGCATTACCGATCTTGCCGCCGAAGATGAAGTCGGCATCCGGTGAGAAACCGGGCGTCCGTTCCAGCTCCCCGTACTTCGCCTGTACCTGCCGGCTCACTTCGCCGATATAGTCTGCCGCTTCCCGAATTCGCTTGACGGTTGCCAGACTGAGCGCGGCGTTTTCGCGGATGTCGCGGTGTAACCGTGCGACCACTGCCTGCGTGGTGGCCAGGTTGCCCGCGCTCAGCAACGTGAAGAAACGTCCGGGGATGTCCGTGAAAGGATGCATCTTGCTGAAGGTGCCAAGCTGATCAATGCCGGCATTCGTCCTGGAATCCGAGACGAAAACGAGCCCATCGGTGACAGTGGCAGCGAGGCAGTAAGTCATTGGCGAAGCTTAGCGCCGGGGCGTCGGCAATGGAATACGCACACGAAAGCGTCTTATGCGCGGGTATCCCGCCAGCGTATCATGTTGCTCGGGAAACGAGCTGGCGGAGACGGGTTCATGCACACGGCAGAAGAGGAACGACACGACACGCTGGAGGATCTGCTCCACTCGGATCGTGCCGAGGACGTCGAAGCCATGCTCGACACCATGCAGCCGGACGAGTTGTTGCATGAAATCTATGTACTGACCCCCGCCGACCAGCGGAGGTTGCTGGCGCTCCTGCCGCCGGAGCGGGCGGCGTCACTGCTGGAGGCCGTTTCCGATGCTTACGCCGCCGACCTGATCGAGGAAATGCCCGCGGAGGCGGCCGCCCCGATCGTCGAGGAACTCGCGAGCGACCACCGGGTGGACGTGCTGTCGGAACTGGACGCCGACGATGCCGAGGCGATCATCGCCGAGCTGGGTGAGGAAGACGCCGAGGAGATCCGGGAGCTAATCACCTACGCTCCGGACCAGGCCGGCGGGCTGATGATGACCGAGTTCGCCTCCTACCCGATGTCGTTGACGGTACGCGAGACGGTCGAAGATCTTACGCGCGAGGACATCGATTACACCCTGCTCACCGTTCACTACGTCTACGTCGTGGTCAGAAAGCGCAAGCTGAAGGGTGTCATCCGGATTCGCGACCTCGTGTTTGCCGACCCGGGGTGCAGGATCGGCGAGCTGGCAAAAGAGGCGTTCACGGTTCTGCCTGACGCGAGCCTGGGCGAGCTCGAAAACTTCTTCGACGAGCATGACATCGCCGCCGTGCCCGTGGTCAATGCTCGCGGCATGATGCTCGGTATCGTGCGCCGGCGCGCGGTTCTCGAGGCGCTGGCGGAAAAATCCGAAGCGGACGCCCTGAAGGCGGCCGGTATCATCGGTGGCGACGAGCTGCGCAGCATGCCGGTGACCGTGCGCTCGGCGCGTCGGCTGTCGTGGCTGAGCATCAACATCGTCCTCAATATCATCGCGGCCAGTGTCATCGCGTTCTATGAAGACACCCTGTCCGCCGTGATTGCGCTGGCCGTGTTCCTGCCGATCGTTTCCGACATGAGCGGCTGCTCCGGCAACCAGGCGGTCGCCGTGAGCATGCGTGAACTGACGCTCGGCGCCGCGCTGCCGCGCGACGTGCTGCGCGTATGGGGCAAGGAAGCCAGCGTCGGTGTCATCAACGGCCTCGCACTTGGGCTGTTGCTCGGGTTGGCCGCGTGGATCTGGAAAGGCAACGCGGTCCTCGGGCTGGTCGTTGGAGCGGCGCTCGCGATCAATACCGTCGTGGCGGTTTCGATCGGTGGTACGGTGCCGTTATTATTGAAGCGCTTCAAATTCGATCCTGCGGTAGCGTCGGGACCGTTGTTGACCACGGTGACGGACATGTGCGGTTTCTTCCTGGTGTTGAGCCTCGCGAGTCTCGTTTTGCCGGCGATATCATGAATGCTGACAATCAATCCAAAATCGGCCCCTGTCGAACCATTACCGCTGCCGCCGTAACGGCCCTGGCGTTGGCACTGATGTCCGCCTGCGCAGGCGTGCAGTCCCTGGAACGGTCGCACCCGGTCGAGGCGCGGCTGACTCCGGTCAGGGAATACGCGGTTTACCGTGTCTTCGACGACGCCGTCCACATCGAGAAACAGATCGAGCCGCAGGCAGGCGGTGAGCCGTGATTGCAGGCCGGGCTTCCCTCCTGTGTGTGGCAGTGCTGACGACAGCCTGTGCGACGTCGGCCGATCCGGTGCCGGCACCGGAGCCCGTGGCGGACGAGACCTACACCGTCGATCGCGATCTGCTCGACCAACCCGCAGTCGTAACACCGATATACGAGACTCCGGTCTCTGCGGAAGAGCAGACGCCATTGCTCGACCGTACACAGCGAACCGTCGAGGATGTCGTCGTCGGCACGGCGCAGACGTTCGACAACATCTTCGGCTCGGCCGACGTCGAGGAAGAGGCGACGGTAACCCGCGGCCGTCTCTCCGTCGGCGGTCAGTGGGACCAGCGTGACGGACTGCGCGAGCGCATCCGCCTCAAGGCCCGAATCGCGTTGCCGGCGATAAACAAACGCACCAGCCTGTTGCTTGGCCGCGGCGACCTCGATGACTTTGTCGACGGCTCGGCCGACGACAATATCGATACGCTGCCGGACCGGTTCAACGATTTTCAGGAAGAGGACTGGTTGCTCGGCATCGGCTACAGCCGCGACGCGACGCTGCGGCGCGGCTGGTCATTCGGCGCGGGCGTGCGCATGGCGACGCCGCTCGAACCCTTCGTCCGGGCCACGTACCGCTGGCACAAGGCATTCGGTGAGGATTGGCTGTGGCGGGTCGAGCCACGCTTGTTCGTACAGAACCAGCGCGGCGCCGGCGTATCGATGCAAAATGTGCTCGATCATGTTTTCAACAAGACCTGGCTATTACGCTCGTATTCGATTGTCGTGGCCGAGGAAAAGGTCGAAGGCATGTCCTGGTCCACGAAGCTGGTGGCCTACAACAATCTCTCCGACAAGAGCGCCATGTCCTATGCGGTCTACTCTACCGGGGAAACCGACTACGAGGTGCCGGTCCGGGACTACGGTTTCGAGCTAAGGTACCGGCGGCAGATCTCACGCGAGTGGCTGTTCGTGGAACTGCTGACCTACATGAACTGGCCACGGGATTTCCTCAGCGAGGAGCGCGAGCGCAACATCGGCGTCGGTATCGAGTTCGAGATGCAGTTCGGTGACTGGCCCGGGAGGCCGCCGCAGGAAAAAAAGTGACGAACAGGGACACACACCCGTGATCAATCTGCCCATGCGTGCGCTTGCGTTCGCTATCTGCCTCGCGCTCGTTGCGTGTACTCAGCCGTCCGACCAACCGGCCCCCGCGGCGGCCGAGGAGCGGGCGAGACTCGAGGCGCGTGCCTCGCGGGTCGAGATCTTCCGCGACGACTTCGGCGTGCCGCATATCTACGGCAACACCGACGCTGACGCCGTGTTCGGGCTGCTGTACGCGCAGGCCGAGGACGATTTTCCGCGCATCGAGCGCAATTACGTCTGGGCCATCGGCCGCCTGGCCGAAGTCGAGGGCGAGCGTGCGCTCTTCAGCGACCTGCGTGCGCGACTCTACATGACGGTGGACGAGGCCAAGGCCGCGTACGCATCCGCGCCCGACTGGTTGCGGGCTTTGTGCGACGCGTGGGCCGACGGCCTCAATTATTACCTGCTGACGCACCCCGAGGTCGAGCCGAAGCTCCTGACCCGCTTCGAACCCTGGATGCCGATGTTCTTCAGCGAAGGCTCGATCGGCGGTGACATCGAGCAGATCCCGCTCGCGCGGATCGCGCGTTTCTACGGGGGCGGCGGCAACGGCGCGGAGATCGCGGCGGCGCGCCGTACCGGCGCGGAGTTTTCGCCCCCGGGAGGCTCCAACGGCTTCGCGATCGCGGGCGAACGAACCGCGTCGGGCAACGCGATGTTGCTGATCAATCCGCACACGTCGTTCTACTTTCGCGGCGAGGTACACGCCGTCAGCGAGGAGGGGTTGAACGCTTACGGCGCGGTGACCTGGGGCCAGTTTTTCATCTACCAGGGCTTCAACGACAAGACCGGCTGGATGCACACGTCGACCCACGTCGATTTCATTGACGAATTCGTCGAAGACGTGAGTCGCGTCGACGGCGAGCTCGTGTATCGCTACGGGAAAGAGTGGCGGCCCGTCGAAGTCTCCACGGTCACGCTGAATTACAAACACGGCGACGGCACCCGCCAGCGCACGTTCGAGGTGTATCACACCCACCATGGACCGGTGACCCACGAGATCGACGGCAAGTGGGCGGTGACCAAGATCAACTGGGACCCGGTCAATGCACTGGCGCAGTCGTTCACGCGGACCAAGCTCGG
>JBFIHC010000061.1:0-19811 GCA_041601995.1 Woeseiaceae bacterium | reverse complement strand
TCAGGCGCTCGCGTTAGGCGCGATCCGTGAGCCCGATGGGCTCGACCATCTTGACGCGATGCGGCTCGATGATGGTTTTCATGGGCAATCAACTCCGTTGGCCTTGGCGGCCCCGGCGTCACCCTAGCGGCATGCTGGCCCTTGCGCGATACGTAAATCTACTGCGCTGCCTGCCGTCCTGCACGCAGAGCTCGCGAGTACCACTCGAATTCCTCCAGGAACCGGCCGACGCGATCCTCGTAGGCGTTGTCCATCGCCTGGCCATCTTCGTCGAACGCGTCCTGCACCCGGGATACCGGAAATACGGTCGGGATACTCGGCGTACCGAGTTCGCCGAGTATGGCACGCAGGTTGGCGAGCCCGCGGAGGCCCGCAAACGGACCGGCAGAGTAGGTGACGATCGCGCTCGGCTTGTAATGGTATTCGCTCTGGAAGTGGTCGAGTAGGTTCTTGAGGGCGGGCGGGATGCTGTGGTTGTACTCACCGCTCACGATGACGAACCCGTCGGCCGCGCGAAATACGGACGCGATCGATTCGAGGGCCGGTGGTGCTTCGCCGGCACCGAATTCCTTGTACATCCGGTTCAGCAGCGGCAGCTGCCGTTCCATGGGATCGATGAGTTCGACTTCGTGACCGCGCGCCTCGAGCTTGCTGACGATGAAGCGCGCGGCCTTGATTCCCTGGCGGGCGCTGCGCACGCTGCCATAAAGCACAGCGGTCTTCAGGGCCAGACCTGTTTCCCGCTTACTCAACGGTGATCGAGCGGACATTGGAAACGATCTCGATACCATCGCCGGCAGCCATACTGCGCATCATTTCAATCTTGTCACCCATCATGCTCATCATCATGTTGCGCTGCGACTCCGGCATCTCTGCCAATTGTTTTTCGAACTCGGCGAGCTGGGCGCGCGCCTCTTTCATCTGGGCTTTGGTCTCGTCGGCCAGTTGGCCCGTTAGCCGCATCACCTGTTGGTAAGGCTCGTACATGTTGCTGCCCGGCACGTTGCGGTAGTCGCGTTCGATGGTCTCGATCGTCATCGCCCGCGGCGTGCCGTCAGTTTCCATCGTGCCGTCCATGACCATCCGCAGCGGCACGTACTCGTCGGCATCGATCCAGATGTTGATCGTCTGCAGCGTGAATTCCTGCTGGCCCTCGAAGCTGCGCGTGCGCTCCAGGTTCTCGGCGACGAGGTGGTAGGCCTTGCGTCCCTCCACGGTCGCCGTGCCCACGAGTCTGGCCGACTCCGAGAATGCCGCGACGCTGTAGACGGCCTCCTGCGCCATGTCGTCGAAGTCGTCCTGCGACATGACCGGTTCCTCACCCGGCCTCGAACTGAGCATGTCTTCCGGCAGCACCATCTGGAAGGTGTCCATGGGCTTGCCGTCCGGCCCGGTTACCGTCGTGCGTTCGAAGGCGATTCTCGAGACCATTCCCATAGCGTCCTGCTCGACGATATAGCGATTGACGCCAGCGCGGCGCTCTTCCTCGAGCCGCAGGACTTTGTCGATGATTTCCTGCGCATCCGCGGCATACGCCGATACCGGCATGATGCTGCCGATGAGGAGGAGAAGAGCGTGAGCTTTTTTGTTCATGACTTTCCTCGAGTTGATACTGTTCTTATACTCCCCCTGCGGATTGGTGAACAAGGGGTGAGCGATGACCAGCCGTCGTGACTTTCTCAAATCTACGGGCGCCGTTGCCCTGAGCACGGCGATGCCTGCGCTGGCCCTCGCTCACAACAAGCTGGAGATTCACTCGCGGCCCATTCCGGGAACTGCCGAGGAACTCCCCATGGTGGGGCTCGGTAACTCGCGCCACTTCCAGGATGGTAACCTCGAGGCGACCCGCAAGCTCATCGAGCTGTTTATCAAGTATGGCGGGCGCTATATCGATACGCTCGGCCCGAGCCGCTTCACCGTTGCCAGTATCATGCAGGCCCATAAACTGCAGTCGCGGCTGTTTGTAGGCACCTACCTGGGTACCGTGCAATACGATGCCATGGTCGCCGAACTGAAGCGTGTCCGGGCAGCGCAGGGCAAGGACGTGCTGGATCTCGTCCTCACGTACGACTTCAAGGAAATCCTCGCGGAACCCGCAAGGTACATGCGCCTGAAGGAGGCGGGCCTGACGCGCTACATTGGCGCCGCGCGGCACAAGCTGGAGTTCCACGAACCCATGATGCGGTTGATGGATATGGGCGCCGTGGATTTCATCCAGGTGAACTATTCGCTGCTCGAGCCACAGGCGGGCGACACGGTACTGCCGATGGCGCAGGAGAAAGGCGTTGCGATCCTGGTGAACCGGCCGTTCATGAACGGCGAATACTTCGACGTCGTGCGCGACCGGGAACTGCCGGAATGGGCGGCGGAATTCGACTGCGACAGCTGGGCGCAGTTCTCGCTGAAGTTCATCCTGTCGCACCCGGCCGTTACCTGCGTGCTGACGGAAACGGCCAACCCGGACCATCTCGTCGACAATCTCGGCGCCGGCATGGGGCGCCTGCCGGACCCGACAACGCGCGACAGGATGCTGAAGCTGGTGCGGAGCTTCGTCTGACGCCGGGCGCGTGCCGGCAGTCCTGCGTTATGTAAAATCACTGAACTTTTCGCCGCGTCACCCGTATGTCCATGTAGGGCAAGGATTTGCAGACGCGGGGTACGGCACATGACGGGCCGGTTGACAAGGATCTTGGCGGGCCTGGTACTGGCCGTCGCGGCGTCGAGCGCAATGGCGCAGACTGCGGCGCACACCGTGGAATACCGCTGGCTGACGCTGTTCGGCGGGGCCGAATACGCGGTGCCGGCATCGCAGACCCGGCTTGACCGCCCGGGCAATCTGCTCGAGACCGTGCTGCGACGTGCCTTTATTACCCTGGAGTCCGATTACCGCGCGCGGGATGTGTCCGGAGACTTCCGCCGGCCGGATCCCGAGTTCGGCGATCCCGAGGCATTCCGGCGCCCGCCGCAGGCGCGACTCGGTTTCAGCATCCGATTCTAGGCGGGCTGCGCTCGCGGCAGCGCCGTTGACCTTATAATCGGCCGGGACATCACCGAGAGGTCCCGCCATGATCACCGTTCACCACCTCGAGAACTCCCGTTCACAACGCATTGTCTGGCTCCTCGAAGAGCTCGGCATCGACTACGAGATCAAGCGCTACGGCCGGGACAAGCAGACCGGACTTGCACCGCCCGAACTCCTGGACGTGCACCCGCTGGGCAAGGCGCCGGTCATTGCCGATGGCAACAGGACCATCGCCGAATCCGGCGCGATCATCGAATACCTGATGTACGAGTACGACGATGGCAGGCTGCGCCCGGAGGAGGGCACAGACGAACGCCTGGCGTACAACTACTGGCTGCATTACGCCGAAGGCAGTTTCGCGCCGCTGATGATACTGTCGCTGGTCCTGAGCCGTATCGAGGAAGCACCGATGCCGTTCTTCCTCAAGCCGGTCGCAAAAGGGATAGCCGGGAAGGTGCGCGATAGCTACCTGGACGCCAATGTCTCGAAAAACCTGGCGTTCATGGAGGGAACGCTGAGGAAATCGCGCTGGTTCTGCGGGAACATGTTCTCGGCAGCCGACGTGCAGATGAGCTTCGCGCTCGAAGCGGCGGAGGTCCGGACGAATCTCACCGACGACTATCCGCATCTTGCCGCGTTTCTCGAGACCATCCGGGCACGGCCGGCTTACAGGCGTGCGCTGGACAAGGGCGGACATTACGAATTGATGCGTGCGGGAAGGAGCGGGAACTAGCACCGCGATCGGTCGCTAACATGTTGCCGTTTGCGAGTATTGAAACACGCTGGTTCTTCGAGGGTGTTGCCGACGGCCACCCGCAGTTCAGGCAGTGGTTCGAGACCTGCACGCCGTTTACCCGCCTCGCCGACTTGGGAAAGCCGCAATGGCGGGGCCGCGCGGGCGGGCAGCCGGACGTTTACCTGCTCATGCGAGGCTGCGCCGACATGGGCGTCAAGTGGCGTGAAGGCAGCCTGCAGATCAAGGGCCGGGTGGCCGACCTCGGGGCATGCCGTTTCGGTGCCCGTCACGAAGGCAGGGTGCAGCGCTGGATCAAGTGGACGTACACCGAGGTCCCGGCCGCGTATCGCTTGCTGTTCGATGCCGACAGCGGGCCCGGTCTGGAAACAGCCTCGGTCCACAAGACCCGGGGTCTGAGGCTGTTTAGCCTGGATTCGGGTACGCCCGCGGAAGTCGGGTCCGGCACCGTTCTCGAGCGCGGTGTAGTTTTGGAGATGGCCGACATTGAGCTGAACGGCAAGCGTTACTGCTCGATCGCGTTCGAAGCGTTTCCCGACGATCCGACCGCGGCAGCCGGCTTCGATGCCGTGGTTGGGGCTTGTCTCAGTGAACTCGCGGCAACGCTCCCGGTCGACGCATCCATGTCGTATCCCGAGTGGTTGCGCGGTTGACGATCAGGCTCCCAGGCGGAACTCGCCGTAAAGGTACATCTGCTCCACGCCGCCAGGCGTCACGTGCAATTCCGTCTGGCTACGCCGCAGCAGGAACTCGTTCCCGAGCGTCTCTTGCAGCAGATCCAGCTCATAGCGCTGTACCGGCAGGCCGCTGCAATTCGGCGGTGCCCCGGGCGCGAACGTGCCGATGACCAGGTAGCCGCCCGGGCGCAACGCGCGCCTGAGGTTCGCCAGGTAGCCGGCCCGGTCGTCCGGCTCCGTGAGGAAATGAAATACGGCACGGTCGTGCCATAGTGCGAATGCGTTTTCCTCGAGTTCGATCTCGGTGATGTCTCCGCACAACCAGGTGACGGCAGAGCGTCGCTCGCCGAGACGCGCCTTGACGAGATCGAGTGCCGGGCCGGCGAGATCGAGCACCGTCACGTCCGTGTAGCCGCGATCGAGCAGGTGGTCGACCAGTGTCGACGCGCCGCCGCCGACGTCGATAATCGGTTCGTCCGGGTCCAGTCCGAGCGCCGTAATCCACTCCAGCGAAGTCTGCAGGCGGGGCTTGTACCAGCCGAGCCGGTCTGACGGCTTGCTGCTGTAAACCTGCTCCCAGTGTGCTCGGCGGCCCATAGATTTTCGAGTATGGGCGCCTGCCGCGCAGCCCGCAAGAGACCGCATCGCGCTGCGGTTTTCCCGAATTCTGTGCCGATAGTTATTTTGATATTAATGACTTGCGAGGCAAGACGCGCCTGCCAAGGAGGCTCGCGATGAAACTCAGGTCAATACTCACCCTGCTGGCGCTGCTACTTGCCATGCTGGGTGGATGCGAGCGCGATCGCATGTCGGAACGCGGATTCAGCTTGCCCGAAGGTGATCCTGTCGCCGGCCGCGATACCTTTATTTACTTGCAGTGTCACCAGTGCCACTTCATCGAGGGCGAACAGTTCCCCGAATTGCCCGGCCTCGACCCCCCGTACGTCGAACTGGGCGGCAAGGTCACTCGCGTAAAATCTTACGGTGAACTCGTCACGTCCATCATCAACCCGTCACACAAGCTGGCGGAAGGTTATCCCCCGGAAATGGTTGCCGAAGACGGCGAATCGAAAATGTACGTGTACAACCGGTACATGACCATCCAGGAGTTGATCGACCTGGTCATGTATCTGCAGCCGCTTTACGAAGTCGTCGTCCCGAAGTACGACTACCGGATGTACCCGTAGGAGCGCGGTCCCGGGGTGAAGTGTAGCAGCGCTTCTCGAAGCGCGAGCTATCGCGCGCCAAGGCGCGCTCCTACAATGCGGTTCCGCTCCTACTTCGTGTCTTCGAACTTCCAGAGGCTGTTCTTGCTGCAGTCTGTCAGGTCCTCGAACAGATCGTCGACTTCGTCACCGGCATCGCTGTCCAGCAGTTCCTGCGTGGCGGCCCACGAAGACAGGCTGGGATACGTATCGACGAAAATGAACGTCTCGAAATTACCGACCACGGCCGTGCCTACTGAACTCGTAATGCCGCCACCCGCGACCTTTGCATTAACGAACTTCAGCCACTTGCTGTTGGCTTCCTGTACCGCATCCAGTTCCACGTCGTCTTTCAGTTTGCACGTGTAGACATTGGCGAACGAGTCAGCCGACGCGAGCCCGGAAATGCCCAGGCCGAGCAGAGCCAGCACGGCTATTAATGACTTCCTCATGATTTCTCTCCCTCAGATTGTTGTTATAGGTATTGTCGAGCGTTGAACATATTATCCGCGTTAGCGGTCGTTGTCCTTATAAATCGGCAACTTAAGCCCCTGTTTCCGGTGCAATTGACAATACGGAAATCCGTGTGAAACTGTGACATCGGATGAAAAAGGCACGGCGTTCGAAAGGGCGCTTCGCAAAGCCACCGGTCTACGGTCTTTTGCTAGGACAGCGGGGTTACCATCAATGGCATTCATGCTAGGCATTACGCCGTGGCCAGTCGCCTCGGCGCTACTCTGGATAATTCTCATTGTCTCCGCGCTGTACCTGGCGCGTGCGACGGCGCACAAAGCGATCCAGGCAATGGCGCGCGCCCTTCACCGCGGTTTTCGCACGGCTTCCAAAGCCGTGGCGCGTTCGCAGGAGAGCCTCGCGGCACGCAACCGCGAC
The DNA here is from genome assembly GCA_041601995.1 of Woeseiaceae bacterium. Lineage (GTDB taxonomy): Bacteria > Pseudomonadota > Gammaproteobacteria > Steroidobacterales > Woeseiaceae > UBA1847. The sequence continues at coordinate 13,262 of JBFIHC010000061.1, read as the reverse complement.
GTGCTGCTGGCTGCGGGACGCGAGGCCAAGGAACGCGTCATCGAACGCGAATTCGACCGCATCAACGACACTGTTCGGAAGGATCTCGGCAATTACTCGGCGCTGCACCGCTCGCTCGATGAATCGATCAAGCGCATCGAGGACGACCACCAGCAGTCCGTCAACGTGCCGCCGGACCCCCCTGGGTGGGTAGAGGCGGTCAAGGCGATCGCAAAGATCGACGAGCGCGAGGGGCGCTTCGGCGTCGGAAATATCCTGAGCGACATCCACAAGTCGCTCGTCAAGGCGCACAAGGAGGCGATGACGGCCTACGTGGCGGCATCGAAGCAACGTCATCAGCTCCTCAAGGGGATGCGTCCGGACTGGCGTGAAATACAGAAGACGCTGTCCCGGGTCGGCAAAAACGTGGACAGCCTGCTGGCGCGGTCCGTCACCATCGACCGGCTGATGCAGGAGTACGAGGACATCGTGCGTGGCCACGACCGCGCGGTCTCCGTGCTTTCATCATCATCCCTGGTCAACTTCTTTGTCTCCGCGCTGGTCCTGACGGTTGCGATCGGCGGCGCCGCGATCAACTTCTCGCTGATCGCGCGGCCGATGGCGGAGATGGTCGGCGGCACGAGCCTGATCGGCGGTTACAGGACGGCCGACATCGCGGCGCTGGTCATCATCATGGTAGAGATATCGATGGGCCTGTTCCTGATGGAGTCGCTCCGCATCACGCGGCTGTTCCCCGTCATCGGCGCGCTGCCGGACAAGGTCCGCATCCGCATGGCGGTCATCACGTTCACGATCCTGTTCCTGCTCGCCAGCGTCGAGGCAGGCCTCGCCTACATGCGAGAAGTGCTGTTGCACGACGAACTGGCGACAAGCGCGCTGTTGCGCGGCGATGCATCGGCCACTGCGACGAACGAATACCTGTGGATAACCACGGCTGCCCAGATGGGCATGGGGTTCATACTCCCGTTTGCGCTGACGTTCGTAGCGATCCCGCTGGAGACTTTTGTGCATTCGCTGCGCACGGTCGTGGGCATGATCGGCATCGCCGCGCTGCGTTTCATATCGCTCCTGCTGCGGGTGCTCGGAAACGCCGCACTGCACATCGGCACGCTGCTGGAACAGCTGTACGACCTGCCGCTGTTCGTGCCGCTGTGGCTCGAGCAGAAAATGGGGCAAAGCGCGGACGGCAAAGGCCGCAATGCATTGCGAAGGGAGGCACGGTCATGAGGCAGTTAGCGGTACTTATCGCCTGCGCGATGCTCACGTCCTGCGGGCAGCAGGGTCCTCGTAACACAGGCGTTTACATGCTGCTGGATACCTCCGGCACATATCGCGAGGAACTGGCCAAGGCGGAACAGATTATCCGTTACACGTTGTCGCACCTCGGCGAGACCGACACGTTCGCGGTGGCAAGGATCGATACCGGCAGCTTCAGCGAGAAGGACATCATCGCCAAAGCCTCCTTCGACGACCGGCCGAGCGCTGTCAACCGGCAAAAGCGGGTTTTTGCGCAGCAGATTGCCGACTTCGTGAACAGCGCCAATTCGTCGCCGTACACGGATATCTCCGGCGGCATACTGCAGGCGGTCGAATACCTGAACGAGAAGGGCACGGGCAACAAGACCATCCTGATATTCTCCGATCTCAAGGAAGACCTGGAGGAGGGTTACGTGCGCGACTTCGATCTCGAACTGAACGGTTTCGATGTCATCGCCCTGAACGTCACCAAGCTGCGCAGCGACAACATCGACCCGCGGGAGTACCTGACGCGGCTCGAGGAATGGCAGGGTCGGGTCGAGAAAGCCGGCGGTGAGTGGCGTGTAATCAATGACCTGGACGGCCTCGACGGCCTGCTGTAGACAGGGATGGAACCTTTTGCGCAGTTCTTTCGTTATGACTAATGGGGTTGGGACCTGACCAAATTGAAAATGGACCTGGACAAGACCGATTTCGGGGAACGGGCTTTCGGCAAGGATTCGAAGGTATCCGTTGCGGTCAAGTACGAGTCGCAGCAGCACGCGCTCGACTTCATCTGGAGCATACTGGGCAGCGGTAAAGCGATCGGCGTCATCGAGGGTCCGGAGGGGTCCGGCAAATCCACCGTGGTGCGCCAGTTCGTCAACGAGTTGCCGCGTGACACATCGATAGCGGCCCTCGACGGCACGCGATTCAAACCGCGGAGCTTCGTGTCGGAGATCCTGGCTCGCTATGGCTACACGACCGATCTCCAGACCACAGAGGAATTGCTGCAACTGCTCGCGATGTTCGCCGGGCAGCAGACGCGCAGCTATCAGCCGCCCATCATCATCGTGGACAACGCCGACAGGATGTTCCCGAGCACGCTGAAGACACTGGGCAGGATCGCAGCCATAACAGAGGGCGGTAAACCGGCTCTGCGTATTGTCGTCACCAGCAGGCGCAGCTTGAACCCGTTGTCCGACGAGGACGGCAAGTTGGGTGCGGAACGCCCCATCGAGGCACATCAACTCCAGCCGATGACGGCCAACGAGGCGCTCGTGTATCTCCATGCGCGACTCGAGGCTTGCGGTGTCGGTGTGCCGGACTCGGTGTTCCCCGGCGATGCCTGCGACAAGCTGCACGAGATCGCCCGGGGTTGGCCTGCGCGTCTGAATTCACTGGCGCTCACAGCAATAAAGCGCTCGGAAGCTCTCCCGGTTACCGTTACCCGCATCATGAAACGGCCGGCGAAACTTCCAGCGACGCGCAAGCCGCCGAGCGTGGTGATATCGAGGGACGGCAAGACGCTGCAGGAATTCGTCTTCGACGACAAGAAAGTGCTGATCGGCCGCTCGGACTTCGCCGACATCGTCATCGATGACGAGTTCTGCAGCAAGTTCCACGCCTTGCTGATGCTCTACTCGGATGGCCTCGTGTTGCTGGACCTGAACAGCGTCAACGGCACGACGGTCAATTCGGTCAGGGTCAAGAGCACGCTGTTGCTCGACAACGACGTCATCTCGCTCGGCCATCACCGCCTCAAGGTGATAAACGTGCCCGTGCCTGACCAGGGAGCGGCAGGCCGGGTGACTGCGGCGGATACGCGACGCATGAAAAATCTCGACGAGATGCGCCGCAAGCGCAAGGCACAGCTAAAGGCCGTGCCGTCGCGGCCCGGTAAGAAAGCCTGATCGAGGCGGCTCAGGTCAGTCGAGAGGAATCTTGATCTTCTGCCCGGGGTAGATCTTGTTCGGGTCCGGGATCAATTCCTTGTTGGCTGCGTGGATCCGCGTATACAGAGACGCCTTGCCGTAGTAGCGCTTGGCGATTCCGCCCAGGGTGTCACCCGAGACAATCTCGTAGAACTCGACCTTTTCTTTTTCCTCCTCGACCTTGGGCGGAGGGAAGGTAAGGTCGTCTGCCACGACCTTCTTGACGCCCTTGACGTCGCCCGCGATCAGGATGGCGGAGTTCCTCGTCGCCTCGTTCGCGCACTCTCCGCAGATCGTCGCGACGCCGTCGTCGAACTTCACGTCGAGGTTTTTCAGGCCGGACAGCTTGATGTTCAGGTGTTCCTTGATGTTATCCGCGGCTTCGGCGTCCGTGTCGAACAGCTGCCGGCCCACGTCCTTTGCAAAATCCAGAAATCCCATCGGTAACTCCCTCTGTTCTTGGTTACTGGCGAATTATAGTCACACTCGGTCTGCTGCAGGCGAATCGGAGCAGGTGGTCCATTATATCGCCTGCAGGCGGTGCGCCAGCGGTTGGCGCCGCCCGCCCCAGTGTCCCGGGCGGGCCTCGAAAATACCGGCCAACGGCCCGTTACAGACGCTGCAGCGGGCCTTGCCGTCGTGCACAGCCAGATTCCATTCACCGAGCTGGTAGCCGTCCCGCCCGATGAGCAGCGCGCCGCAGGACGAGCAGTATGTGCTCGCACCGGCCGGATCGCGCACGTTTCCGGTGTAGACATGGTATAGCCCGTTTCGCAGCGCGATGTCGCGACAGCGCCTGAGCGTGCTCTTCGGAGTCGGAGGCGTGTCCATCATCTTCCAGCTGGGATGGAAAGCGGTGAAGTGCAGCGGGACGTCGCGTCCGAGCGTGTCCGCAATCCAGCGACTCATGGCGTCGATCTCGGCATCGGAGTCGTTTTCGCCCGGAATCAGCAGTGTCGTCAGCTCGACCCAGATGCTGGTTTCCGACTTCAGGTAACGCAGCGTGTCCAGCACGGGCTCCAGGTGGGCGCCGCAGATCTTCCAGTAGAAGCGCTCCGTGAATGCCTTCAGGTCGACGTTGACAGCGTCCATGACACCGAAGAACTCCCTGCGAGCCTGCTCCGTGATGTAGCCGGCCGTAACGGCGACATTCCGGATGCCTTGTTCGCGGCAGGCCGCGGCGACGTCGACCGCGTATTCAAGGAAAATGACCGGATCGTTGTAGGTATAGGCCACGCTGCGGCTGCCGCTGTCGGTCGCGGCCGTCGCAATGGCCTCTGGCGACGCCCGCGCCTGCAGCAGGTCGAATTGCCGCGATTTCGTGATGTCCCAGTTCTGGCAAAACTTGCAGGCGAGGTTGCAGCCCGCCGTGCCGAAGGACAGCACCGGCGTCCCGGGCAGGAAATGATTGAGCGGTTTCTTCTCGATCGGATCGATGCAGAACCCGCTGGACCGGCCGTAGGTCGTCAACACCAGTCCCCGGCCGCCGTGAGCGCGCACGAAACACAGACCGCGCTGGCCGTCGTGTAGCTTGCAGAACCTCGGGCACAGGTCGCACTGCAGGCGACCGTTGTCCAGGCGGTGCCAGTAGCGGGCCGTCGTGCCCGAAATCGCCTTGCTGTCGTTCATCTTCCGACACTCTATATGGTTGCTCCGGGCGCAGGAATCAATGCGTAACCCGTAAAGTTACCTATACTCATCGTGCCGGGGTCGCCTAGAATGGTCCTGTTGTGCACGGCAAAGCCGCTATGACCGTCGTGAGAGAATCCGCCGTCGCCGGCCAGTTCTACCCGGAGGATCCGGGAGAGCTGCGGGCGCTCGTCGACAAACTGCTTGCCGAAGCGGTAACCCAACCCGGTGCACCGCCCCGTGCGTTCGTCGTACCTCACGCTGGCTATGCCTATTCGGGTGCCGTCGCGGCAGCTGCCTATGCGCGGCTGGCTTCACATCGGGACACCTACAAACGCGTGGTACTGCTGGGACCGTGTCACCGCGTACCGGTCGCCGGCATGGCACTGAGCGGGGCCCGGGCGTTCCGGACGCCACTCGGCGACGTTCCTGTCGACACGGCGGCGGTCGCCGCGCTCGAAGCGAAGGGCGTCGCCGTATTCGAGCCCTCCCATCAGTACGAACACAGCCTGGAAGTACACCTGCCCTTCCTGCAGACGGTGCTCGGCGATTTCAGCATCGTCCCGGTGGTCGTCGGAGAGGCGACGGCGCGTGAAGTGGCAAATCTCATCGAGTCGCTCTGGGCCGCCCCGGAAACGCTGATCGTGGTCAGCTCGGACCTGAGTCACTACCTCGACTACGCCGCCGCACGCGCCCGCGATGAAACGACCTGCCGGCGAATCGAGCAGCTCGATAACCGCATCGACCACAACGACGCTTGTGGAGCCACCCCGTTGCGGGGGCTGCTGCTGGCTGCGAAGCGCCGCGGGATGAGCGTAAAGACGCTCGAGTTGTGTAATTCCGGCGACACCGGCGGCGACCGGGATTTCGTGGTCGGCTACGGCGCGTGGATGTTTGCGTGATGCGCGCACTGATTGCGCTGGCGGTCATGCTCGCGGCACCGGCTGTCGCGGGAGATCCCGACTACGCCGCGTTGCGCACCGACCTGGTGGACGAAGTGCGCGCCTACGCGCGTTACGCGGGCGACAATCCGTTCAGCGACGACGTGCTCGCGACTCTGGGTCGCGTCGAGCGCCACAGGTTCGTGCCGCCCGGACAGGTGCGGCATGCCTACGAGAACCGACCGTTACCGATCGGCCACGGCCAGACAATCTCTCAGCCATACATCGTGGCGCTTATGACCGACCTCCTCGAACCCGACGCAGACGATGTCGTGCTGGAAGTAGGAACCGGCTCGGGGTACCAGGCTGCGGTGCTCGCGGAACTCGTGGGCCGCGTGTACACAATCGAGATCGTCGAGGCGCTGGCGACATCAGCCGGGGAGCGTCTGCAGGCACTTGGCTACGACAACGTGACGACGAGGCTCGGCGACGGTTATTACGGCTGGGAAGAGCACGCGCCGTTCGACTCGATCATCGTGACCGCGGCGGCCAGTCACGTTCCGCCGCCCCTGATCGACCAGCTGAAACCCGGGGGCCGGATGGTGATTCCGGTCGGCGCACGATTCATGACGCAGCTGCTGCTATTGCTGGAAAAGGGCAGTGACGGCGAGGTCGTAACGCGGCAGATCGCCGCCGTGCGATTCGTGCCGCTAACCGGCGAGCACTGAGTTCCGTGCGGCGCCTGCTGATAGCGACGCTGCTGGTCTCCGCGGCGGCTATCGGGTACGAGATCCTGCTGATGCGTGTGCTATCGGTCGTGCAATGGCACCACTTCGCCTACATGATCATCAGCCTCGCGCTCCTGGGCTACGGCGCCAGCGGCACGTTCATTGCCTTACTGCGCAGCCGACTCGAGCCACGGTTCGAAGCGGCGTTCGCGGGCAGTGCGCTGCTTTTCAGTATTTCCATGGTCATTTGTTTCATCCTCGCGCAACGGGTGCCGTTCAATGCCCTCGAGATCGTCTGGGATTATGGCCAGCTACTGAACCTCGCTGTCCTCTACTTCGCGTTCTTCGTGCCGTTCTTCTTCGCAGCCTGCTGCATCGGACTCGCGTTCACGTGCCGCGGCAGCGAGTCAAGCCGCATTTACTTCTTTGACCTTTTCGGCGCCGGGCTCGGCGCTGTTCTCGTCATAGCGTTGTTGTTCGCAATAAAACCGCAGACGGCGCTCGTGCTGCTGGCCGTGCTGCCATTGTCGGGGTCGATACTCGTGGCATCGACGCTGGCCGTCCGCCTGCCGCTCGGCATCGTGCAGTTCGCGTGGTTGATGCTGCTCGCTGTCGGAGTACCGCAGGCGCACCTGGGTCTGCGCATTTCGGAGTACAAGGGCCTCGCGCAGGCACTCGAGGTCGTCGACAGCCGCATCCTCAAGGAGACGTCGAGTCCGCTCGGCCTCATTACCGTCGTGGACAGCCCGACCGTGCCCGTCCGCCACGCGCCCGGGCTAAGCTTCGGGACGCGACATGTCCCGCCGCCGCAGCTGGCCGTGTTCACGGATGCAGATAGCATGAGCGCGATCACGCGTTTCGACGGCCGGCCCGAATCCGTGGCTTTCCTCGGCGATATGACGGCTGCCGTGCCGTTCGCATTGCTGGATCAGCCGGCAGTGCTCGTACTGGGTGCCGGAACCGGCGCGGACGTACTGATGGCCCTTTTCCATGGCGCAAGCCGCGTCGACGCGGTGGAGCTCAATCCGCAACTGTCAGGCCTGGTCGCGGATACCTACGGCGACTTCGCAGGACGCATATACGACGATCCGCGCGTCACGGTGATCACCGGCGAGGCCCGCGGTTTCGTCGCAAGGCACGTCGGTGCCTACGATGTCATTCAGATCGGTTTGCTGGACTCGTTCGGCGCATCGGGCGCCGGCGTACAGGCGCTGAACGAAAGCTATATTTACACCGTCGAGGCGCTGATCGACTACCTCGATGATCTCGCGCCGGGCGGGTTTCTCGCCATCACTCGCTGGATCAAGCTGCCGCCAAGAGACAGCATCAAACTCATCGCGACAGCCATCGAGGCGTTGCGGGAATCGGGCGTCAGCGAGCCCGGGCGAAGAATCGCCATGATCCGCAGTTGGAATACAAGCACCCTGCTGGTGAAGCGCGGCGATATCACGTCCGTGGAAATCGGCCGCATAAAGGCGTTCTCGCGGTCACGCTCCTTCGATACTGCCTGGCTACCGGGCATGCGAGCGGACGACGCCAATCGCTACAACCGCCTGCCGCAGCCATTCATCCACGAGGCTGCCGTTGCATTGCTTGGTGATAAAGCAGGCGACTTCCGGGACCGCTACAAGTTTCATGTCGAGCCCGCCACCGACGACCGGCCGTACTTCTCCCATTTCTTCCGCTGGCGGACGCTGCCGGAAGTTATGGCGCTGCGCAAGGCGGGCGGCGCCGGCCTCATCGAATGGGGCTACCTGGTCCTGGTCGCCACGTTGCTGCAGGCTGCCACGCTCGGGCTCGCTCTGATCCTGGTGCCGCTCGCGCTGGCAAAGCAAGCCTGGCCCGCCGGGGCGGGGCGCCGCTTCGGGTTCTACTTCCTGCTGCTCGGGCTCGCGTTCCTGTTCGTAGAAATGGCCTTTATCCAGAAGTTCACGCTGTTTTTGGGCAACCCGCTGTACTCGGTCGCAGTGGTTCTCAGCGGCTTCCTGTTGTTCGCGGGGCTTGGCAGCGCGGCATCGGAACGGTTTGCGCGTCAGTTGCCGTGGCCGGCGGTTTCTCCCGTCACGGTCGCGGTGGCCGCGATCGCCGTGCTTGCGCTTCTTTACGTCGCGTTATTGCCGATACTGTTCGACAGATTCATCGGTCTCGCGGCTGCGGCAAGGATCGTGCTTTCACTCGCGCTGATTGCGCCACTGGCCTTCTTTATGGGCATGCCGTTTCCGCTGGGTCTGATACGCCTGATGCGCGTGGCTCCGGGGTTCGTGCCGTGGGCGTGGGGCATCAACGGCTTTGCGTCGGTCGTGAGTGCCGTGCTCGCGACGCTACTGGCGATCGAGTTCGGCTTCAATGCGGTCATCGTGACGGCGACGGCACTCTATGCAGTTGCGGCCTGGGACGAGGCGGCCAGCCGCGCCGGGTGACGTCGAACGATCAGGGTCCCGCGGAATACGCGATCACGCCGCCAACGATTACGTAGTCGATGTCGCGGGTGTGTCGGATATCTTCGAGCGGATCGGACGCCAGGATCACGAGATCCGCTTGCGCGCCTTCGCGGACAATGCCGCGATCAGCGAAACCGAGCACCGCGGTTGCGTCGGCGGTCGCGGCCCGCAGCGCCTGCATCTCGGACATGCCGGCTTCCACGAGCATCGCGAGTTCGTCGTGCAGCGAAGCGCCGGGCGCAACGAACAGGTCACCTGCGTCGGTGCCGGCAAGCACCCGGGCCCCTTCCCGGATCGCCCGCGCCGTGAGTGTACGTTCGCGATGGAACTGCGCGCGCCGCGCTATCCAGTCTTTCCGGGACAGCGTATCCAGCGCCAGATCGCGCCTCGCGATCCAGTCGCGCGCAACGACGTCGGGCATCTGGTCGACGCGCGCCCGATCGGCGATGCCCGGCAGGTCGAGTTCCGCGCGCCGCCGGCGGACGATCAGCGTGGGCGTCAGTGCAACCCCGGCCCTCTTCAGCATGCCGAAAACGGCTGCGCAGGAGTCAGCCGGGTCGCCCGGATCGCAGAGGCCGCCGATCTCGACCGCCATGTGCTCGATGCCGGACATGCCGTGCCGGACGGCCGTCTCGAGATCCATCGAGGCCGGCAGGTGGCCGACGACCGGCAGGCCGCGGCGCTTTGCCTCCGCCATCGCGCCGAGTGCCGCGTCCCCGGGCAGCAGCGTGTAGAGCTTGACGAAGTCCACGCCGCGTGCCGCGATTTTCCGAACCGCAGCGACGCCGTCCTGGCGTGTCTGCAGCGCCAGCGACAACGAGGGGTTGATGGGCTTCGGACCGTCGAGGAAGGGCCCGGCGGCAACCAGGTAGGGGCCGATCGTGGCCGGTTGTTGCAGGTACCAGCGCGCGCGCTGCAACACGTCGAGATCACCCCCCATGTCGCGGATACCGACCACGCCGAAGCGGATGAACGCGTCGAAGAACGGCTCGAAGACGTCGTCGTGCCAGACCGCGTGGACGTGCATGTCCCACAGTCCGGGGATCACCCAGCGCCCCTTCGCGTCGAGTGCCGCACCGTGCGCTGTCGGAGCGCAGTCGGCGACGCCGGAGATCGTATCGCCACTGATGCGGATGCAGCGGTCGCGAGTCACCGTGCCGGACGCGGGATCAATCACGGTTGCATGACGGATCTCGAGCGTATCGTCGAGCGGCACGGTGCTGCAGCCGCAAAGGGCCAACGCGAGGAACAGGGTGCCGGGCTTGCGCATAACGCCAACATACCCGACGGGAGCAACGATTGTCAGTCAGTCGCGGCCTTGCTGGAGGGACCGATATCCAGTTCCGTGCGAACACGGTTGCGGCCCGCGGCCTTCGCCTCGTACATGGCCTGGTCGGCGCGGCCGATCAGGGTCTCCGCGTCCTCGCCGGTGCGCGCCTGGGCTACCCCCAGGCTCACGGTGACGAACAGCTGGTCCGAGTCCTCGATGAACGGGTCGGCCAGCACACGGACGCGGATGCGCTCCGCGAGGTCACGCGCAACGTCGAGGGTGGCATTCTCGAAGATAATGAGGAATTCCTCGCCGCCGTAACGGCCGACGATATCGCTGCTGCGCGCGCCCGTGACCATGCGCGTCGCCACGTCGTGAAGCACCTGGTCGCCCACGGGGTGCCCGTGCGCGTCGTTGATCTCCTTGAAATGATCGAGGTCGGCCATGACCGTGCACAATGGTTCACCGTTTTCCTGCGCGTGCCGCAGTTTCTCGGCGAGCGCCTGCACGACGAATGCGCGGCTGTGCACGCGCGTCACGGCATCGAATCGAAGGTCGCGTCGAAGGGCCTCGCTCTCGGCTCGGCACATCACGATCGAATCCTCCAGGTCGTGCACTTCGGTCGAATGATAGGTTTCGATCGCGAGCGACATGTCGAGCGACGTTATCTTGGTGATGAACTGCACCAGCTCCGAAAACGCCTCGGGCTTCTGCCGGATTTCCTCGGGGATCAGCGACAGTATCATGTTCTGCAGCTGGCAGTAGAAGCTCTGGTACAGGCTCAGGGAGACGCCGGCGCGCTGGTGGGCGGTGCCCACCCGTAGGCGGCTCTCGAAGTAACCGGGCGTGTCGAAGTTCTCGCCCATCGTGAGCAGGTACTTTCGCTGCGTCATCTTGAGGTGGTTGATCTGCCCGCGCCCCTGGACGAGCGAATGGAACTCGGGCCTGAGTTCCAGCGCCGCGTAGAGGTCCTCGACAATGCCGTCGACGTTGGGCTGGATGACGTGGGACTGCAGTTCCGCAGCGATCATCGGAACAGAGGGGCCGCCGAGACCGAGCAGGTTGAGGCGCTCGGCGATCGCGCTACGGTCGAACCCGAATTGTCTGCACAATTCGTTGGTCATCCGGAAGCCGCAGGACAGCCCAAGTCCAGTCATCCTAGCCCGCCCGCCAGAGCTGCCATATACGTATCTTTGCCCATATTTGGCGGAGCCGGCCGGTCGCGAGAATGGGTTGAGACGTATGGCACAGGTTCGCCCCATGTGAAAAGATAAGCGCATGACCCTGCGTGCAATTGCGCTCATTGCACCGCCGGTCGTCGCGTTGCTCATCTTCTTCGGCTGCAGTCCGGGCGGTGAGGGTGTTTCGCAACGCGATGCCGCGGCTCCCGTCGTCGTGCGTCGTGGCAACGGCGGGGAGCCCGATTCACTCGATCCTGCCCGCGCCGAGGGGGTCCAGGCCTTCAATGTCATCACGGACCTGTACGAAGGACTGCTGTCCCTGGATGCTGGCGGCGATATCGTGCCGGGTGTTGCGAAGTCCTGGGCGGTAAGCAGCGACGGGTTGACGTACACATTCGAGTTGCGGGAGGACGCTCGCTGGTCGGACGGCACTCCGGTGACGGCCGATCATTTCGTTGCGGGAATACGGCGTACGTTGTCGCCCGAAACGGCATCTTCCTACGCGGCGCTGTTGTACCCGATCGACAATGCCGAGTCCGTGGCCCGCGGCGCCCTGCCGGCGACGGCGCTCGGCGTCAGGGCAGAAGACGAGCGAACGCTTGAAATCCGGCTGCACATGCCCGCACCCTATTTGCCGTCACTGTTGACCATGCCGACCGCAATGCCGTTCGTGGATGACGGTGGCAAAGACCAGGGTCGCTTTTCCGACCCGGTTCGTTTCCTCGGCAACGGGCCGTTCCTGCTTGCCGGCTGGGAACCGGGAGACCCGATCCGGCTACGGAAGAACCCCCTGTTTCGGGAGGCCGACCAGGTCGCCGTCGACGAGGTGCGGTATTACCCGATCACCGAGCCGCTGACGGAACTCAACATGTACCGTGCCGGCGAACTCGATATTACGTTTGCGGTGCCGGGTTCCCACGTGCAGCAGCTGCGCGAATCGCACGGTAGTGAACTCTCGATCACGCCGTACCTGGCGTTGTATTACCTGGCGTTCGATCTGAGTGAACCGCCGTTCGACAACGCCGCGGCAAGGCAGGCCCTGTCGATGGCCATCGATCGAGACGTACTGGTGCGCGTGACGGGCAGGGGTGAGCGACCGGCCTACGGCCTGGTCCCGGACGGCGTGAACGGCTACGTGCCGGCACGGTTCGCCTGGGCAGCCGAACCGCCGGAAGCGCGGCTGGCAAAGGCGCGGGAACTCTACACGCAGGCGGGCTACTCGGCGGCGGAGCCGCTCGAGGTGACCTTGCTGTACGACGCCGCAGATATTCACGAGACCATCGCGCTCGCCGTGAGCGAGATGTGGCGCGGGAATCTGGGCGCGCGCGTTCGCCTCGACAAGCGCGAATGGAAATACTTCCTTGCAACCCGCGACAACCGTGATGAATGGCAGGTTATGCGGTTTTCCTGGGTTGGCGACTTCGATCACCCTGCGGCGTTCACGGACATCTTCCGCGCGGCGAGCCCGCAGAACCTGCCCGGCTACTCGAGCGGACGTTACGACCGGCTGCTGGCGCAGGCCGAGGGCTCGGTGGACCGCGATGAGCAAATGCGCCTGTATGCCGCCGCCGAGGCCGTGTTGCTGGAGGACGCGCCGATTGCGCCGCTCTACTTCTACGTCAGCAAGCACCTCGTCTCGCCCGCCATATCGGGCTTCGAGAACAACGTTTTCGATCGCCACCCGAGCCGTTACCTCCGGAAGCGCTAGGAGCGGGAGATCCTCTTCGTAAGGAGCGGGCCACGGCCCGCGATCGATGATCCGGGCCGGTTCGCGCTTCCGGAAGCGCGCCTACCGTCCGATCCGGCGGCCCTTTTTGCGCAATCCGCGCTGCATTCCCGGATTACGTTCAATCGGACCGGCCGCTGCGTGCTGGGGTCAACACCCCGAATATTCTCTGCCAAATCATGGCGTTACCCCTGGCACGCCGCTGCGCGCGGAAACGGTTTCAAAAAAAATCATAT
>JBFIHC010000060.1:0-19825 GCA_041601995.1 Woeseiaceae bacterium | reverse complement strand
TCAGCCGTCTCGACTACCAGATGGTGAGCTGCCGCGCCGACTGACCGTGGCGCGCTCGCGACAGGAACGGACCTGATGCGAGCCTCACGCGCCGGGGTCGCGGCTCACGACCCGGTCAATGGCGGAGTACGCGGACCGCACCGCCCCTCCTGCCGGGCCTGCAGGATACTCAGGTGCTCGCCCGCAACAGGGCGGAACGTCCGAGGGCCTTGCCGATGGCCGCGAGGAACGCCCGCCGCGCCATTCCAGGATGCCTGTCAGGCTTCCGTCTCCCGCGAGTGACGCTTACCTGCCGTGACCGTTGACGACATGTCGAATTCCGCTTATCGCGGACCCGGGGCCGCGAAACGCCCGATCCAGTCACGCACCTCGCCGTACCAGTGCAGGGAGTTCTCCCGCGTCAGGATCCAGTGATTTTCGTCCGGGTAGTACACGAGGCGCGACTGCACCCCGTTCGTTTGCAGCGCGCGAAACAGTGAAAACGCCTGGCCCACCGGCACGCGCAGGTCGTTCTGCCCGTGGATGACGAGGCTCGGGGTGTCGAAGTCCGCCGCGTACAGGTGCGGCGATATCTCGTTGTAAATCTCCGGAGTCTCCCAGTAAGGCCCGAAACGCTGATCGTGGACCGCAAAGTCGGCCGAGGTTTGCGCGTACAGGTCGTAAACCGCCGCGTGTATCACGAGGGCATTGAACGGATGCTCCCTGCCGAGCAGCACGGAGGACAGGTAACCGCCGTAGCTACCGCCGCCCGCCACCATGCGCTCGGCGTCGATCCACGGCTTCGCCGCCAGCCACTCGGCCGCGGCAATGACGTCGGCGTAAGGCTTGCTCAGCCAGTCCGGGTTGATCGAATCCGTGAATGCCTGTCCGAAGCCGGAGGAGCCGTGGAAATTCGGCCACGCGACGACGTAACCCCAGGACGCGAACACCTGCGAGTTCCAGCGAAAATGAAAGTCGTCCGTAACCGCCCCGTGCGGCCCACCATGGATCGCCAGCAGCAGCGGGTACTGCTTGCGCGACTCGAACCCGGGCGGGTAATGCACCCACATCTGGATTTCGGCGCCGTCCGCACCGGTGTAGGTAACCGACTCGTAGGTGCCCATGTCGACATCGGCAAGCACACTGTCGTTGAATTGATCCAGGCGATCCGCGGCCTTGCCCTTGGTCGACACGAGCACCACGCGCGGCGGGTACAGGGCGCTCTGGTTGCGGGCCACGAGGGTGCCGTCGTCGGCGATGCTGAGGCCGTCGAAATCAGTCGGTCCGGTGATCGGCTTCGGCGCACCCTTGATCGGCAGGTAATACACGCGGCGTGTGCCGGCATCGTCGATGGCGCCATAGAAACCGCTGGAGTCCGGCGCCCACACCAGCCCGGACGCCGAACGATCCCAGTTCTCGTGCAGCATCGTCGTCTTGCCTGACCGAAGCTCGCGGACCATCAGCTTCTCCTGGTCGCCGTAGAAGCCCGCAATCGCCTGACGCGTGTAAGCGAGCGTCCGGCCATCGGGGGCGAACAGCGGGCTGCCGTCGGGCGCCTCGTTCTCCGCGGTGATGTTTATCGGCTCTTTCGAACCGATCTTCATCAGAAACAAGTCCCTGTCCGGGTACACACCCTCGGTACGACTATTGGCAACGAAAGCCAGCCATTTGCCGTCGCGCGATACGTCGTATTCGTCGGTTCCGGCGCCGCTGCGCGGCAACTGCAGCTTCGTGCCGAGCGTCACGGACTCGATCTCGCCGCCGACAGCCGGAATGCGAAACAGGTGGTTCTGACGTTCCTCGTCGAGCCAGTGATCCCAGTGGGCATAGGGCATCTCGTTCCAGACCTTTGCCGACAGCTTGCTGTCTTTCTCGGCCTCGATGGCCGCTGCCATCTCGTCGAAGGTCTTTTCGGGCCAGACATTCGAAACGAAATAGACGTACTCCCCGACCCACTTCGGCGCCGCGACGCCGGTGGGTATGTCGGTCAGCTTCACGGCCTCGCCCGGCTTGTCCATCGGCAACACGTAAAGCTGCCCCGTGTCGTCATCGTTGCGCTTGCCGACAAACGCGAGCTGCGATCCATCGGGCGAGAACACCGGTTCGCTTGCCTGCCCGCCCTCGGCGGTGAGCGGGCGTTGCTCCCGCCTGGCCCCCGTCGCAAGCAACCAGAGCCGCGTCTCGGGCTGGTAGGTTTTCTCCGGGTCTGCCTTTGCCGGATACGTCGTCGCCGCCACGACGACACGCTTGCCGTCCGGCGAAACGACGGGCGCCGCGAGACGCGTTAACTCCCACAGGACCTCGGCGCTGAGGTGCCGCGACGCCTCTGCATACGCCAGGCAAGGCAGGGTCAGTAGCAGCCAGGAGAGGACGATTCTCTTCATGATTCGGGCTCCGGTGGAATGGTTGCAGCCGCAACTTTACCAGACCGATTCGCCGTATCACACGCCGAAGCAACCGCCGTGCTCTGCTGGGCCTCTGCAATAGTACCCGGCCTATGCCGCATCGCGCCGTGCTCACTCTTCTGCTTCTCGCGCCGTTGTCGGGACAGGCGCATGCCGGCGGCCCGGCGTCTGCCGTTGAAGACGTGGCTCACGAGTGCCTGAGACCCAGTCTGTATACCGGAGATCGGTGATCCAGAGGCGGCATTCCCGGCGGTGGATAGACCGGTACACGTTCGCTGCCCGGGATGCGTGAAAAAAAAGACCGGCCACGAGGGCCGGTCCAGGCGGGATAGGAATCGGGTAATCGGGGACTAGTCCTCGATGTCTACTCGGTCAGCCGTGCCGTCGCCGTTGTCGTCCTCGACCTCGACGTAGTCGCCGACAGCGGGCGTTCCGCCCTCGAACATCGTGTTCACATCCAGTGCAAACGTCACAGCCAGGACCGTCAGCAACACATCGCTGACTGCATCGACCGGCCCCTCGATCTCGTAGCCCGGGTCGTCCTCGAGGTGCAGGATCGAGGCGTAAATCAAACCGCCGTCGCCCCAGCGCGCCTCTATGTCGACCTTGTCACCGACGTTTATCGAGCCGTAGTTGAAGGACTCGACTGCATCATCATCGCGGTACATGGTCTCGCCATTGGCGATTACCGATACGGTACCGTCGGCTGCGCCGAAGGACAGGGTCAGCGTGCCGTCGTCTGCCTTGCTTTCGACGTCACCCTTGAATTCGAGCTCGTCTTCCTCGAGTTCGATTTCATCGACCTGCAGGACGTCCCCCACTTTTTCGCCCTCGACCTCGACCGTCATACCCGCGGCGGACTGGTCGGCGATCATGTCCTCGAGCGATACCGGCTTGTACTCGGTGCCGTCGCCGAATGCCAGCTCGATGCCCTTGACGGACCAGGTCTCCGTCGCCACGTCGTAATTCAATATGCCCTTGACTTCGATCTCGTTGTCGTCGTCGTCGAGCCTGTCATGGTCTTCGAGTTCGACCTTGAGCGCAGTGAGCGTCTTCGGATCGGCGGCGAGATCGTCGATGGTACCTTCCACCTCGACGAACTGGTCATTGTCGATCCCCGCTGACGGGATCTGCGCGTTCGGAGCAAGCGTGACGTTCAGCGTACTGCCATTACGCAGAATGAGTACGAAAGTATCTCCACCCAGGCTGTACCCTGATACGACGCCCTTCGCCTCGTACTCGTTGTCGTCGGCGCCCTGCTCTTCGACGTACGTGGCGTACAGACTGCCGCCGTTACCGTAGTCGCCGCTCACCTCCACGACATCCCCTTCGGCGATGGTCTCGAAGCTGAAGTTCGGGTCATCGCTCTCGAAGTTCGTGCGACTGGAGTCGACAATCACCGTTACGCCCATGACGACGAACATCCTGGTACCGGTTTCGGCGCCCGGCGCGAGCCGTTCGACGACCCCCTCGATGTCATCGTCATACGAAACTTTCATCGCTGTACCGGTGAGCCCGTCGGCGTTCACCAAACCTTCGACCTTGACAACCATGCCGACGGCGAGCGCGTCGTCGTCGGACGCTAGCGCGTCATCGACCTCGTAGCTGGCACCGAACGTGTCAAACTCGATGCCGTTGACGTAGATGCTGCCGAAGCCGGTGATCTGGCCCACGGTGGTCTGGTTGGTTGCTGACGGTGTGTTCGGCGTCGCGGGGGCATCCGATCCACCCGAGCCTCCGCATCCGGCCATCGCCAGCAGCAAGGCAATACCAATATTTGCAACGATCCTGTTGCTGAACATAATGTGTCTCCCAAGCAAGAAGTGTGAAACTCGTCACCTACACGCATGCGACGCGGATTCGGTTCCATGGCCCTCGTATTCGAGGCGCTCCGGACGCTAAACTGCCGCTTCCCGACCACCGAGGACATTCAACCGATGCTTTTTGAGTCAGTCACCTGCGAACGATTCACACGGTGTCAGCCGGTATTCGCCAATATCCTGCTGCTTGCCATGCTCTGGGCATCAACGCCCGCAGCAATGGCGGGAGACTCCACCGCCACAGAGGGCCGCACCGTCCTGGTTACCGGTGCAAACCGCGGGCTCGGACTGGAGTTCGCACGGCAATACACGGAAGCCGGCTGGCAGGTCATCGGCACCGCCCGTAACGCGGGCGACGCAAAGGAGCTCGCCGCGCTCGGCGTGCGGGTCATGCAGCTCGACGTGACGAGCCAGGCAAGCACCGACAAACTGGCCGCCGCACTCGACGGCGAAGCCATCGACGTACTGATCAACAATGCAGGGATATTCCCGCGGGTGGGTAAGATCGACGAGATCGACTTCGACGACTACAACCGCACGCTGGCCGTCAACACTGTCGGCCCGGTGCGGGTCACGCGCGCATTGTTGCCGAACCTGCGCAAGGGCAAGCTCAAGATCATCGCCGGTCTGAGCAGTAACCTCGGCAGCATCGCGGAAAACGAGCGCGGCAATTTCTACGGCTATCGCGAGAGCAAGGCTGCCCTGAACATGTTCACCAGGACGCTCGCAGCGGAACTGGGTCCCGACGGCTTCATCTGCATCGTGCTTACACCGGGCTGGGTCCAGACCGACATGGGCGGGCCGAGCGCGCCATTGCAGCCGGCTGATTCCATTTCCGGCATGAAGGCGGTGCTCGACAGGCTGACGCCGGCGGACAACGGCACATTCTGGTCCTACGACGGCAGCCAGATGCCCTGGTAGCGTCTCAGAAACGGGTGATAACCGTCACGCCCGTCGTGTCGAAGTCGCCCATCGAGGTCAGGGCGGCGATCGACCCCTCGAGATCGATCGTCGCCCCGACGAGCCTTTGCGGTTCCAGCGCGCCGGACGCGATCATACCGAGCATCGCATCGTAGCGGTGCGCCTGCATGCCGTGGCTGCCGCGAATCTCGAGCTCGTTCGCGATGACCTTGTGCATCGGGATTCGCGGCATCGCGTGAGCGCCCGTCATCAGCCCGACCTGGACGTGGCGGCCGCGTTTTCTCAGCGATTCGATAGCATTGCAACAGGCGCCGGCATTGCCGATCGCATCGAGTGACACGTGCGCGCCACCGCCGGTCAGGTCGCGTACGGCGCTCGCTACGCCGGCTGTCACGTGCGCATTCACCGTGGCACATGCGCCCATCTCTCTCGCGATTACGAGCTTGTCATCGGCAATGTCGATGGCGACGACGCGCGCACCCAGGGCATTGGCAATCATGATTGCCGACAACCCCACGCCGCCGCAGCCGTGCACGGCGACCCACTCGCCTTCAGTCACCCTCCCCTGGTCGACGACCGCCCGGAATGACGTCGCGAAGCGGCATCCCAGACAAGCGGCAGACTCGAAGCTCATATCCTCGGGCAGGCGCACGAGATTCTCGTCGGCGTAGTGGATCGCCACGTACTCGGCGAACGAGCCCCAGTGTGTGAATCCCGGCTGGAACTGGTGGTCGCAGATCTGCTGATTGCCGGATGCGCATTGTGGACAGCGGCCGCAGCCGCCAACGAACGGCACCGTGACCCGATCGCCGACGTGCCATTTCTTGACGTCCTTACCCACCGCCTCCACGACGCCCGCAAGTTCGTGCCCCGGCACGTGCGGCAGCACGATATCCGGGTCGTGGCCCTGCCAGCCGTGCCAGTCGCTGAGACATACGCCGCTTGCCATGACCTTCAGCACCACCGCGTCGTCGAGCGGCACCGGATCTGCGACCTGCTCGATCTCCGGCGGGCCTGAAAACGCCCTGTAAACCACAGCCCTCACGGCCCGTTTTTACGATACAGGGTACCGAAAAGGCGATCGCAGATCGGGTACGTGATGTTGAAGTTGTAACGTGTCATCAGCGCCTTGTTGTGATGCGCCACGTGATGTTCGCGCAACCGCCGGATGAGCCGCAACCGGCCGGGCCACGATTGCGGGTCCAGGTGATAGGAAAAATGGAAGAGTTCATAATTCAGGTAATAGAGAATCGCCGTGAACACGAACAGGAAGCACACGTTAGGCGATACCAGGAAGTACAGGACCGCGCCGACGGGCACGGCGAAAAATCCGAAGAAGAACACCAGCAGGATCGGCGGAAACAACACGGCGCGGTAATCGCGCGGCGAATCGAAGCTGATGGCCTCGTCGGTAAAGAACGAGTGATGCTCGACGGTGTGCCGTTGAAAAACCCCGGCGAGGAGCCGTGTCCTGCGGTGCATTGGGCCGCGGTGACCCAGGTACTCGGCCAGGTTGCAGTACAAGAACGTAAGCGGGAGGGTCAACCACTCGACGGGACGTACGTCGTCCAGCATGGAGAGGCTTGCCGCTGCAACCAGGAGGGAAAGACCCACAATCGTCGCAATGTGCATTCGACCCGAATAATGCTCGGGAATCCTGTGCTCGCGAAATGCCGATCTCGCGCGGTCGACGGAATCTGGGGTCACCTGGAAAAGACCTGTTCAAGGCCACGAAGGTCGCCTGCAGGATTATAGCGTGAACGATACACAGCAACGGGAATCTCTGCCCCTGGGGCGCCCGGTGCGATTTCCTCTGCTATGATTCCCCGGGTCACCTTAGTCGTTGATTCCATTGAGCATCAAGCAAGTCCCCATCGACGTCGAGAAAGTCTGCGAAGGCATGTACATCTCGCGGCTGGATCGCCCCTGGCTCGAGACGCCGTTCATCTTCCAGGGCTTCGAAATCCGCGAACAGGCGGAGATCGACATGCTGCAGCGGTATTGCAGCATGGTGTACATCGATGTCGAAAAGGGCAAACTCAGCGACGACCAGGTAAGACGACTGATACAGCTGCAGCGCAAGCCTGGCAAGACCCCGGCTCAGCCGGTGCGCCGGAAAGCGAAAGAGCCGGGCAAACTGCTCCGCTGGCTGCAGAAATTATTGATGCGGCTGGGGCTCTACCGCCAGGCGGCAACGCTGGCCTCGACCGGGCAGGCGGGCTACCGGATTCAGACCACGGTACGTGCGGAGGCGGCCGCAGCGCGGGACGCCTACCAGGTGCTCGCGAAACAACACAGGCAACTGATGGACAGCGCGATCGTCAAGCCCGCGGTTGCTATCGGGAAGCTGCGGGAAGCCGTACAGCCCGCCATCGACAGCGTGCTGCGCAACCCGAACGCGCTCGCATGGACCGTTTTCTCGCGGAAGCGCAGCAGCGAGAATTACAACCGCTCGGTCGGCACCACGATCTGGTGCCTGATGTTCGGGCGCCACCTGAATTTCGATCGTGAAATGCTCGAAGGACTCGCGTTGGGGGGCATGCTGCTCGATGTCGGCAACGCGATGATTCCGAAAAGCATCGCGGCGACAGCCGGCCCGATTTCAGACGAGCACAGGAAGATGCTTCGACAGCACGCCGAATTCGGAGCGCAAATACTGGCGAGTTCCCAGGGTGTTCCACAGACGGTGGCCGACATGGTGCTTTGTCACCATGAACGCTTTGACGGTTCCGGCTATCCACGGGGACTTTACGGCAACCAGATCCCGCCGTTCGCGCGCATCGCCGGTATCGCGGACAGCTACGACGCGATGACCAGCGAGACACCCTACTCCAAACCGATGGCGGCTTACGATGCCGCGCGGGCGCTGAACGAAATGCGCGGCAGGCAATTCGCAGCCGAAGTCGTCGAGCAGTTCATCGCCACGATGGGCATGTTCCCGGTTGCAAGCCTCGTCGAACTCAATGACGGTTCGGTCGGCGTCGTCCTCGAGCAGAACCCCGGTAACGTGTTGCGGCCGAAAGTGCTGCTGCTGCTCGACGAGAATCGTGCGCCCCTGGCGCAGCGCCGGGTTCTCGAGATGCGTGACCTGCCCCTCGACGCCACCCATTCCGCCGCGCGCTGGATCGTCAGCGGCCATGAGCACGGCGCGTTCGGCATCGATCCCGCGGATATCTTCAGCTAGCGCCCGCGGAATTCGTCCATGCTGTGGCTGATGCCGAAAAACCCCATCAGCGCGTCGAACCAGTCCACCGGCAGCAGTCGGGTGAGCCAGCCCGTGTAAACGAAGCGCGGCATGATCAGCCGCCGCCGGTCCTTCTCGATGGCCCTGACGGTGCGCCTGGCGACGTACTCCGGATCGAGTATCGGCAGCAGCCACGAGAACCGGGTCCGCACTCCCTTGAACATGCCGGTGTCCGTGTAGAACGGGCAGACCACGGTCGTTACGACCTTGCTGTTCTGCTGCTTCAGCTCCACGCGCAGCGACTCGTCGAAGCCGACGGCTGCAAACTTGCTCGAGCAATAGTCCGTAAGCTTCGACGTGCCGGCGAGCCCGGCGGCGGACGCGATGGTGACGAGGTGCCCCCTGTCCCGCTCCAGCATGCCGGGCAGGAACGCCCGAGCGGTCCAGAACAGGGCCAGGGTATTGACCTGGAACGTGCGCTCGATCTCCTGCGGCGTGATTTCCAGAAGGTTCTTGCCGGAGACGATCCCCGCGTTGTTCACGAGGATGTCGACCGGACCGCTGTTGGCCAGTGTCTCCGCCGCGGTCGCTTCGATGTCCTCGCGCCGTGTCAGGTCACAGACGTAGGTCTGAACCTCGCAGCCGCTGCCGCGCAGTTCGTCCAGCGCCTCACCAAGGCCGCGCGCATCGATATCCCACAGGACCAGGCTGGCCCCCGCACTGCCCATCTCGGCGGCGAGCAGCCTGCCGATGCCGCTCGCCGCGCCAGTGATCAAGGCGCGACTTCCCCTGATGTCCGTCATGTTCCTGTCCTCCGGGCAACGATCGCAACACTATCACGAACTGTTCACGGGCAATCGCATGCGTCGCTCCGCTATAATCGCCGGTCCCAGCGGAGATTTTTAATGCAGCAACACCAGGACGTCATTGCCGAAGTCATGCAGTCGCCCACAGGGCCGGAGGTCGGGGCTTTCTTCGATTTCGACGGCACCCTGATTTCGGGCTATTCGGCGGTGACCTTCATCCAGGAACAGGTCAAGCGCGGCAACCTGTCCGTGCGCGAACTCATGGAGCTGGTGAGCGCCATGGTCAGTTTCGGCATCGGCCGCATGGGATTCTCCGCGATGATGATCGCCGCCTCACAGTTCCTGCGCGGCATTCGCGAGGACAGCTATGCGAACTTCGGCCAGGAACTGTTCGAGACGCATCTTGCACGGCAGATCTACCCGGAGTCGCGGGCACTGGTCCAGGCCCATCTCAGCATGGGGCACACGGTTGCGATCATAACCTCGGCGACCCGCTACCAGGTCGAACCGGCGGCGCGCGATCTCGGCATCGAGAACGTGCTTTTCACCGAACTCGAGGTGGAGAAAGGCTATTTCACCGGTGCGGTCGTTCAGCCGACCTGCTTCGGCGAGGGCAAGGTTACGGCCGCCGAGTCACTTGCCGCCTCGCACGGCGTGGACCTGGACAGATCGTTCTTCTATTCCGACAGCGACGACGACATCGCGCTGTTGAAGCGCGTCGGCAAGCCGCGTCCGTTGAACCCGAACGCGAAACTGCAGCGCATCGCCGAGCGCAACGGCTGGCCGATACGCCGCTTCGGCAGCCGCGGCAGCACCCACCCGTCGGACTTGATCCGATCGCTGCTGATGCCGGCGAACCTCATCGGCTCATTCGTCGCCGGATTCCCGATCTGGCTGTTGACCGGTTCTAAGCGCGACGCGCTCAACTTCTCGATATCGCTGTTTGCCGATACAGCGAGTGCGCTGATCGGCCTCAACCTGAAGATCAAGGGCGAGCAGCACCTTTGGTCGCATCGCCCGGCCGTATTCATCTTCAATCACCAGAGCAACGTCGACCTCGTCATCGTCGCCCGCCTGTTGCGGCGGGACATCACGGGTGTGGGCAAACGCGAAATCCGCGACATGCCGATCGTCGGCCGGGTTTTCGAGGCCGCGGGCGTCGTGCTGATCGATCGCAGGGACACGGCGAAAGCCATCGAGGCGATGATGCCGCTGGTTGACGCCATGCGTGTCGAGGGCAAGTCGGTCTGCCTGTCGCCGGAAGGCACGCGCTCAATCACAGACAAGCTCGCCCCGTTCAAAAAAGGCGCCTTCCATCTCGCGATGCAGGCAGGCGTACCGATCGTACCGATCGTCATCCATAATTCGGGCGACGTTCAGCCCAAAGGCGACCTGCTCTTTCACCCGGGCACGGTCCACGTCGACGTCCTGCCGCCGGTCGATACCAGCAATTGGTCGGTGGACACGATCGACAGGCACGTCGCCGAAGTCCAGGCCATGTACCTGGATGCGCTCGATCAGAGGCTGCCTTCGTCCGGTGGCCATGCCGTGCAAGACCTATAGGAAGTCAACCTTATGGACCAATTAAGCCCGCAGGACGCCCAGTTCCTTTATCTGGAGACGCCGGACAACCTCACGCATCTCACGTCGGTCGGCATCTTCGACCAGTCGACCGTGCCGGGCGGTGAGGTTGTGCGCTTCAAGGACATCCTCTCGCACGTCGAGAGCCGTCTGCACATGAGTCCCTTGTTCAAGCGGCGGCTCGTGCATGTACCGCTGGAACTCGACTTTCCGTACTGGGTCGACGATGAGCATTTCGACCTCGAGTACCACATCCGTCACGGGCGGCTGCCGGAGCCCGGCGACTGGCGCCAGTTCTGCATCCACGTGGCGCGCTACCACTCTCGCCCACTGGACATGAATCGCCCGCTCTGGGAGATGTATGTTGTCGAGGGCCTGGACAATATCGACTGGCTACCGAAAGGCAGCTACGCACTCGTCACCAAGATCCACCACGCGGCCGTCGACGGCAAAGCGATCATGGACTTTTTCGGTGCGCTCGCCGACATCGACAACAAGGGCACACCGGCCGTCCCATTGAACATGGCCCGGCTGCGGCGCAGCCCGAAGCCGGGCATCGTGGACATGGCTGTCCGCGCGGCCTGGCACACCGTTCGTTCGCCGATCGGCCTCACGGATGCCGTGATGCGTTCCGTGCCCAGCGTCTACCACGTCGCGCAAAAATTGCTGACTGCGCAGCAGCAGGACAAGCACGACGTTCCGGACACCCGTTTCAATCACACGGTCTCTCCGCGCAAGATGTTCGGTGCAAAAGCGTTTCGGCTGGACGACTTCAAAGCCATCAGGACCGCGGTTCCCGGCAGCACGATCAACGACGTCGTCCTCGCGGTCTGTGGCGGCGCTCTGCGCCGCTACCTGGAGCACCACGGTGAATTGCCCAACGACTCCCTGGTCGCATGGGTACCGATCAATGCCCGGACATCGAGCACGGCAGACCCCCAAGCACCGGGCAATCACGTCACCTCGATGACGGCACCGATTTTCACGGATGTCGGTAACGACGTGGACAGGCTGGCGTGCATCCACGAGGCCACCAAGCTGAGCAAAGAAGCGAAGGCCGGGGTCTCAGCGCGCCTGATGACGGACCTCAGCCAGCACGTGCCCGCAGCGACGCAGGTACTGGCTGGCCGCCTCGTGCTGCGCGCCGGCATGGCGGCGCGCACCTGCAACCTGTTCATTTCGAACATCCCCGGGCCGCAGGTGCCGCTGTACATGAACGGCGCACAGCAGGTCGGCGCCTACGGACTCGCGCCGCTCGTCAGCGGCATGGGCCTGTTCATCGCAACGCCGAGTTACAACGGCGAGATCACCTTCAATGTGACGTCCACCCGCGAAATCGTGCCCGACATGGATTTCTTCATCGAGTGCATCGACACATCCCTCGAGAGCCTGAAGGCCGCACTGAAACCGAGGAAGAAAGCCGGCAAGAAAAAGGCGGCGAAGAAAAAGGCAGGCGTCAAGAAAGCGCCCCGCAACAAGACCACCAGCGAGGAATCGCCCGCCGCCGGAACCGGGTTGTGATCAACTGACGCGCCGCCGCACCGTCGATCCGCTCAGTTTCGGTGCGCCATGATCGAGTTCTCCCACGATCCGGTCGAGCTTGCGGCCGATCCGGGTCTGGACGCGAATCATCTCGATTTTGGGCCAGGTCGCGCGCTCACCCAAGGCAATAAGCTCGACGACTTCCTCCGGTGACCGGTGTGCGAGCAATTTGAGCGGGTTGAAGAGCAGCTTGTCCGGCAGGATATTGATATCGCCAACGTAGTCCTGGTTGATGATGCTCAGTCCCGCATTCGTGATCCTGTTGAGCGTCGGATTCCAGGAAAGCGGTTTCTCGAACAGCGTCGCACCCGCATTCAGCCACTCGCGCGCCGTTCGGCTGCCGGCAGTCTTCATGATCGATATCGGGTCCGAGCCGCGCCGCGTGTCGGTAACAAACGGAAACACGTGTGGATTGACCTGGCTCACGATGAAATGGTTGACGCCGTAGATTCTCGTCAGCCGTTTTGCGGGCAGGTCGTCACTGATCGAACCGTCGACCCAGCGCCGGGACTTTAAATAGGGTTGCTTTTCGCCATTGTCGTTACGCGCCATGAGCCTTACAGGCGGATAGAAGCCGGGGACAGCGGCCGATGCCATTACCGCCTCGCGCACGCACACATTCGGCGTCGTGATTGCGTTCAGCAGGCGCGACGTCTGGTGCTTCTCTGCCGCTGCAATCGACACGTTCATGTGCCGGCCGGTGCGTTCGAAGGACTGCTGGAAGGTCAGGTCGGGAAGCAGCCGTTCGATGGCCTCGTAAACCTCTTCGACGGACGCAACCTCCGGACGGAACATGTCGAAGTAGCGCCATAGTCCCGTATCGCGCTCGATCTCGTGCACGAGGGACTCGGGCTCGAACAATCGACCGAGGTCCTTGTTTTCGTAAGTGCCAACCAGGCTGGCAACAATGGCCCCGCCACTGCTGCCGGACAGGACATCGGGCAAGATGCCCTCGAGCCACAACGCCTTGACGGCGCCGATGTGGAAGAACAGCAGTGAGCCGGCACCGCTCATTACGAACGCGGAACAGCCGTAGCAGTGCTGGGCACGCCGGAAAAAGTCGACGCGCGTATCGAGCGGGATACCGGCGGCGGCGTCGCTCGCCAGCAGGTCGAGCGCATTGACGACCTCGTCGACGTAGTCCGTGATGAGCCGCTTGGTGCCGAATTTCGCCTTACCGTAAAGCGCGCGGCGACCGATGCCGTCAATATTGCCGTGTATGCCTTCGTTCAGCGCATACAACAGGCGCTCAAGGTCGCCCGCTGCCCGCAACTTGCGCAAACGCTGCAGGCGCCGGCGGATGGACACGTGGTCGAAGTATTTCGACTCATCCGATTCCACCCATTCCCGCACGCCCGATGCCTTATCGTGCGCGATTGCCGCCTCACGCCACTCCTCGTAGCTCTGGGCGGAGTCCATGGCGCGCTCTAGGCGCCTCGTTGCGGAGAGGATCATCCGTCCAATTTAGTATGAAGGCCCTAATTTTGCGAGCTACAGTTCCCATAATTCGAAAATAACCGAGCCGAGGAGAAAATCATGGCGAAGAAAGAAAGTAAAGCAAAACAGAAAGTTAGCGAATTCACCGAGCAGCTGGACAACGTATTTCTGGCGGGTTTGGGTGCTTTCGCCAATGCTCAGAAGATGGGCAGCGAGACCTTCGAGTCGCTGGTCAAGGATGGCGAGAAATTCCGCAAGGAAGCCTCGAAGAAGACCGAGAAGTTGATCGACGACGTGCAGGATTCCGTGCGCGAGATGCGCGATGACGCGGAGTCCAAAGCCGAAGGCCTGCTCGATCGCGTCCGTGACCGTTCGAAGCTTACGAAGCTGCAAAGCGCGTTCGACAAGCGCGTTGCTGATGCGATGGACCGCCTGAACGTTCCGAGCAAGAACGACATCGACAAGATCAACAAGAAGCTGGACAAGATCCTGCGAGGGATCGAGGCCAAGGCGAAGAAGCCTGCGGCCAAGAAGGCTGCGACCAGGAAAGCACCCGCTGCGAAGCCGGCTGCTTCCACGACGAAGGTTGCCTGATAGCAACAGGCTGGCCACTCACTCCCCGTAGTGAGTGGCCAGTTCCTCCAGTTCCGCCGCCGTATCACTGGTGGCCAGCGGTTTCAATAATCCAAGTATCGACCGCGCGACACCGACCGCAGTCTCGTCAGCACCGGGACTCACCCCGACCAACTCATCGAAGCGCTCCGACATGAGCGCAATGATGGCGAGGTTTCTCGCCGCGCTCTTGACGCCTGCCATGTCCGTATTCAGGTAGCCGTTTCGCACCAGGCCGAGCAGATACAGCTCGAATGACGCGTTGACCGCTCGAGCGAAATGCCGCAGTGCGCGCGCTACCTTCGGGTACTCGTCGGCAAGGGCTTCCGTATCGGTCAGCATGAACCGGTAAGCATCTTTCAGTTCCAGCAAGTGGTGCAGGAACCACCAGAAATCGTCGAGCGACAGGTTTTCGCTCTCCGGCGGATGCAGCACCTTGCGCGCATCCGCCTGGAACTCGGCGGTCAATGCGTCGACGATGTCCTCCTTCTTACGAAAGTGGTAATGCAGGTTGCCCGGACTGATATCGATCTCATCCGCGATGTCGTTGATCGTGCTGCGCGGCACGCCGTGTTCATTGAACAGCAGGAGACTGGCGACGAGAATCCGGTGCCGTGTATCGCGGGCCATGATCAGCGTGCAGCACCCGAAACACTGTCGGTGACCCACTCGGCGTAGGGTCCGTATGCCCGCGAGACATCAAGCGCAACGACGGCGGGCAGGTCGTAGGAATGCAGCTCGAGGACGGCTGCCTCGACGTCGGCATAACGATCTTCCGTAGTCTTGACGAGAATGCGGAATTCGTCGTCGCTCTTGACGGCCCCCTGCCAGGTGTAAAAACTCTGTATCGTCGAGATCTGCACGCAGGCGGCGAGCTTCCGCTCGACCAGGGCGGCAGCGATCGAGCGGGCCTCGTCGAGGCTGTCCGTCGTCGTCATTATCGCGATGATGCTCATACGTACGGCGGATGATACCCGACAACGAAGCGGGCCGGGGTCAACTAACGAGCGCCATCCGGCGGTACTCCCCTTCACGGCCACGCACGACCCGCTCGCCCTGCATCGGCCCGTGGGTCTCGGTCACGACGGTGCACTGGCCTTCCCGGTGGTCCTCGTCATAGAAGTAGATGACCACCCAGTCGCTGGTCTTGCCGAGGTCGTGCGCGCGCGCCGTGTTCGAGAACAGCGCTGTAAAGTGCCAGCCGTCACGCTCCGTGTGCAGGATCGGCAGCCATGCCCTGCCCTCCGGGTTGAAGCGTTTCGGGGCAATCTTCGGCAGTTCACCGGCAGCCGCACGTTTCCGATAGCCGGCGTCGATCGCGAGCAGCAGCCGCACAGGCGGCGCCGGGCCGCGCCTGCCGCGCTGCGCGTGTCCGAGCATCGCCGAGAGACCTGCGCGTATTGCGGCGGCACGCCGCTCGCCGATGCCGGTGACGTTCAGCAACGAACCGTCATGGGCTGCGGTCTCGAGCGCCTCCAGCGTGTCGACGTGCAGCGTTTCGTGGATGTCCTCGGCCAGCTTGCGGCCGACCCCGGGGAGCGTCCGGAACAGGGTTTCAGGTGACGCCTCGCCGCGCAGCCGGTCGAGCTGCGACAGGCGCCCGGTGCGGGCTATCTCGTCGATCGCCGCCGCGAGACCCTTGCCGATGCCCGGTAGTTTGACGAGGCCATCAACCCCTTCCCTGTCGAGTAGTTCGCACACGTCGTCCTGGAGCGCGTCGAGGACATTGGCGGCACGGACGTAGGCGTTGACTCGATAGGGATTCGCCGCCTGGTGCTTCAGGATCCCGGCGCACTCGCGGAAAATTTCTGCCGCCCGGTTGTTGAGTGTCCGTTCGCCCATGCCAGGTGCCTCCGGAAATTGCCGCTTAACGGTGTATCGAAGCACGGCGCGGGACAAAAAGATATTCGGGCAACCCGCAGCGGGTCAGCGCGTCCCCGCGTTCGGCGTATCGGTCGTCGCACGTCCGTCAGAACACCCCGATACGTCCGATGAACCGGGTTTCCGCAATATAGGCGTCGACGGCGCAGCGATGACTCTTCGATTGGCTTGCCCCGAATACGTCGCGCCAGCCAAAACGCCAGTGCGCCAGACCCTGACCTTCGACTGCCTGCTCGTTGCCAATCCGGGCGGGCTGTCCCCACATGGCAGTCACTTCGTCGATCGAAGCGCCGACCCGGGACCGTGCAGCGAGGTCAAACGGACCGGGGGGGGTCTGTCGCTTGCCGGCCGGTGCTACACGCACGGAGAAAACCCGGTACTGAGAAAAGCATGCGCGCATTCGTGAGCGTCATTTTCGTTCATCCAGCAATTCGATCCAGTGTTTCACCGGAACGCGGGACCGCGAACCCAGGTGCAGCTGGCAGCCGATATTCGCCGTAACGATCTGCTCCGGCTCACCGAGCGACAGCGCCGCCAGTTTGCGATCGAGGAGCCGTTCGCTGATCGTCGGTTGCAGCATCGAATAGGTGCCGGCAGAACCGCAGCAAAGATGCTTCTCGGCCGTTGGCGTCATCGGTATTCCGAGTCGCTCCAGAACGCGTTCGACGGAGCCTTCGCGCTTCTGGCCGTGCATCAGGGTGCACGGACAATGCACGGCGGTGGGCGGTTTGCGTCCCGCATCGCTGAATACGCTGAGATCTTCGTCCTCGAGCACCTCGGACAGGTCCCGTGCCAGCTCGCTGACCCGGCGGGCCCTTGCCGCGTACTCCGGGTCGTCTTCGAGCAGATCGCCGTAGTCCTCGATCATCACCCCGCAGCCCGATGCCGTGGATACGATGGCTTCGGCCCCGGCCTCGATGTACGGCCACCAGGCATCGATGTTGTTCCTCACGAATCCGAGCGCTTCGTCCCGCGCCGACAGGTGGTAGCTGACGGCGCCGCAGCAGCCGGCCGAGGGCGCGTCGACCAGCTCGATGCCGAGACGGTGCAACACCCGGCGAGCCGCAGCATTCGTCCTCGGCGTCGCTGCCGCCTGTACACAGCCGCCCAGAACAATCATTTTCCGGCTCGCCGGTGCCGGCTCATCCGCAACACCGGGGACCGCTTGCCGCGGGGGAATCTGGCGCCGCAGGTGCGGCGGCAGCAACCACCGTGCCAGCCGTCCTGCCGCGAGCACCGCTCTGACGCGACCCGGGTACGGGAACACCTTCCTGGCGATCCGCCGCTGCAGCCTCTCGAGCGCCGGGCGGCGCATCCGTTCCTCGACGAGCTCGCGGCCGATGTCCGCCACCCTGCCGTAGCGCACGCCGGACGGGCAGGTCGTCTCGCAGGCACGGCAGGTCAGGCAGCGGTCCAGGTGCATGCGCGTCGCCTCGCCGGCTCGCCCGCTCTCCAGCATGTGCTTGACGAGGTATATCCGGCCGCGCGGGCCATCGCGCTCGTCGAAGAACTCCTGGTAGGTCGGACAGGTCGCGTTGCAAAACCCGCAGTGCACACAGCTCTTGATGATGCCCGCGGCTTCGCGCGCCGCCGCGTTGCTGGCAAAATCGCTGTGCAGTCTCACGTACATAGCAGCCGCCTACATCCAGGAATAAAGGCGGCCGGGATTCAAGATCGCGGCGGGATCCAGCGCCTGTTTCAGTTGCAGGAGTGTCCGGCGGTAGGCCTCGCTGCGTGCCGGAAACACCTCATCGCCGTCCCCCGCGCCGCCCACCTGCCAGACTTCGCCGCCAGCATCCCTGACGTAGTTGCAGAGCGAGTCACGGTTGCACTGCTTTGCGAGCCACCGCCGCGCACCGCGCCAGTCGAGCAGCCAGTCCGCGTAATCCAGGAAATGGTCGTGGGTGGATCGCAGCGAGATGCACCAGAGGTCCTGCGCATCGTCGAAGAACGGCAGCTTCATTTCTCGCAGATCGAGCCAGAACCGTGCATCGTCCGGCAACACGTTCCCGTCGATACGCTCCGCCGCCGCGGCAACGGCGGACGCCGGTCCTGACAGCCGCACATACAGGTCACCGTCGTGCCAACAGGCACCGGTTATCGGCGACGGCATACGGCAGAGGCCGTTCATCGCCCGCAGGGCCTCGCCTGCTTCGCTCGGCCGGCACACCGTCGCAGTGGTCTCGGGCCCGGGCAGGACTTTGAGCGTGATCTCGGTGAGAATCCCCAGCGTGCCCATCGCGCCGGCCATGAGGCGCGACACGTCGTACCCGGCCACGTTCTTCATCACCTGGCCACCGAAGCGCAGGTGCTCGCCCTTGCCATTCACGATCCGCACGCCGAGCACGTGGTCCCTGATCGAACCCCGCCATGGTCGGGACGGGCCAGACAGGTCGCAGGCCAGCGTGCCTCCGACTGTGGCGTTGCCATCGAATTCCGGCGGTTCGCTCGCGAGTACCTGGTTCTCCGCCGCGAGCACTTCTTGCAGATCGGACACCGTTGTTCCGGCACGCACCGTGATCACCAGTTCCGACGGCTGGTAGTCGACGACGCCGGCATGCGTGCTCATGTCGATCGGCTCGCCCGCCGGTTGGCGCCCCACGTGTCGCTTGCTGTTGCCGCCGACGATACACAGTGGCCGCCGTGCCGCCGCGGCATCCCTGACCCTTTCCTGCAGTTCCGTGATCGCGGTCACCTGGATCGGTACTCCTGGCAGCGTTTCAGTGTCGGCACACCCTTGCCGGGGTTCAAAAGTGCGTCGGGGTCGAGCGCATCCTTGATTGCATTCAACTGGGCCAGCTCCGCCTCGCTGAACTGCTCCGGCATCTGCGCCAGCTTCTCGACGCCGACGCCGTGTTCGCCGGTGATGCAGCCGCCCGCCGCTACGCAGAGCCTGAGTATTTCGGCACCGAACTGTTCCGCTTTCTGCAGCTCCCCGGGTTTGCTCTCGTCGAACAGGATCAGCGGGTGCATGTTGCCATCGCCGGCGTGGAAGACGTTCGCGACCCGCAGCCCGTATTCGCCGGACAGCCGGCTGATGTCGGCCAGGACGCGGGACAGCATGCGCCGGGGAATCGTGCCGTCCATGCAGTAATAGTCCGGTGAGATGCGTCCGACAGCGGGAAACGCGGACTTGCGCCCCTTCCAGAACAGCAGCCGCTCCGCTTCGCTTTGCGACACCCGGACCGACGTCGCGCGGTGCTGGCGGAATACTGCCGTGACCTGCCCGATGCCGCAGGCGACCTCCTCTTCGGTACCATCGAGCTCGCAAAGCAGCAACGCCGCCGCATCGGTATCGTAGCCGGCGCCGACGTAATCCTCGGCAGCACGGATGGCGTGGCTGTCCATCATCTCGAATCCCGCCGGGATGATGCCTTTTGCAATGACCGCGCTAACCGCGTCGCCGGCGTGCTCGAGCTCATCGAATGACGCCAGTACCACCTGGCAGTGGGGTGGCCGGGGCAGCAGCCTGACCGTGACCTCCGTAACGACGCCCAGCATGCCTTCGGACCCGATCATCAACGCCATCAGGTCGGGACCCGCGCTGGCCATGCCTTCGCTGCCGACGGTCATGACTTCACCGTCTACGGTGACGACGGTAAGCCGCAACACGTTGTGCACGGTTAACCCGTATTTCAGGCAATGCACGCCGCCCGC
>JBFIHC010000059.1:0-19882 GCA_041601995.1 Woeseiaceae bacterium | reverse complement strand
GCAAGGTGGACGTCCGGCTCGACTACGGTGGTGGCGTTTCGACGATCGTGGGACCCGGCTCGGTCGCGGTTCCCGGCGCGCTGGCGGCGGTCGAGAAAGCCTGGCAGCGCTTCGGCAGCCTGCCGTGGAGGGACTTGCTGCAGCCGACCATCGATGTCGTCCGCGCCGGCTTCCCCCTGCCCACCGCCTGTCATTATTATCTCGGCTACAGCGGCGAACGGATCTTCGGCCGCAGCCGCGACGGCTACGCCGCACTGCACGACGAAGCCGGCCGGCTCCGTGAGCGCGGCAGCCCGATACATGTGCCGCACCTCGCGGACAGTCTCTCCGCGATCGCCGAGCGCGGCGCTTCGATCTTCTACACGGGTGAGCTGGCTGCAGCGATCTCCGCACACGTTCGCGAAGGCGGTGGCGCATTGACCCGGGAGGATCTCGCCGCTTACGAAGCCATCGAGCGGCCGGCGCTCGTTGCCGAAATCGATGACTGGCATGTCGCCACCAACCCACCGCCCGCCGTCGGCGGCGCGGTCCTGACGGCGATGCTGCTCGGCTGCGGCGACCTGCACGCGAACGACTGGGACAGTCGATCGCTCGACAAGCTGATCCGCGTGCAGCGCGCGTGCCTCGATTTTCGCCGCGACCGGCTCGACATCGCCGACGACGTCGACGCGGCGGCGGCGGAACTCATCCGGGCCGCACGGCAGGGGCAGTTCCTGTCGCACTGGTCCTCGTCATCGACGGTACACACGTCGGCGGTCGACGACGCCGGCATCGGTTGCGCGATAACCGCCTCCTCGGGCTACGGCTCGGGCGAAATGCCGGACGGCACGGGGCTGTGGCTGAACAACGGCCTGGGCGAAATCGAACTCAACCGGCGGGACGTGGCATCGCGCGAGCCGGGCCAGCGCCTGCCGTCGAACATGGCGCCGACCGTTGCGCGCAGCACTGACGCCACCCTGGCCATCGGTTCGCCGGGCGCCGACCGCATCACCACGGCCATGCACCAGGTGCTCGTCAATGCCCTGCAATTCGGCATGCCGCTCGCCGACGCGATCGCCCATCCCCGGGTCCACGTCGACACCGCGGGCGAAATCGACCGCTTGCGCGCCGAGCCGGGGCTGGATCTGCCGGAACTGGACCTGCCGCTGCAGGCATTTCCCGGGATCAACATGTATTTCGGCGGCGTGTGCGTCGCTACTTTCGACCGCAACTTGGGTTTCGACGTGGCAGCGGATCCGCGTCGCGAAGGCGGCGTGTTCCTCGCCGATGAGTGATCGCGTGCCGGTCGTTTGGTAGTCTGCGCCGTTGGTAACCGCGCAACCGTCACCGCTGTGGAGAACGGATTGAACAACCCTTATCTTGCGCACCAGCTGCCCGAAGAGCTGCCGGGTGATCCCATGCACTGGGCCGCAGCGTGGCTCGACGAGGCGACCAGGCAGCGCGCCCAGCGCAACCCGAATTCGATGACGTTCGCGACCGTCGGCAATGGCGGGCAGCCGTCGGCGCGCGTCCTGCTGTGCAAGGAGCTCGTGCCGGATCCCGGCTATATCGTGTTCTACACGAATTACAAGTCGCGAAAAGTCGCGGAGCTCAGCGCAAACCCGCGGGTGGCCGCCACGTTTCACTGGGACGCGCTAGGCCGCCAGGTGCGTATCGAGGGCATTGCGGTCTTTTCGCCCGCCGAGGAAAGCGATGCGTATTTCGCGAGCCGCGACCGGGGCAGCCAGCTCGGTGCGTGGGGTAGCGACCAGAGCGCGGGCCTCGCTTCGCGGGACGCGTTGTTCCGACAGCTCCGTGAGCGGGCGCGGGATCTCGGACTGAACGTCAGCGACGACCTGCAGTCCATAGAAAGCGGGAACCGCGCCGCTATTCCCCGCCCCGGGCACTGGGGCGGGGTGCGTGTATGGGCGAGCGCGGTGGAACTATGGATTGAAGGGCGGGATCGCATTCATGACCGCGCACGCTGGCAACGCAGCCTCGATCGAAACGGCACACCGGAGTTCGTCGCTGGCGACTGGACGGGAATGCGGCTGCAGCCCTGATCACGAGAAACCATGAGCGAACTGATCTCCGAAGAGCGCTGCCGCTGCCCGTTTTGCGCCGAGCCGATAACGATCGTGGTCGATTTCTCCGCCGGCTCGCAGGTGTATGTCGAGGACTGCCAGGTCTGCTGCCAGCCGATGGAGGTGGCCGTCGATGTGGGCGCTGACGGCCACCCGTCGGTACAGGTGGCGCGTGCAAGCTGAACGTCTTGCGGCGCTCATGGTCGCGCTCGTCTGTTGCGAGGCCGCGCTCGCGCAGGTGACGATCACCGAGGGGACCGACATCAACATCGACGTCGCTGCGGACGGCCGCATCGCGATGGACCTGCTCGGCGGAATCTGGGTCGTGCCGCAGGAAGGCGGCAACGCGGTACCAATAGATGCCGGGCTGCTGCCGGCGGAACGGCCGCGGTGGTCACCGGATGCGTCGGCCATTGTCTTCGAGGCACGTTCGGAGCAGCGCAGCGGCCTGTACCTGTATGACTTCCACGGCAGCGAGGTGCGCGCACTCGGCGAGGGCCGCTATTCGGATCGGCAGCCGGACTGGCATCCCGACGGCGAACGACTCGTGTTCACATCGCAGCGGCATGACACCGGCTTGGACCTGTGGGAGATGGACGTGCCGACCGGGCTGACCTGGCGCATTACGACACTGCCCGGCGACGAGACCGAGCCCGCCTGGTCGGCGGATGGCCGCAATCTCGTCTACATCCATCATCACGAGGATCGCTGGTCGCTCGTGCTGCGTCGCTTCGGTGCGCCCGACCGGGTGTTGGTGGAAGCCGAGGAACGCCTGGCGGCACCGTCCTGGCGTCCCGACGGCAGCCTCGTGACGTTCGCGCGCGAATCCGCGGACGGGGTCGCGGTAAACATGGTGATTCTCTCCGACCCGCTGCTCGAACGGGTCCTGATCGAGGAACAGGAGCTGGTCGTTACGCCTGTCGCCTGGTTCGACCGGCAGCAAATGATGTACCCGGCCGATGGTCGGATCCGCAAGCGCAATTTCAATTCCTGGGTGTCGAGGAGCGTGCCGTTCCGCGCGACAGTCGGCCGCCCGGTGGCGCAGGCGCCGAAGACGTTACCGGT
This sequence comes from Woeseiaceae bacterium, assembly GCA_041601995.1. GTDB lineage: Bacteria > Pseudomonadota > Gammaproteobacteria > Steroidobacterales > Woeseiaceae > UBA1847. The sequence goes on along the minus strand of JBFIHC010000059.1, from coordinate 16,754 downwards.
GCGCGATATTGCCGTGATCGACGAGCCCGCCGGCCGGCTGGTCGTCCGCGCCGCGAGGCTGTTCGACGGCATCGGCGGCGGCTACCGCGAAGGTCTCGACATACTGATCGATGGCGCGCGCATCAGCGGCATCGAGCCGCAACGCGACCGCAGCGGGACGGTGCTGGTGAACATGGGCGACCTGACGGTGCTGCCCGGCTTTATCGACGGCTACGCGGCGCTGCCGGAGGCGGCCGACGAACGCCTCGGTCCCGTGCTGCTGGCCTTCGGTGTCACGACGCTCGTCGCGGACCTCGACAAGGCCGAGACGCTGAACAGCCGCTGGTCGGGCACCGAACTGCCGGGGCCGCGCGTGCTCGCGGCAAGCCCCGCCGAGGCGGCCGGCAAACCGCTCCCGTGGCTCGTCACCGTCGCGGGCGACATGAACGCGGGCATGGCGCAGAGAGCCACCGTAGAGGCATGGCAGCAGCAAGGCGTTCCCGTCCTCGCAGAAACCTGGCAGGCGGCGATCGGCTCGGGCGCGTCGCTGCTGCTCGGCGCCGCCGCGCTGCCCGGTTCACCCGGCGCTCACCAGTACCAGGCCATGAGACTCGCGGCGGGCAACAGCGAGCCGATTACGATCGTGTCCGGCCTCGCGGATGCGCAGACGCCGAATCTCGAGACGCTGCTGGCGTCGCGGCAGGCCGGCCTGATCGGCCACGCGTTCGATCCGGTGCGGCGGTTCTCGACGACGCCGCGGCTCATCGGCGGGCGGACGACGGTGGTGCTCGGCAGCAAACCCAGCGGTCTGCCGGCGGGTCTCGGGCTGCACGCGGAATTCCGTGCGCTCGCAGCGGCCGGCCTGACACCGGAACAGGCGCTGCGCGCCGCCGGCGTCAATGCCGCCTCCGCGCTCGGGCTGGGTTTGCAGCTGGGCCGCATCGCGGTCGGCAGCCTGGCCGACCTGGTGATCGTGGACGGCGACCCGCTGGCGGACATCGACGACACCCTCAACGTCGTCGGCGTGGTGCGCAACGGCCGCTTCTTCAGCGCCATCGGACTCATCGACCGTATCCGCGCAAACGGGACCGTCGAATTATTTGACAAACCGCGCAAAAACACCGCGTGGCAACGGGCGCCCCTTTGAAACACGGTGTTTGCTCACGCGCCTTGCACCAATCAAACACGGCGCACCCCGAGATCGGCCGTCGAAATCTTTATTTTTCAGTAACTTGGGCGTAGTTTTGCCGGCCCTGTATTATGTGCAGCGCAGCATAAATGTCGAGTTTCTTTACAGGTCCGGTTTTTGCGCCCCGCCAGGCTATGTGGAGCAAACGCTAAAGCATTGAAAACCCAACCGCCTTTACCGGGTTGGCACAGGACTTGCTTTTATAAGCTTGCCCAAGCGAAGTGTAACTGTGCTCGGTGGCACAATCAGGAACAGAAACAGGATTTAGACGCCAGAAGAACAATAACTACAAAAACAACAAGATCCAGATCCAACCACTACAATAAAAACGCTGTATCCAACCACCGAATTCGCAGTTACCTCTTTTAAAAAAAAGAGACATTAGCCCCGCCGCTCACGCCGCGGGGTTTTTTATTGGCGCGTACCGGCGGCATACTGGCCGCATGCCACGGCTCTCGCTGTTCCTGCTGCTCCTGCTGTCCGGCTTTATTGCGGCCTGCGGTGACACGCCGCGCGACTTCCAGGACGCGAGCATCGCGGATCTGCACGACAGGATGCAGCGTGGCGAACTCCGCGCCGAGGAACTGGTGGACTGGTACCTGGACCGCATCGAGACTATCGATCGCGCCGATGCCGGCCTCAACGCCATCATCGAGGTGAACCCGGACGCGCTGGCGATCGCCCGGTCGCTCGACGAGGAATGGCGGCTGTCGGGACCGCGCGGGCCGCTGCACGGAATCCCGGTCGTGCTGAAAGCCAACATAGACACCGCGGACCGCATGCACACCCACGCGGGCTCGCTGGCGCTGGCGTCGCACCGACCGCCCCGTGACGCCTTCCTCGTAAGCCGATTGCGCGACTCCGGTGCCGTCATTCTCGGCAAGACGAACCTCAGCGAATGGGCCAACTTCCGCTCCACGCGCTCCACGAGTGGCTGGAGCAGCTTCGGCGGCCAGACCCGCAATCCCTACGACACGGCGCGAAATCCCTGTGGCTCGTCCAGCGGCTCCGCGGTTGCCGTCGCGGCAAGTCTCGCCAGCGTCGCGGTGGGCACGGAAACCGACGGCTCTATCGTATGTCCCTCCGGCATCAACGGCATCGTGGGCATCAAGCCGACGCTCGGCCTCGTCAGTCGCAGCGGCATCATCCCGATCGCGCACAGCCAGGACACGGCCGGCCCCATGGCCCGGACGGTTCGCGACGCGGCCATCCTGCTCTCCGCGATGACCGGCATCGACGCTGACGACCCGGCATCGGCGGCGGCGCCCGAGGCGGTCCCGGACTACACGGCCAATCTTGCCGCCGACGGCCTGCAGGGTCGCCGCATCGGGGTGCTGCGCTCCTACACCGGCGCTGGCAGCGACGCGCGCGTCGAACGCGTTTTCGAAGATGGCGTTGCCGTCCTGCGCGAACAGGGCGCCGAGATCACCGACCCGGTGGAGATCGACACGGCCGGCATCGGCGAAGCCGAACTCGACGTGCTCTATTACGAATTCAAAGCCGATCTCAATCGATATCTCGAACAGTCCGGTGCGCCGCTGGAATCGCTCGCAGCGGTCATTCGCTTCAATGAGGAGAACGCAGCAACGGTCATGCCGTTCTTCGGGCAGGAGCACATGCTCGCGGCCGAGGCGAAGGGCCCGCTGAGCGAGGCGGAGTACCAGCAGGCGCTTGCCGCGAGCGGGGCTGCGATGCGGCAGAAACTCACGGCCGTCCTCGACGAACACAATCTCGACGCGCTGGTGGCGCCCACCAACGGTCCCGCATGGATGACCGACCACGTCAACGGCGACAACTACCGGATCGGCAGTTCGTCGTTTGCGGCCGTATCGGGGTTTCCCAACGTCACCGTCCCCGCCGGGTTCATCGCGGGGCTGCCGGTCGGCCTGTCGTTCATCGGCCGCGCCTTCTCGGAAAAGGACCTCATCGAAATGGCCTACGCCTTCGAGCAGGCCACCCTCGCTCGCCGCGCCCCCTGACACCGGGCGCAGGGTGACGATGATGCCGAATTGCGACCTGTTCTGCGGTCTGCGGGCGACGGATATGGCTTAATCACCGCAATTCCGCGCTACCCGAATCACCGATGTTCAAAGCCGTACGCATCACGATCCTGCTGTTTATCCTGTTCATGGTCGCCGTGGGCACGTGGCTCACGCAGGCCAGGAGCACCGACTGGAACAACAGCCTGTGGGTCAAGATCTACCCGATCAACGGCGACGGCAGCGAAGCCAGCGAGCGCTACATCGCGGGTCTCGACGTCGACGCGTTCGCGGGCATCGAGACGTTCCTGGCGCGGGAAGTCCGCCGCTATGGCCACGCTCTCGAGCGCCCGGTTCGCATCGAGCTCGGCGAACCGATTTCCGAACAGCCGCCCGCCCTCGAACACAATGCCAGCGCGCTCGGCATCGTGCTGTGGTCGCTACGGATGCGCTGGTGGGTATCCGGCGTGGCGGGTGACCAGGACCGCATAGATCCCGACGTGCGAATATTCGTTCGCTATCACAGTCCGCAGCGGAGCTTGCCGCTCGAGAATTCGGTGGGCATACAGAAAGGCATGTTCGGGATCGTGAATGCCTACTCGAGCCGCAAGGACCAGGGGCGGAACAACGTGGTCATCGCCCACGAGTTCCTGCATACGCTCGGCGCCACGGACAAGTACGACCCCAGTACCGCGATGCCGCTGCACCCGCACGGGCTCGCGGAACCGGACCGCTCGCCGCTGTATCCGCAAACGCGCGCGGAACTGATGGGCGGGCGCATTCCCGTCTCGAGCAATCAGGCGAAGGTGCCGCCGAATCTCGGCCAAGTCATCATCGGGCCGCTGACGGCACAGGAAATCCGGCTGGTGAATTAGGTCCGACCACGCTTCCGCTGCCGGGGCCGCTGGGCTAGGCTGTCGGGATGCCTGCTGACGACCAACCATTGCTGGACGTATCGGCGTTACGCGTCTGCGTGCCGGGACGCGTGCTGGTCGACACGCTCGACATGACCCTGCGCCGCGGCGAGTTCGTTGCCGTCCTCGGCCGCAACGGCTGCGGCAAGACGCTGTCGCTGCTGACACTCGCCGGCCTCCGTCAACCCGACGCCGGCACCGTATGCCTGGACGGCGAAGTGGTGCACGCGATGCGCCGGCAGCAGATCGCGAAACGGCTGGCGCTGCTGCCACAGGACACCGACGATATCTTCCCCGCCACCGTGCTGGACACCGCGCTGGTCGGACGTCACCCCCATATCGGGCGATTCCGCTGGGAATCGCCGCAGGACTACGCGCGGGCCCGCGAATCGCTCGCCATGGTCGGTATCGCGGATCTTGCGGACCGGGACGTACTGTCCCTGTCGGGCGGCGAGCGGCGCCGTCTGGCCGTGGCTCAGATCCTGACACAAGCCCCCGGCATTTACCTGCTCGACGAACCCACGAATCACCTCGATCCGCAGCACCAGGTCGAAACGCTGCAAACCTTCCGCTGCGCTGCCGACAGCGGCGCCGGCGTCATCGCGAGCCTGCACGACGTCAACCTCGCCGCCCGCTTTGCCGATCGCTGCCTGCTGCTGTTCGGCGACGGCCGCTGGGAATTCGGAACGACCGACGAGGTGCTGGACGAGGCGCGGCTCGAGGCGCTGTTCGGCACCCCGATGGAAGCCGTGAGCTGGCACGGCCGGCGGCTCTTCGTTGCGGGTGGCGCCAGTCCCTGGGGCGCGGCTCAGTCGACGAAGCCCGCGAGCCGCTCCAGGTAGTGAGCGTGCAGTACGGGATTGGCGGCCAGCACGGAGCGGGTCTCGAGGCAGGGCGGATCTCCGTTGAGATCCGTGAACACGCCGCCCGCTTCCGCTACCAGCACCGACAGCGCCGCGATGTCGAGTATGTTGACGTCGGACTCGATGACCGCCTCGATCTTTCCCGAAGCCAGCAGGTGGTAATGATAGAAGTCGCCGTAGCCGCGAATGCGGTCGGCCATCGCGACGATACCGCCCAGCTTCTCCCACCCGGCGCTCGCGGCGAGTGACTTCAGGTTGCCCGTGGAGACGGCGGCCCGTTTCGGATCGTCGATATTGCTGACCCGGACCCGCTCGCCGTTAACGAAGGCACCGACGCCTTTCTCCGCCCACGCCAGCTCCTCCATCATCGTGCCGCTCGACACGCCCAGCACGATCTCGCCGTTGTGCATCAGCGCGATTTGCGTGGAGAAGAACGGATACTGTCGTACGAAGCCCTTGGTGCCGTCGATCGGATCGACGAGCCACAGGTACTCGGCGTCGCCGTGCGTCCGGCCCATCTCCTCGCCGAAGAACCCGTGGTTCGGAAACCGGCCGAGTACGATCTCGCGGATCGCCGCCTCGCATTCGACGTCGGCCTGTGTCACGGGTGTCATGTCCGCCTTCGTCTTCACCTCGAAGTTACCGGCGTAGTAGTCGCGACTGATCTTCGCTGCAGCGCGCGCCGCTTCGAGCGCAACGTGGAGATGTTCGGAAGAAAGGGTCTCGTCGTAGCTCGTCACTTGGCTGTCACAACCCCGCAGCCAAGCGCTAGCGGCTGAATCGCGGAGCTTCGGGGCGCATGAATACCACCGGCACCTCTGCGAAGTACAGCGAATCCTGCACCGTAACGGCAACCCGCAGCATGGCTTCCGGATCGGCGAATGCCGGGATAGTCACCGTCATCCGCAGTGGCGCATCGGGCGAGGTGTCGTGCTCGGCGGTCGCGACGACCTCGTTGCCGTTCGTCAGCAATGCGAACGTGGCCTGAGCCACGGGAAATTCCGAATCGAGCGCGAGCCTCGTGTACTGGGCGCCGAGCTCGAGCGGCAGGATGGTCATTTCCAGGTCGTTGTTGGCGAGATTGCACTCACCACTCTCCCAGCGGCAGTTCGAACGCGCGAGCAGCGGATAGGCGGCGCCCGGCTCCGCAACCTGTGCCTGTTCACCGGCAATGAGACCAACGGCATACCAGGCCAGGATTGCGAGGATGGGCGCCACGATCAGCGCGATGACGACGTGTTTGTTTTTCCACATAGGCGTATCTTAGCGCAAAAAAAAGGGGGCATTGCTGCCCCCTTTTGTCAGGCCGTGAAAGAGTCTCAGTGATCGAGACTGACGGCTGCGCCGGCACCATGCGGCACGCGGATGTCTTCCACGATGTGCTGGATGTGCTCCGGCGGCGGCGCCGTCACCTTGGATACGCCATAGGCGACCGCGAAGTTGACGATGGCACCGATAGCACCGAAGGCATTCGGCTCGATACCGAGGAACCAGTTCTGCGGCAGGTCGCCGAGGTACGCCGTGCTGGCGATGAACATGATGCCCTTGTGCTGGAATACATACAGCAGGGTCACGCCGATGCCGGCAACCATACCTGCGATCGCACCTTCCTTGTTCATGTTCTTGTTGAAGATGCCCATCATCAGTGCCGGGAAGATGGACGATGCCGCCAGGCCGAACGCCAGGGCCACGGTACCTGCCGCGAAGTCCGGCGGATTGAAGCCCAGATACCCGGCGAGCAGGATGGCGAAGGCCATCGCGATGCGGCTGGCCAGCAGTTCCTGCTGCTCGGTGACGTCCGGCCTGAACACGCCTTTCAGCAGGTCATGGGAGATCGCCGAGGATATCGCGAGCAATAATCCTGCCGCGGTCGACAACGCCGCTGCGAGACCACCCGCCGCGACCAGCGCGATGACCCAGTTCGGCAGACCCGCGATTTCCGGATTGGCCAGTACCATGATGTCGCGGTCGATCTTGGTCACCTCGTTGACGTTCGCATCCGCGGAGTAAACGATTTCACCGTCGCCGTTCTTGTCGGTGAACTCGAGCAGACCGGTCTCTTCCCACTTCTTGATCCACGTCGGACGTTCCGCGTACACGAGTTGCGTGCCGTCGGGCTGATTGATCGTCTCGATGAGGTTCAGACGCGCCATCGCGGCAACGCCCGGTGCGGTCGTGTAGAGAATGGCGATGAACACCAGCGCCCAGCCGGCCGAACTACGGGCATCCTTCACTTTCGGAACCGTGAAGAAGCGGATGATGACGTGCGGCAGACCCGCGGTACCGATCATCAGCGACATCGTGTACACGATCATGTTCAAGTAACTTAATCGTGCCTGTGTCGTGTAATCCGCGAATCCGAGATCGTTCAGAACCTGGTCGAGACGGTCTAGCAGGTAAACCTCGCTGCCCGCCATCGTCGAGCCCAGACCAAGCTGCGGAATCGGAACGCCCGTGAGCTGCATGGAAATGAAGATCGCCGGGATCGTGTAGGCAAAGATCAGTACGCAATACTGCGCGATCTGCGTGTAGGTGATGCCTTTCATGCCGCCCAGAACCGCGTACACGAAGACGATGCCCATGCCGATCACCAGGCCGACGTTGTAGTCGACCTCGAGGAAGCGCGAGAACGCGACGCCGATGCCTTTCATCTGGCCGATAACGTAGGTTACTGACGCGATGATGAGGCAGATGACGGCCACGATACGAGCTGTCTTCGAGTAGTAGCGGTCGCCGATGAACTCGGGAACCGTGAACTTGCCGAACTTGCGCAGGTACGGTGCGAGCAGCATAGCGAGCAGCACGTAGCCACCGGTCCAGCCCATGAGGAACACCGAACCGCCGTAGCCCATGAAGGCGATGAGGCCGGCCATCGAGATGAACGAGGCGGCGGACATCCAGTCGGCTGCCGTCGCCATGCCGTTTGCGACCGGATGCACGTGACTGCCTGCGACGTAGAAATCCTTGGTTGTTGAGGCGCGTGACCAGATCGCGATACCGATATAGAGCGCGAAGGTCAGTCCGACAACCAGGTAGGTAGTTGCTTGTAATGACATTTTTTTACCCCCTAGACGTCTTTGTCTTCGTGCACGTCATGCTCTTTATCGAGCTTACCCATGCGATTGGCGTAGAAGAAAATCAACGCGACGAATACATATATCGATCCTTGCTGCGCGAACCAGAAGCCGAGCTTGTATCCCCCCAGGGATATGTTGTTGAGCGGCTCGACCAGAATGATTCCGAAGACAAAGGAAACGACAAACCAGATTGCGAGGCAAAGCGAGATCAAGCGCAAATTTGCCTTCCAGTAGTCGGCTTTCTGAGACATACGTCCCCCTTATGGTGCTTTTATTGGATTTGTCACCCGCGCAATCTATCAAACGGGTTCCGGGCGGCATTACAGACTTTAGTCGTAGGTCGCTTTCCGAGGCGCCGGCAGGCAGCGGGACGCCTGCCGAGAAAACTGCTGTTAATCAGCTATTTACGTGCTCTCCGTCGCCCGGCACAGGCGTCCCGTATCGCCCGCGTTCGACGATAGTAGTAGACTGTGCTCAGAACTACAGAGCGTCCGGATAAGGGCGCCGAGAACCGACAAGCGGGGAGATCTCTGGGTTGATCAGCTGGTGGGCGCTGCTGTTATTGTCGCTGGGCTATGTCGCACTCCTGTTCGCGATCGCGCACTGGGGCGACAAAGCTGACCCGAGCCGTTTCTCCGGGACCGCACGCGCGACCATCTACGGCCTGACGCTCGCCGTGTACTGCACGTCCTGGACCTTTTACGGCGCCGTGGGCACCGCGGCAGAGAACGGCTGGGGCTACCTCCCGATCTACCTGGGACCGATGGCCGTCATCTTCTTCGGCTGGGGAATGATCCACCGCATCATAACGGTGAGCAAGCGGCAAAACCTGACCTCGATCGCCGACTTCATTGCCGCACGATACGGCAAGGCCCGCAGTCTCGCCGTGCTGGTGACCGTGCTGGCGACGATCGGCTCGATCCCGTACATCGCCCTGCAGCTCAAGGCGGTGGTCGCGGGCTTCGATATCGTCTCCAACTACTCGTCGGCAGGCGCCGCCGCGAACGACACCGCGTTCGTGTTTGCCGCTGCACTCGCCGTGTTCGCCATACTGTTCGGCACGCGCAAGATTGACGTCACCGAGCACCACGACGGCCTGATGCTCGCGGTCGCCTTCGAGTCGGTCATCAAGCTCCTGGCTTTCGTCGCCGTGGGGCTGTTCGCGTGGTCTCTGCTCAGCGGCACGCCCGCCGCCTCGCCCGAGTCGGCCGCGCGCGCCGCCGCGGTGTTCAGGCTCGATCACGTGCCGGACATGTTCGTCACGCAGCTGATCCTGGCCAGCGCAGCGATCTTCTGCCTGCCGCGCCAGTTTCACGTCGCCGTGGTGGAAGCCTACGAGGATGCCAACATCCGGCCGACGCGCTGGTCGTTCCCGCTGTACCTGCTGATCTTCTCGGCGTTCGTCATCCCGATAACGATCGCCGGGCTCAAGATCCTGCCGCCCGGCGAGATCAGCGGCGATGCCTTCGTGCTGGCCCTGCCCATGCAGGGAGAACACACCCTGCTCACGATGCTGGCGTTTCTCGGCGGTTTCTCGGCCGCGACGAGCATGGTGATTGTGGCCAGTGTCGCGCTGTCCACGATGATCAGCAACGAGATCGTCATTCCGGCACTGATGAGTATCAAGATGCTGGGCTTGTCCGAGCGCGAGGACTACACGCGCATCCTCATGCACGTGCGCCGGGGGGCGATCATCGGCATCGCCGCACTCGGCTACCTGTACCTCGAAGCGATAGACCGGTCTGCCGCGCTGGCGTCGATCGGGCTGCTCTCGTTTGCGGCGGCCGCGCTATTCGCACCGCTGATCGTGTTCGGACTCTACTGGCCGGGCGCAACACGTACCGGCGCCATCGCCGGCCTGTGCACGGGTTTCGTGCTGTGGTCATACACGCTGTTCCTGCCCAACCTCGCACGCGCCGGCGTCTTCAGCGATGCGTTCATCACCGAGGGTCTGTTCTCGCAGGCGTGGCTGCGCCCGGAAGCGCTGCTCGTGGACATGCAGAGCAATTCGCTGACGCACGGCGTCGCCTGGTCGCTGGGCGCAAATATCGTGGTGAATGTGCTGGTTTCGATGATGACGCGGCAGTCGCTTGTCGAGAAGATACAGGCCCGGACCTTTGCCGGCCCCGCCAGCGGCTTCGGGCCCGTGCGGGCAGCGGTCGCCCGCCACGACATTACCAACGTCGACCTGCGCTCGCTGGCCGAGCGCTTCCTGGGTGTTCACAACGTGGAGCGCTCATTCGCCGATTTCGCGGCTTCGACAGGCATCGACCTGAACTCCTCGGGACCCGCCGACAGGCGGCTGCTGCTGTTCACGGAACGCCTCATCGCCGGCGCCATCGGCGCTTCGTCCGCCCGTGTCGTCATGACCGCTGCGCTGCGCAAGACGGGGACGGAGATCGGCGACGTCGTGTTGCTGCTCGACGAGACGTCACAGGCACTGACGTTTAACCGGCGCCTGCTCGATGCGACGCTGGAGAACATCACCCAGGGCGTCAGCGTCGTCGACGCAACGCAGCGGCTGATCGGCTGGAACAGCCGCTACGAGCAGCTCATGAATTACCCGCCGGGCATGGTGCACGTGGGAGAATCGATCATCGACCTGATCCGCTTCAACGGCGAACAGGGCCGCTTCGGCAGCACCGACGTCGAAGAAGAGATCAAGAAGCGCATCAAGCACATTCGCTCCGGCACCCCGTACAGGTACCAGAGCAATTTCATCGACGGCAAGGTCATCGAGATCAGCGGCCAGCCCATGCCCGGCGGCGGCTACGTAACGACCTACACGGACATCACCGACTCCAAGAAGGTCGAAAGTGAACTCGTCGAATCCAAGGCCATGCTCGAGCAGCGCGTCGCGGACCGCACTGCCGAACTCGAGAAAGCCATGACGGCACTGGAGCAGGCCAAGGCCCAGGCGGAGGATGCCAACGCGTCGAAGACCCGCTTCCTGGCAGCCGCGGCGCACGACCTGCTGCAGCCGTTGAACGCCGCCAAGCTGTTCGCAGCCCTGCTGAACGAGCATCGCGACAACATGCCGCCCGACCAGCAAAGTCTCGTCGAACGCGTCGAAAGCAGCCTCGTCGCCGTCGAGGACCTGCTCGGCGCGCTGCTCGACATCTCCCGCCTGGACACGTCGGCGCCCGTGCCCAACCCGGAGGTGTTCCCCGTCAACGATATTTTCAAGGCGATCGAAACGCAGTTCTCAGCCGCATTCGTCGAGGACGGGCTGAAACTTCGATTCGCGAAGTCGTCACTCTACGTGCGCTCCGACCCGGCCATGCTCCGGCGTATCGTGCAGAACTTCGTCAGCAACGCACGCCGCTACACGCCCGCCGGGGGCGTGCTCGTCGGCTGCCGGCGCCGCGGCGACCGCGTCGCCATCCAGGTTATCGATACCGGTATCGGCATCGCGCCGGAGGACCAGAAAGTCGTGTTCGACGAATTCAAGCGCCTGGCGAAACGCGGCAAAGGCACGAAGCGCGGCCTGGGACTCGGCCTGGCCATCGTCGATCGTATCGCGAAGCTCCTCGATCACGAGATCCGGATGCGCTCCGACATCGACCGGGGCAGCATATTCGAAGTGCTGGTGCCCCTCGCAGATCGCGCTGACGCGCTGCCCACGGTCAGGAGCCTCATCGACAAGGCGCCGGCCTCGTCGCTGGACGGAACGATCATTCTCTGCGTGGACAACGAGCATTCGATCCTGGAAGGCATGCAGGGCCTGTTGAGCAAGTGGGGCGCCAGTCCCCTGATCGCCAACAATTCGGAGGCAGCCGTCGAACACCTGCGCAAGCTCGGCAGCAATGGTGGCGGCTGGCCCTCGATTCTGCTGGTCGACTATCACCTCGACGACGATGTCACCGGTATCGAGGTCATCGACGAACTGCGCTTACACGCCAAGACAGACATACCGGCAATCATCGTCACCGCCGACCACACGCAGGCGGTCCGGGAGGAGATCCGGAATTCCGGCCACGCGCTGCTGCAAAAGCCGATCAAGCCGGCCGCGCTGCGCGCCCTGATGTCGCGGATCCTGACCCGCCACTAGCCGCACGGCCGTCTATTCGACCAGCAGCCCGGGCTCCTTGGTATTCAGCCTCTGCACCGCGAGGACGGCCTGGGTGCGGTTCGTCACCTGCATCTTGCGCAGTATCGCGGTCACGTGCGCCTTGATCGTCGCTTCCGAGACGCCGAGCTGGTAGGCGATCTGCTTGTTCAACAGCCCTTCGCCCAGCATCATCAGCACCCTGAACTGGTGCGGCGTCAGCGCGCTCATCGCGGTCGCGATGCGCGCCTCCTCGCTGTCCAGCCCTTCCGCGCCCAGGTCGATATTGTCGGGCAGCCAGACCTCGCCCTGGAGAATGGCGTCGATCGCGGCTTCTATCGTGCGGATGGGCGACGACTTCGGGATGAAGCCGCTGGCGCCGTGCTGGATCGCACGCCGGATGACCGAGGGGTCATCCACGGCCGAGACGACCACGGTCGGCAGCGACTCGTGATTGTTGCGCATGTAAGCCAGTGCCGAGAAGCCGCTGACGCCGGGCATGTGCAGGTCGAGAAACAGCAGATCCGCATCGGGATGCGCCTCCACGACCTCGTAAAGACTCCCGAGGCTGTCTGCCTCGTGAATCACGGCGCCCGGCACGCAATTGTGGATTGCGTGAATCAGCGCCTCCCGGAACAGGGGATGATCATCCGCAACGATGAAGTTGCTGTTTTCGGACTGGGTCACGGTCGTCTCGTGTCCTTATCCTCTGTTCTTGCGATTCTCGATCAGGTGCTCGACGACGCTCGGATCGGCGAGCGTTGATGTATCGCCGAGATTGCCGTAGTCGTTTTCTGCGATCTTGCGGAGTATGCGCCGCATGATCTTGCCGGAGCGCGTCTTCGGCAGGCCCGGCGCCCATTGCAGCAGATCCGGGCTCGCGATGGGCCCGATTTCCTTGCGAACCCAGTTGCGCAACTCTTTGGCAAGCTCGTCGCTGGGTTCGTGCCCTTCCATGAGCGTGACGTACACGTAGATGCCCTGTCCCTTGATGTCGTGAGGATAACCGACAACCGCCGCTTCGGCGACCGCCCCATGCGCGACGAGCGCGCTCTCGACTTCTGCCGTGCCCATGCGGTGACCGGAGACGTTCAGTACGTCGTCGACGCGGCCGGTAATCCAGTAGTAATCGTCTTCATCGCGACGCGCGCCGTCACCGGTAAAGTAGCGGCCTTCGAAGGCGCTGAAGTAGGTCTCGATGAAGCGCTGGTGGTCGCCGTAAACGGTGCGCATCTGCCCCGGCCAGCTGTCGAGGATGACGAGATTGCCCGAGGTCGCGCCTTCGAGGGTCTTGCCGTCGGAATCGACCAGCGCCGGCATTATGCCGAAGAACGGCCGGGTCGCCGAACCCGGTTTCAGGGGCGTCGCGCCCGGCAACGGCGTAATAAGGATGCCGCCTGTCTCGGTCTGCCACCATGTATCGACGATGGGGCAACGGCCCTCACCGACGACGTTGTAGTACCACTCCCAGGCTTCGGGGTTGATAGGCTCACCGACAGATCCCAGCAAGCGCAGGCTCTTGCGGGATGTGCGTTCAACCGGTTCGTTGCCTTCGCGCATGAGCGCGCGGATTGCGGTCGGCGCCGTGTAACAGATGTTGACCTTGTGCTTGTCGCAGATTTGCCAGAAACGGCTCGAATCCGGATAGTTCGGCACGCCTTCGAACATCATGGTCCTGGCGCCGTTGGCCAACGGACCATAAACGATATAAGAGTGGCCGGTGACCCAACCAACGTCGGCGGTGCACCAATAGATATCGCCCGGCTCGTAGTTGAACACGTATTTGAAGGTCAGCGCCGCGTAGACCAGGTAGCCGCCCGTCGTGTGCAGCACACCCTTGGGCTTTCCGGTCGAGCCCGAGGTGTACAGGATGAACAGCGGGTCCTCCGCGTTCATCGGCTCGCAAGGGCATTCGTCGTCCACCGACTCCTCCGCCTCGTGCAGCCAGACGTCGCGGCCATCCTGCCAGGCGACGTCCTTGCCGGTGTTTTTCACGACCAGGACTTTCTCCAGTGTCGTGACACCTTTGATCTTCGCAGCTGCGTCGACGTTCGCCTTGAGGGGCACGGAGCGTCCGCCGCGCAGACCTTCGTCCGCGGTGACCACCACGTTCGAGTCGCAGTCGATGATGCGGCCGGCGAGCGCGTCGGGTGAGAAGCCGCCGAACACCACGGAATGGATCGCGCCGATGCGCGCACACGCGAGCATCGCGACCGCCGCCTCGGGGATCATCGGCATGTATATCGTGACCCGGTCGCCCTTCTTGACGCCGATCGACTTCAGCACGTTGGCAAAACGGCTGACACGCCCGTGCAGGTCGGCGTAGGTGATCGTCAGGTCCCGCTCCGGATCGTCGCCTTCCCAGATGATCGCCGGCTGGTCCGCCTTGTCCTCAAGGTGGCGGTCGATGCAGTTGTAACAGACGTTGAGCTCGCCGTCTTCGTACCAGCGGATGTGCAGGTCGTCCTTCGCATAGGAGACGTCCTTGACCTTGGTAAACGGCTTGATCCAGTCGACGATCCCGGCCTGCTCCGCCCAGAATTTCTCGTTGTCCTCGACGGACTGCCGATAAAGTTCGAAATACTGATCCTCGTTGACCAGCCCGTGTTCTTTGAAATGATCGTTGACGGCGTAGATCTCGCTCATCGGAATCTCCACTCGGTAGGAATTGTTGTTACGAGGCCAGCGGCCGGTTTTCTGGCATTTTGAATTGCGGCTAATACCTACGCATTAGACATTGGTCTACTGAGATGCTCGGATTCGACTTTTGGCTAATGGCAACCGCTACGCCCCTGATTGAGTATGCGGCGTGATTCACTCAGAAAAACTTTCCCGGGGGAAAATATGATGATCAGAGTTACTCCCAAATTGTACGCCTCGGCAGCGGCTGCGCTGCTGTGTGTGTCAGGGACCGCGGTAGCCCAGGACGGCCCGACGACCACGTACAAATTCGGTGGCTACGCCAAGTTCGACGCCTTCTTCACCGACTACAGTGATGGGACGCCGGACGGCAACAGCCTGATGCGCCAGTTCTATTACGCGCCGCAGATTCCGGTCGGCGACGGCTCCGCCGATGACGACATTACCGCCGACTTCCAGGCCCGCGAAACGCGCATTAACTTCCGTGCCGACACCAAGACCGCCGGCGGCGACAGCATCACGGCCTTCATCGAGATGGACTTCTTCATCCACGGCGACGGCAATGAAGTCGTCTCCAACTCGTACAGCCCGCGCATGCGGCATGCGTTCATCAAGTACAACAACTGGACTTTCGGCCAGACCTGGTCGACGTTCCAGGATGTCGGTGCATTGCCGGAAGCGCTCGACTTCGTCGGACCGGCCGAGTCGACGACCTTCATACGCCAGGCGATGGTCCGGTACACGACCGGGAACCTGGAGCTGGCGGTCGAGAACCCGGAATCCTTCGTGTCCGGCGGGACCCGGGGGCTTTCCACGATGCCCGACCTGATCGGTAGATACACGTTCAAGGTGGGCAACGGCGGCTACGTCAAGGTCGCGGGCCTGTACCGCAGCATCAAGATCCAGGACACCGGATCGGGGTCGCAGGCTGACGAGGCAGGCTATGGCATCAGCGCCTCGGCCAAATTGCCGTTCGGCAATGGCGCCGATCTGCGCGCGATGGTCACCTTCGGCGACGGCGTCGGCCGTTACGTCGGCCTCGGTTTTGTCCCGGACGGCTACATCGACGTTAATGGCGACATCGCAACGGCGGAAGCGCTCGCCTACTTCGTGGCGTTGCGTCTGCCGTTCGGCAATGGATGGCGCGCGAACATCATGTACGGCAACACGTCGATCGACTACGACGACGACGTGGCAGCAGCAGCCTTGAATGACACCGGTTCGAGCATCCACGTGAACCTCATCTACAACATCCTGCCGAAGCTGGATGTGGGCGCCGAGATCATCTACGGCGAGCGCGAACTGGTGAACGGTACGGACGGCGACTTCACTCGCTTCCAGTTCTCCGCGAAATACGCGTTCTAGTTACACGCAATCTCCTTTGCGTTTGCCCTGGCGGCACCCGAAAGGGTGCCGCCAGTTTTACGTTTGGGCCCGGCGTGTCAGAATCCGCTTATGAACGAGCTGCCTGAGATCACCCGTTTCCTGTCCGGCCTGCCCGGCTTCGACGAACTCGACGACACGCAGCTGCATGCGGCCGCGCGGGCCATCCAGATCGGCTATTACCGGGCGGGCAGCACGGTATTGTTGATAGGCGCCGACAACGAGCGGCTGCATATCGTGCGCAGCGGCGCGCTCGAATTGCGCAACGCCGAAGGCGACCTGGTGACGCGCGCCGCCGAGGGCGACGTTTTCGGCTTCCCGTCGCTGATGAATGCCACGCCATTGCGCAACCAGTCAGTGGCGATCGAGGACTCGCTGATCTACCACCTCGACGGCAAGGTCTTCGCGGAACTCCGGCGCGAGAACGACCGTTTCGACACCTTCTTCATCCGCCTGCTGTCGGACCGCCTGCTGTCACGGCCGGCGCCGACCCGGCTGCACGGCGCGGAAGGACGCGCGGTTTCGCAGCTGATCACTCGGTCGCCGGTCACGATCGACGTAGCAGCGAACATCCAGGACGCCGCGCGCAAGATGGTGGACGAACGCGTGTCGGCCATTCTCGTGATCGGCGACGGCGTTTTCTGCGGCATCGCCACGGACCGCGATCTGCGGGAACGGGTCG
>JBFIHC010000058.1:0-20386 GCA_041601995.1 Woeseiaceae bacterium | reverse complement strand
TCATGAAGGCGCTGAGTATCGCGCCGGCGATCAGCGTGGCAAGCAGCGCGAGCACCGGGCTTCTCGACCACGCGCGCCCGACGATGGTCGCCAGCGGCTGCAGGGCACCGGTGGTTTCCAGCGCCTTGCCGACCATCATCAAGGCACAGATCGCGACCAGCGCCTCGCTGCCGAAACCTGAAAAAAAATCGATGGAACGGATGAGCACCTCGCCGTCGCGGGTATACGGGAACAGCTCGAACCCGGCGACGAGGATGATCAGTATGGTAAGCGACGATGACTCGAGCGGAATGTTGTCGCGCGTGAACAGGAAAAGCGCGAGGACGGTCAGGACCAGTACCGCCACTCCGTGAGCGTCAAATGATATCGGCTGCAATCCGTCCCCTCGATTACGCAATCGCAAATCGCGCTTCGACGAGCGCGTCAGGAAACGGTACCGTAGTTCATACGCGCTCCGCAATCTGCGAAGTCGCAATCCTCTGTTTCAGCACTGCGGATGCGCGCTGATGGAAGCGCTTGAATTGATTGATATTCCAGTGCTCGATGGACAGATTCCTGCGGAATGCACAGGCGTCGGCGTGACGCAGGAGCGGCAGCAATTCCGCGTATTCGTAGTCGGCGCGGGCAGCGCTCGGAAACAGGCTCCAGGGTGAGATAACCAGCAGGTTGCGGTGCCGCACCAGCGTTGCCCGCACGGCCTCGCGCCAACGGCGTCGCCAGTCTTCGCGAACACTGCCGCGCGGCAGATCATGACTGGGGTCGCTCAGGCCGATCGCCGGGAGCGGCTCTGCACGCAACGCGATTGCACGCGAGCGCGACTGCGCGGTCATGCGCAGCCACAACAGCAGCTGATTCAGGTAGCGCAGGCTGGCGTGGTCCGATGGCAGCATGCCCCTGATGCGCAGGAGGTCGCCGAACCCGGAAAGCACGATGGCGAGCCGGCGGTTCAGCCAGGCATCGTGCTGCATGTCGGGTTCAGGCCATGCGAGCAGATCGTGCAGGGCGTCGCCCGCGTCGACGCAGGTCTCGAGGCAGCGCTTCAGCGGCGGCTCGTCGATCACGCCGTCGCGGCTCGCGAATCGCGCGAGATCGATGCCCATGCATACCCAGGCAGAGCCGGCAGGCGCCTGCAGGCCGATCGGCGCCACGATCGCCCGCCCGCGTTCCGCCGACAGCAAGGGGCATTGCGGCAGCACGCGGTCGGCGAACGCCGTGTTTACGCTCGGCGCGTTACGCAGTTCCCACAAGGCGCCCCACAGGCGATCGCCGTGATCGATGTCGCCAAGCAGCACATAGCTGCGGGCCGCCGGCGCTTCGGCGAACAACGGCGTTGCGCCGGCCCGCCGCAGGCGGCGGCACTGCGCCGCAGCCCGCGATATATCGGCGAAATGCGTCTCGCACCGGACAAACGACAGTTCTCCTGTTGCGGCAACTGCTTCGATCACGATCCGTCCCTGGTCGCCTTGCTCCTCGTCAGCCGATTCTGCGCGCCGCGACGCGGCGGGTCAGCGCCCGTTACTGGGCAGCCCGCCAAGATTTTGCTATTGTCGCGTCGCCGGACGCGGCCGCGAACGAGACCACCACGATGAGCTTCAAATCACTGCTGGATGCCTGGGCGGCGGAAAAGGAAACCCCCAGGACTTCCGAGACCTATGCCGTTCACCTCGCGACCGAAGACGCCGCGAAGGTTCACGCGCTTGCAGAGCTGTTCCCGGGGCTAACGCCGGAGCGCGTCATCACCGACCTGCTGTCGGTCGCGCTCGAACAGGCGCAGGCTTCGATACCGTACGTACCCGGGGACAAGGTGATTCGTGAAGACGATTTCGGCGACCCGGTCTACGAGGATAAAGGCCTCACGCCGCGGTTTCTCGACCTGGTGAAGAAGCACCGCAAGCAGCTCGAGGGCTGAACCGTGCCATCTTTCGACGTTGTCAGCGATTTCGACGCGCACGAGGCGGCGAATGCCGTGGACCAGGCGAATCGCGAGGTCACCACGCGCTTCGATTTCAAAGGCACGGGCTCGAAATTCGAACTCGACAACCAGGTCATCGCGCTCACCTCACAGAGCGAGTTCCAGCTGCAGCAGATGATGGACATCCTGCGGCAGAAGCTCGCGAAACGCGGCGTGGACCTGGGCTGCCTCGACGAGCAGGAGCCCGAGATCACGGGCAGTGCTGCGCGGCAGAACGTGATCCTGCGCCGCGGCATCGACTCGGACCTGGCGCGCAGGCTCGTCAAGACGGTCAAGAACAGCAAGATCAAGGTGCAAGCGGCGATCCAGGGGGATAAGCTCAGGATCAGCGGCAAGAAACGCGACGACCTGCAGGCGACGATCCGCCTTCTCAAGGAGACTGATGTCGACCTGCCCCTCCAGTATGAGAATTTTCGCGACTGACAGCGCTCCGGTCCGGGCTCATGGATAGCGACGACCACAAGACTCCCCGTCGCCAGGACATTACGTTCGAGGACAAGGACCAGGCCCTGCGGGACGACGTCCGAATGCTCGGCACCCTGGTCGGGGACCTGATCCGCGAACAGGGTGGCGACGACCTGTTCGAGTTTGTCGAAAACGCACGGCTGCGCTCCATCCGTCGCCGCGAGAACAACGAACTCGAAGGCGAGGAACTCGCCTCTCTCGTCGAGAACCTCGATCCCGGGATGGCCATGCAGGTCATCCGCAGCTTCTCGACCTACTTCCAGATGGTCAACACGGCGGAGAAAGTACACCGCATACGGCGGCGGCGAGAGTACCTGCGCGACGTCGAGGGCTACCAGCCCGGCGGGCCCGAGGACACGCTCGTCAGGCTCAAGGCGAACGGCATGAGCGCCGACAAGTTGCAGGAGCTGATCGACACGCTGCGCATCGAGCCGGTGTTCACCGCACATCCGACCGAGCCGACGCGTCGCACGATACTGCGGAAGGAGCAGCAGATCGTTCGCCACCTGGTCGACATGATCAATCCGACCATGACGCCGCAGGAGAGTCACGCCGCCCTGCAGAATATCCGCTTGCTGGTCACGACCGGCTGGCAGACCGACGAGCACCCCCCGGAACAGATGACCGTTGCCGACGAGCTCGAGCACGTGCTGTTCTTCATGACCGACGTACTGTACCGGACGATGCCGCCGTTCTATGAAGACATCGAGGCGGCGGTGCGCCGCATCTATGGCGAGGAAGGCGAGAAGATCACCGTACCCACGATCGTGAATTTCGCATCCTGGGTCGGCGGCGACATGGACGGCAACCCGAACGTCAATGCCAAGACCATCCGCTCGACCCTCGCGCGGCAGCGCGCCCTGATTCTCGATCTTTACTACAACGAGTGCGCAAGCCTGTCGGCCAAGCTGAGCCAGGCCGAGGAGCGCGTAGGCTTCAGCGACGAGATGATGGAGCAGATCGACACCTACCGCGGCGTGTTCCAGAATGCGTTCCACGACGTGCCCGCGCGTCACCGCGACATGCCCTACCGGGTGTTCCTGCGCCTGATCCAGCAGCGCCTGCAGTCGACCTACGACGATGACCTGTTCCCTTACGAGAAAGTGTCGCAGTTCCGTCACGACATTCAGCTGATCCACGACAGCCTGACGAAGAACAAGGGCGAACATGCCGGCCTGTTTCCCGTGCGCCGGCTGCTGCGGCGCATCGACACCTTCGGTTTTCGTCTCGTCACGCTGGACGTGCGCCAGGACGCGCACGTGCACCGCGAGGTCGTCGGCGAATGCCTCGGCCAAGAGAACTGGATGGAGATGTCATCCGAAGAGCGGTCGAAAAAAATCATCGAGGCCATCGAATCCCGCGAGAGCGTGCCCGAGCATCTCAGCACCCAGGCGCGCAAGACCATTGCGGTCTTCCAGGCGCTCGGTTTCTGCCGGCGCAAGTACGGGCAGCGCGCAATAGGGCCGTTCATCGTCAGCATGACGCAGGGTGCGGACGACATCCTTTCCGTGCTGCTGCTGGCGCAATGGAGCGAGCTGCATAACCGCCGCGGCGAGGTGCCCCTGGATGTCGCACCCTTGCTCGAGACGGTCGACGACCTGCAGCGTGGGCCGGAGATTCTCAACGACCTGCTGTCGTCGGAGCTGTACCGGGCGCACCTCGCGACGCGCGGCGACCGGCAGACGGTCATGATCGGATACTCGGACAGCAACAAGGACGGCGGACTCGCTTCGGCGCGCTGGGCGCTGCAGAGCGCGCAGCAGACCCTGGTGAATGCCGTCGAGTCCCACGATATCGAGCTGACCCTGTTCCACGGGCGCGGCGGCACGATCAGCCGCGGCGGCAGCAAGACGCACGTTGCAGTACTCGGCGCGCCGCCGGGCACGGTCAACGGGCGACTGCGCGTCACCGAGCAGGGCGAGATCATCAACGAGAAGTACGGGCTGCGCGGCATCGCGCTGCGCACGCTCGAGCAGGTGCTCGGATCACTCGCCCTCGCCACCGCGATGCCGAGGCATCGCGGTAACGACGACCCCGAGTGGCACGCGATGATGGAGGTGGTTGCCGAAGAGAGCCGCCGCGCCTACCGCAAGCTGATCTACGACACGCCCGAGTTCTACGACTATTTCCGGCTCGCGACGCCCATCGATGTGATCGAACGCATGCGAATCGGCTCGCGCCCTGCATCGCGCCGCGCGCAGAGTGGCATCCATTCCCTGCGCGCGATCCCCTGGGTGTTCGCATGGACGCAGGCACGCTTCGTGCTGCCGGGCTGGTACGGGCTGGGCACCGGGCTCACGAAAGCGGCGCAGCAATTCGAAGAAGCTGCATTCCGCAGAATGTTTGCCGAGTGGTATTTCATGCGGGCATTGACCGCGGACGCCGAGATGGTGCTCGCGAAAGCCGACCTTGGCATCGCCAAGCTGTACTCGGAACTCGCCGGCGAGCTGCACGACACCTTCTACCCGCTCATCAGGGAAGAGTTCGAGCTCACCCGCGACCTGATCCTGGAATACTCGGACCACGACTCGCTGCTCGAGGGCGACATCACGCTGCAGCGCGCAATCATGCTGCGCAACCCCTACGTCGACCCGATGAGCCTGATGCAGGTGGACCTGCTGCAGCGCTGGCGCGACACGAACTGCAAAGACCAAGAGCTGTTCGACGCCCTCCTCGCCAGCGTCAACGGCATCGCCCAGGGGATGCAGAACACCGGTTGATCGCCCCTCGATCCGGCACTACCGATCGCGCTTCGAGAAGCGCTCCTACGGTCGATCGTCGATGAACGTTGCGAAATCTTCGAGGTCCTTGCGCCGGATGTCCGGCACCCTGGCGTCGTCGGCCGGATACCCCACCACCAGCAGCAGGAACGGCCGTTCGCTCGTCGGCCGGCCGAGTATCTCGTTGAGGAACTTCATCGGGCTCGGCGTGTGCGTCAGCGTGGCGAGTCCCGCCAGGTGCAGTGCCGTCACCAGGATCCCGGTGGCGAGACCGGTGGATTCCGTCGGGTAGTAATGCTTCACCTTGCGGCCGTCGTCGAGGCGGCCGTACTTTTGCAGGAAGACGGCGATCAGGTATGGCGCCGTTTCGAGGAACGGCTTCGATGCGTCGGTACCCAGGGGCTCCAGTGCAGCGAGCCACTCGGGAGATGCCCGGTGTTCGTAAAACTCCCGCTCTTCCGCTTCCGCCGCTTCGCGAATCTTTTTCTTGGTGCCGGCATCCCCGACGACGACGAAGTGCCACGGCTGCAGGTTGGCACCGCTGGGCGCCGTGCCGGCGGCATTCAGCGCCGTCTCGATGATGTCGCGCGGCACAGGCCTGTCCGAGAACTCGCGCACCGTGCGGCGCCTCGCCATATCCGTGTAAAAGCGCTCGACGCGCGCGCGCATCTCCTCGACCGGGTACTCCAGGTAACCCTCGAGCGGCACCGTCGGGTAGTCAGTCGCCACAAACGCTCCTGAGCACCGTCCACTCGTCCGCGTCGTTCTCGGAGACGGCTTTTCCCTGCATCGAGATTCCGGCTTCGTGCACCGACTCCGGCCGGCCCGTAACCAGCGGGTGCCAGCCGGGCAGGTCCAGGCCGTTGGCAAGACGCCGGTACGCACAGCTGTCCGGCAGCCATTCGTAAGCGTCTTTTTCGTCCGGCGTCAGTACCAGGCAGTCTGCGACCCGCTGCGCACGATGCGCATAATCCGTGCAGCGGCAGGTATCGATATCGAACAGGCGACAGGCAACGTCGGTATAGAAGACGTCGCCACTGTCCTCATCCTGCACCTTGAGCATGCAACAAAGCCCGCAGCCGTCGCACAGCGACTCCCACTCGTCGGGCGTCATCTCCGCCAGCGATTTGCGTTTCCAGAATTGATCGTTCATCGTCTCGAGTCCGACGAAGGGTACCTCAATTTTCCATGAAAGCCGTATTCCTTGACTTCGGGACGATGGGCTCCGGTCTCGACCTGGGGGAACTCGAGAGCCTGGTCGACGAACTCGTCGTTCATGACGAATCACCGCAGGACACCGTCGCGCAGCGCATCAGCGATGCAGAGATCGTTTTCACCAACAAGATTCGCCTGACGCGCGAGTTGCTGGAGCGCGCGCCGAAACTGAAGTTCATCGCGCTCACGGCGACCGGCACCGACAACATCGACACGGACTGCGCGAAGCAGCATGGCATCGGCGTCGCCAACATCCGCCATTACTGTACCGGGTCGGTCGTCGAGCACGTCTTCGGGGTGCTGCTCTCGCTGACCCACAGCCTCGAGCGGTATCACCGCTCGGTCCGTGCGGGTGACTGGCAGCGATCGAACGACTTCTGCATGCTGCACTACCCGGTGCGCGAACTCTCGTCGATGACGCTCGGCTTGGTCGGCTACGGCGCCCTCGGCCAGGGTGTCGCCGGGATCGCTCGCGAATTCGGCATGCAGGTGCTCGTCTCGGCACGGCCGGGCTCCGACAGCGTCCCCGACGACCGGGTCAGCTTCGTCGAGCTGCTGGCCGATTCGGATGTGATCAGCCTGCACTGCCCGTTCAACGCCGCTACCCGCAAGCTCTTCGGCGCGCCCGAGTTCGTCGCAATGAAGAACAGCGCCATCCTGATCAATACCGCCCGCGGCGGCCTGGTCGATTCGCAGGCACTCGCGGATGCGCTCGCCAGCGGGCAGATCGCCGCAGCCGCGGTGGACGTGCTGCCCGAGGAGCCGCCGGTGAACGGCGACCCGTTGCTCGACTACGCGGGCGATAACCTGATCGTCACGCCGCACATTGCCTGGGCGACCGACGAGGCCCGGCAGAACGCCATCGACGAACTCGCCGCGAACACGCGCGCGTTTCTCGATGGCGTCGAACGCAATCGCGTCGTCTAGCGGGATTGCCCGCGCTGCGCTATCCGAACGGAAACGCGTCAGGCCCCGATGATCTGCCTGGCCCAGCGTACGACCTCGCGCACCCGCGGCGAGGCGAGATCGTAAGCTTCGTCGAAACTGACCCAGCGCCATTCATGGTGCTCGGGCTCGCCGGTCTCCGGCGAAGGTCCCAGCACGACCTGTTGCTCATCGGTGCGAGCCAGGTAGTATCGAGCGGTCTTGCCGCGACTGTACGGGCCCGTCTCCATGCAACGCTCACCCCACTCGAAATCCGTCGAGCCTATGCCCGTCTCTTCGCGGAGCTCGCGCAAAGCCGCCTGCACCGGCTCCTCGCCTTCTTCCATCAGTCCCTTCGGAAAGTCCCAGTGGTGCCAGGCGCGTAGCAGCAGCGTGACCCACCCCGCCTCCGTTGCGCGCACGAGGACGACACCGCAGGAGAGCTTGATGTCGTTCAAACGGCAGCCCCCCGGAGGACGTCGACGGGCGCCGAGTTGATGGCACTGCGTGCCGCGAAATAGCCGCTGGCGCACACGACGAGCAGCCCCGCGGCCACTCCGGCCACCCACAGCAGCGGGTTGAAGGCGTACGGCAGGTCGAACAGCTGCGTGGCGAGGACGGCGGCGAGGATCGATGCGCCGGCCGAGGCGAGGATGCCGGCTGCCGCGCCGAGCGCAGCGAATTCGGCCATCACGCCGGCAAACACCACGCTCTTGCGTGCGCCCAGTGCGCGCAGCATGGCGCTCTCGAAGCGGCGCTCGTCGATGGTCGACTGCACCGCTGCAAACAGCACGGCGATGCCGGCCGCCAGCGTGAAGAAGAACACGGCCTGCACGGCCATCGAGGCCTTCTCGATGATGCCGCGCACCTGCTGCAGGATCGAATCCAGGTCGATCACCGAGATCGTGGGATGTTCTCGGACGAGATCGACCAGCGCAGCTTTCTCGCCGTCCTCGACCCGCATGCTGGCGATGAACGTCGCCGGGTAGTCGTCCAGCGCGCCCGGCGACAGCACCAGGAAGAAGTTGGGCATGAACGAATCCCAGTTGATGCGCCTGACGCTCGCAATCTCCGCATCGAGCAGCTGGCCGGCGACCTCGAACTGCAGCTTATCGCCGATGCCGAGGCCGGTCTCGAGCGCAACCTCCTCCTCGATCGATACGAGCGGCGGTCCTCCGTAGTCGGGTGGCCACCACTCACCCTCGAGCAGCTCGTTGCTGCTGCTGAGTTCCCGCGCCCAGGAGAGATTCTGTTCGCGGTTCACGAACCACTCGGCGTCTTCGGCCGGGTACTTGCGATCCTTCACCGACTCGCCGTTGATCAGGGTCATGCGCGCGCGCACCAGGGGTGCGTAGACGGGAGGCGCCACACCACGCGATTCGAAAACCTCCGTGACCGAGGCGGTCTCGCTGCGCTGGATGTTGATCAGGAAGTGGTTCGGTGCGTCCTGGTCGAGCGTTTGCCGCCAGCCGTCCAGCAGGTCGGTACGCACCAGCGTCAGTAATAGCAGCACCGTGAGTCCCAGCCCGAATGCCACCACCTGCACGGCGCTCGCCCGGCCGCGGCGGGCAACGTTCGCGAGGCCGTAACGCCATGCGACCCCCACCCCGGTACGAAACCGGCCCATGGCCGCGACCAGCGCGCGGCCGACGAGATACAGCGCGGCGGCGATCAGGACGATACCGCCGAGCACGATCACGAGCATCGCGGGATCGCCGACGGACCGGTACAGGAGCGCGGCGACCGCGGCAAGCGAAAGACCGCCGACGAAAATTCGTGACGGCGCCGGCGGCATCACGTCGTGCCGCAATACCCTTAGCGGCGGCGTGTTACGCAGCTGGATGAGGGACGGCAGTGCAAATCCAACCAGCAACACCAGCGCGCTGCCGGATGCCAGGATGACCGGCATTGGCCCGGGGTCCGGGAGGTCGCCCCGGATGATGTCCGCGAGTATCCACGACAGGACTTCCTCGGCGGCAAAGCCGACGACGCTGCCGGCAGCCACGCCGATGACGCCGAGCACGATCAGCTGCACGGTCGCGACGGAGATGACGAAGCCCTGGGTCGCGCCCAGGCTCTTCATCAGCGCGACCGTATCCATGCGGCGCTGCGCGAAGCGGCGCGCCGACATGGAGATGGCCACGGCACTCAGCAGCAGGCTGATGACCGCCGTCAGCGACAGGAAGCGCTTGGCACGGTCGGCCGCCGCATAGGCGCGCTCGCTGCTCTCCTCCGCGCTGCGCAGCCGCAGCGACTCCGGCAGCTGGTCCTCGATCGCGTCGTTGAATGCGCTCACCGCGTCTTCCTCGCCCGCGATCAGCAGCGCGTAGCGGACGCGGCTGCCCACGCCGATCAGCGCCGTCGCCTCGAGGTCGGTGGCGTTGATCAGCAGGGTGGGCGCCAGGGAGGCGAAGCCGATGGACTGGTCGGGGCGGTAGGTGAGCACCGCGGCGATACGCAGCTCCGATTCGCCGACCGAGAGCGTGTCGCCGACATCCGCGTCGACCCTGGCGAGCAATGCGCTGTCGGCCCAGACCTCGCCCGGCCCGGGAATGCCGTCGACCTCGCGCTGCTCGCTGAACAGGGCGTCGGAGACCCGTACCGTGCCGCGCAGCGGGTAGTCGGCGGTAACGGCGAGCAGCGTGGTCAGCGCGCTTGCATCACCCGCAAACACGACCGTGGGAAAGGACACCATGTCGGCGGTGCGCAGGGCGTAATCGGCCGCCAGCGCCCGCCATGCGTCCGGGATCGGATCCTGCGAACGCAGTCGCAGGTCCGCCGCGAGCACCTCGTTCGCCTGCCGCGCGACGGCCTTGCCGATTCGGTCCGTCAGGAAGCCGACGGCGGTCAGCGCCGCGACCGCGAGGATCACGGCAGCGAGCAGCACGACCACTTCGCCCGAGCGGAGCTCGCGGCCGATACTCCGCGCGGCAAATCGCAAGGCCTTCATGCCGCCGCCATGGTATCGCTGACCAGTTTCCCGGCGTCGAGGCTCAGCACCCGGTCGCAGCGCCCGGCCAGGGAGTTGTCATGCGTGACCAGCACCAGCGTCGTCGAAGATCGCCGGTTGAGCTCGAACATCAGCGACATGATGGTCTCGCCGGTCCGGGCATCGAGATTGCCGGTCGGCTCGTCCGCGAACAGCACCGCAGGTTCGGTGGCAAACGCCCGGGCGATCGCGACCCGCTGCTTTTCGCCGCCCGAGAGCTGCGCCGGGTAGTGGCTCCAGCGCTCCCCGAGCCCCACCTGCTCGATGATCGCGCGGGCTGCCTCGCGGGCATCGTCGTGGCCCGCGAGCTCCAGGGGCAGCATCACGTTCTCGAGCGCGTTGAGCGACGGCACGAGATGGAACGACTGGAATACGAAGCCGACGCTTTCGGCGCGCACGCGCGCCCGTCCATCCTCGTCGAGCTCTCCGAGATTTGCTCCGTTCAGGATGACATAACCCCGCGACGGGAGATCGAGTCCGGCAAGCAGTGCCAGCAGGGTCGACTTGCCCGCGCCCGACGGCCCGACGACCGCGACGGATTCGCCCGGCGCGATCGAGAAACTCACATCGGAAAGAATGGTCAGACTGCCCTCGGGGCTGCTAACCTTTTTGCCGATATTGTGTGCCGCAAGAACGGCGGCATCGTCTGAATGACTCGACATGCGTAGATTTCTGATCCTTGTTTCTTTGCTTTCGGCCACCGGCGGCCATGCCGCCGACGTGCCCACCGTGCTGATATTCGGCGACAGCCTGAGCGCGGGTTACGGTATTGACGTTGACCAATCCTGGGCCGCTTTGTTGCAGTCGCGGCTCCGGGAGCAAGGGTACGAACATCGGGTCGTCAACGCCAGCATCAGCGGCGAGACGACCGAAGGCGGCGCCGAACGCATCGGCCCTGCGCTCGACAATTTCTCCCCGGAGCTCGTTGTCCTCGCCCTCGGCGGCAACGACGGCCTCAGGGGCTTCCCGCCGCAGCGCACGCGCGACAACCTCGACAAGATCATCACGGCAGGCAAGGCCGCGGGCGCACAGGTGGTGCTGCTCGGTATCCGCATCCCCAGCAATTACGGCCCGCGATACACCCAGGCTTTCGAAGGTGTGTTCCGGGACATCGCCGAGACCCACGACATAGCGTGGATCGAGTTCTTCATGGAAGGCATTGCGCTCAACGAGGAGCTGATGCAGGCCGACGGCATCCACCCGAATGCGCGAGCGCAGCCGAAATTGCTGGACAATGCGTGGCCGATTATCAAGCAGGCGCTGGGGCACGTGGACTGAGCACGCGTGCGTGCATTGCGTTATTCTGAATTCCGACTGATACGACGTCGTCGGCTGCACGAGGGAAATTTGCACGTGGAAAAAATCTGGCTGAAATCCTATCCGCCCGGCGTACCCGAACTGGTGCCGACCCCGCGCTTTCGATCCATTCGCGAGATGATCGAGAACAGTTTCCAGGCGTACCCGGACAACCCGGCTTACACCAACATGGGAACGGCCATCACGTACCGGGACCTCGACGAACTGTCGATGCGGTTTGCCTGCTACCTGCAGAAGAAGCTGGAGCTGACCCGCGGGGAACGTGTCGCAATCATGCTGCCGAACGTCCTCCAGTACCCGGTGGCGATGTGCGGCGCGTTTCGTGCCGGGCTCGTCGTGGTCAATGTCAACCCGCTGTACACGGCCCGCGAACTGAAACACCAGCTCGTCGACTCCGGCGCAAAGTGCATCGTGATCCTCGAGAACTTCGCGCACATCCTCGAGCAGATCATCGACGACACCGACGTCGAGCAGGTCATCACGACCGGCGTGGGCGACCTGCTCAGGTTCCCCAAAAACCTGCTGGTCAACTTCGTGCTGCGCTATGTCCGGCGCGAAATACCCCGCTACAAGTTCGCGAACAGCGTCACTTTCAGGCACGCGTTGCGCGAAGGCGCGAGCGAACAGTTGAGCCACGTCGAGATCGGGCTGGCCGATATCGCCTACCTGCAGTACACGGGCGGCACGACCGGTCTGTCGAAAGGTGCGATGCTGAGCCATCGCAACATGGTCTACAACGTCGAGCAGTCCATCTGCTGGCAGGGCGATGCTTACGACGGCGTAACGCCGCTGGTCGCCATCACGGCGCTGCCGCTGTACCACATCTTCTCGCTGCAGGGGAATTGCCTGCTCGGGATGGCGCAGGGCGGCCTGAACGTCCTCATCACGAATCCCCGGAATATGCCCGGCTTCGTGAAGGAGATCGCGAACTTCAAATTCAATCTCCTGACCGGCGTCAACACGATGTTCGCCGGGCTCCTGAACACGCCGGGCTTCGGCGATATCGACTTCAGTTCGCTGCGCGTCGTCGTTGGTGGCGGCATGGCGGTCCAGCCCGCCGTGGCGCGGGAGTGGCACAAAGTCACGGGCAAACCCATCCTGCAGGGTTACGGCCTGACCGAGACCTCGCCGGCCGCCGTGTGCAACACGATCGACAGCGAATTCACCGGCTCCATCGGCCTGCCGATTCCTTCCACCGAGGCGATGATCGTCGGCGACGATGGCAACGCACTCCCGATCGGCGAGGTTGGCGAAATCTGTATCAAGGGCCCGCAGGTCATGGAAGGTTACTGGCAGCGCCCCGCCGAGACCGCGGAGGTAATGCTGCCCGGCGGCTGGCTCCGGACCGGCGACATCGGGCGCATGGACGAGAACGGTTACATCTTCATCGAGGACCGCAAAAAAGACATGATTCTCGTGTCCGGGTTCAACGTCTACCCGAACGAGATCGAAAACGTGGTGGTGGAGATGGACGGCATACTCGAGGCTGCGGCGATCGGTGTTGCCGACGAGAAGTCCGGCGAGGTCGTGAAAGTATTCGCTGTCCGGACCGACGAGGCGGTCACCGAGCGGGATGTTATCGAGTATTGCCGTGAGAACCTCACCGGCTACAAGCGGCCGAAGTTCGTCGAGTTCCGCGACGAACTGCCGAAAACCAACGTCGGCAAGATCCTGCGGCGCGCGTTGCGAGACGAATAACAGATTTTCAGGAGCGCCTGCAGCCCGAAACAGACGCGGAGCATCTATTGCTGCAGGAGCGGCTCCCGAGCCGCGATAACGACTTCAGCCTGGTTCGCGCGCCGAGGCGCGCTCCTACCGCCGAGAAAAACATGAGCGCAAACAAATTACTGCCCTTCCTGCCCCTGCTGCTCGCCGCGGTCCCGGCCGCCCTGGACCCGGTGCGCGTCGCGCCGCATATCTACGACGTCGCATTCGAGAACGAGCGCGTGCGGGTACTGAAGAAGATCATCCGCAACGGTGAAACGCCACCACTGCACTCGCACCCCGACAGCGTCGTCGTCTACCTGAACCCCTGCGCCTGGATGGAAGACGATGGCCAGGGCGGGAAACGCATGCGGTCGTACAAATTCGGGGAACCCGCCTGGGCGCCGGCGGTAACCCACGGTGGCGGGACCGCCAACGTCGTCCAGGAATGTCACGTCGTCGTGGTGGAGCTGCTCGAGTAACGCGGTTTACGCGCTAGTCGTCGCGTCGCAGCAACCGCACGCGGATAACCTCTTCCTGGTCGTTCAGGTCCAGGTGTTCCTCCATCGCCGCGAGGTCCTGGCGAATCTCGGGCAGCACGACGTTCTCGAGCGCGCGCACGCGCCGCTCCGTGCGCCGGTACTCGAACATCAGCCGTTCGAGATTCGCCGTGATCGCGGCAAGCGGCACGGCGGCTTCGAGTAGCGCCCGGAACGCGGCCGCGCAGCGGCGTACCTCGAGTGACGGCCTGACCGGTTCGCGTGACGGTTCTCCGTCACCGGTCTGGAGACTCGCCTCGAACATGACCTGGCCGACGAACGGCCGTTCCGCGACATGGAGCTGCGCGTCATCGAGGGTATAGCGGGGATGAACCTGCAGGCCTTCGAGCCCCTGGTCCGCCGCCGCCGCGGATAATGCCTGCGCCGCTACCCGCCAGCGCTCGTCGAAAGCGGCGCGCGCGTCGCGCCACGCCTTGCGCTGTTGCAGCAGTTCGGCCGCCAGCAGGATGCGCTTCTCGTCGAGAAATTCGTAGCCGTCGTTGACGAGCCGCTGCTCGTCCTGCAGTTCGAGGAATGCGCTGCGCGAAACGGTCGCTGTGCGTGTCAATTCAGGCATGGGCCTTGCGCCGCGTAACGTAACGCGTGATCTGCTCGTTACTCAGCCGAGTCAGCTCGCTCGCTGCGAGCAGCCCGAGGATGTCCCAGCCGATGGACATGCTTTCCTCCAGCGTGCGCGCCGCCGCCTGGTTGATCAGCTGCTCCTCGAACGCGTCGCCGAACGCCAGGTAGTCGCGATCGGAATCGGACAGGCCCTCCTCGCCCATCACGCTCGCAAGCACCCGTACCCGGCGCGCGCTCGCGTAGGCCGCGAACAACTGGCTGGCGAGCGCCGGGTGGTCGGCATCGGTGAAGCCCTCCCCCGTACCGTAGTCCATGAGCCGCGACAGGCTGGGCAGCACGTTGATCGGCGGATAGACCGCCCGGCGATCCAGCTCGCGATCGAGCACGATCTGCCCTTCGGTGATATAGCCCGTCAGATCGGGTATCGGGTGGCCGATGTCGTCGCCGGGCAGGGTGAGTATGGGCAGCTGCGTCAGGGTGCCGCCGTAACCGTGCAGGCAGCCCGCCCGCTCGAACAGGCTGGCGAGGTCCGAATACATGTAACCCGGGAAGCCCTTGCGTCCGGGGATCTCGCCGTGGCTTGCCGAGACCTCGCGAAGCGCCTCGCAGTAGTTGGTCATGTCGGTCATGATCACGAGCACGTGGCGGCCCTCGACGAATGCGAGGTACTCGGCGGCCGTGAGCGCAAACCGCGGCGTGAGCAAGCGCTGCGCGCTCGATTCGTCGGCGCGATTCAGGAACATCACGGTATGGCCGAGGGCGCCGCTGGATTCCATTGCCGCGCGGAAGCCCTCGGCGATATCGTGCGATACCCCGATGCCGACGAACACGACGGCGAACTCACCGCTGTCGCTGTCACGCAGTCGCGCACGCCGTGCGATCGAGGTTGCGAGCCGGTCATGCGGCAGTCCGCCGCCGGAGAACAGCGGCAGCTTCTGCCCGCGCACCAGGCTGTTCATCAGGTCGATCGCCGTGACCCCGGTCTCGATGAAGTCCCTCGGCAGCGAGCGGCGAGCCGGGTTGATGGTCATGCCGTCGATGCGCATGCGGCGCATTGCGGGCACCGGCGTACCGCCGTCGAGCGGACGCCCGACGCTGTCGAACACGCGGCCCAGCATGTTCGGGCCGACGCCGAAACACACCGGCTCGCCCACGATCGACACAACGGTGTCCCACACGCCCAGCCCGGCGGTGGTTTCGAGCACCTCCACGATGACCGACTCGTCGTCGAGCGTCGCGACCCGACCCAGGCGCTCAACGCCGTCGCGGCCGATGACATACAGCGCCTCGTTAAGGCCGACATTCACGGTTCGTTTCAGGAACAGCAGCGGGCCTTCCACCCGTCTCGCAACGGCCGCGACCCGGAAGTCAGCCCGCATGACGCTCCCTCTTTTCCAGCCGGTCGAACTCCTCGTCCAGGCGCGCCATCAGCAGGCGGAACCGGGCGACCTCGTCCTCGGCGATCTCTTCGCTCGCCCGCTGCAGCCGCCGCAGCACCGGCATCGATGCGATACGTTCGAGGTCCACGTGCCGCTCGAGTGCCTGCGTGGCGCGGTCGACGAAGTGCAGGATGACCCGCAGTAACGCCGTCTGGCGTTCCGGCGAGCAATAGCGATCGACATCCGAGAACGCGGACTGGCGCAGCAGGGCCTCGTTCACGAGATCCGCGCACAACAAGCTGAGTCGCTGCCGCGGCGGCAGCGCGTCCTTGCCGACGATCCGGGCCATGCGCTCGAGCCTCGCGCGTTGCTCCAGCAAGGTCAGAATCTGGCGCCGGTGGTCCATCCAGTCCGGGTTGCCGCGCGCCTGCCACCAGCGCGCGAGTGCCTCGACGTACTCGGAGTACGATGTCAACGGGTGAATCGCCGGGAAGAAACGCGCCTGGGCGCGGTCCCGGTCCAGCGCCCAGAAACAGCGCACATAGCGCTTGGTCTGGCTCGTTACCGGCTCGGAGAAATCGCCCGCCGGCGGACTCACCGCCCCGATGATCGTCACCGAGCCGCGCTCACCGTGCAGCGTTTCCACGTGTGCTGCCCGTTCGTAGAATTCCGCGAGCCGGGAACTCAGGTAAGCGGGGAAACCCTGCTCGCCAGGGAGTTCGCCGAGGCGGCCCGATATCTCCCTGAGCGCCTCCGCCCAGCGGGTGGTCGAATCAGCCATCAATGCCACGTGCAGCCCCTGGTCGCGGAAGTACTCCGCGACCGTGATCCCGGTGTAGATGCTCGCTTCGCGGGCAGCGACCGGCATGTTGGACGTGTTGGCGATGATGACCGTGCGGTCCAGCAGCGGTTTGCCGCTCCGCGGGTCGTCGAGCGTCGGGAATTCGTTCAGAACCTCGGCCATTTCGTTACCGCGCTCGCCGCAACCGACGTAGACGATCACCTCGGCGTCGCACCATTTCGCCAGGCTCTCCTGCAGGATGGTCTTGCCCGTGCCAAAACCGCCCGGCAATGCGGCGCGGCCGCCGCGCGCGACGGGGAACAGGGTGTCCATGATCCGCTGCCCGGTCACCAGTGGTTCGCTCGGCGGCAGACGCTTCGCGGCCGGGCGCGGACGCCGAATCGGCCAGTAATGCCCGGCCGCGAGTTGCGTTTCTTTGCCGTCGTCCGCTCGCAGCACGCACAGAACTTCGTCGTCACGGTAGTCGCCCGCGGCCACGATCGAGACGATCTCGCCGGCCATGCCGGGGGGCACCAGGTGCTTCTCTGCCAGTGCGCCGCTGCCGAACTCACCGACGACCTGGCCGGGCCCCAGGCGCTCGCCCTTGCGCGCCCGCGGCCGGTAACCGAGCACCGCCGGCTCTGCATCGCGCATACCGGGCTGCACGGTTACGCCCGGCATGGCCGCCAGCGGGCGCAGCAATCCATCGTAAATGTGGCCGAGCAGGCCCGGCCGCAGCCGTATCGACAAGGGCTCGCTGCTGCTCGTGACCCGGTCGCCGGGCCGCAGCCCCGTCGTGTCTTCGTAGACCTGCGCCACGATGCTCTCGGTGTCGACGCGTATGACCTCGCCGAGCAACCGCTGCTCGCCAACGAGCACCGCGTCGCTGACGTGAAACCGCCCCGATGTCCTTGCGCGCAACACGGGCCCGCTCAGCCAGCAGACGGTCGCTTCAGTCATGCGCCAGCTCCCGCTCCCATGCCGCCAGCAGCTGCGCCTCCACCGCGTGACGATTGGCCATGAGTCCGTCGAGCGTCGCGTCGAGGCGCGCGCCATCGAGACACAGCCGCAGTCCCGCGCTGATCGAGGGCTCCTCACGCAGCTCGGGCGCCGGCAGTCCGCGCTCGGCGAAGGCCCGCTCCAGCCATCGCGTATCGTCGGGCGACCAGTCGCCCGGATGCTCCACCGTCCAGCGTTCCGCCGCCAGCCTGTCGGCCGCGTCGGCGAGCAGCATGTCGCACCAGGCGCGGCGCGCACCGGCGTCACGCCAGCGCCGCCCGAGTTCGTCCCGGAGCTGCGGCAGGGCTTCCTTCAGGAAAGCCCGGTATTGCTGCTGTACGCGTTGGCGCCCGGCCGTTTCAATTCTGTGTCGGGAGTCGAGCAGCGCCGTCTCGCGCCGCTGCCGCTCCTCGCCGACCGCCTTGTGGACGCGCTCGCGCATCCTCCGGCGGCTGTCGGCAAGCAGCTGCTCGGCCTTGCGGGCGGTGTCGCTTTCGATTTGCCGGCAACGCGCGTCGCGCTGTGCCCGCAATGCGTCGGTGACGCTCTCCACCTGCCGCTGCAACACACCCGGGAAATCGTTCATTGCTCGATACCCAGAACACGGTCGACCTCTCTGTCCAGGTCGGGCAGCGCGAGCCGGTTGGCAGCGTCGGGTACGACCAGCACCAGCGGCCGCGCCCGGCGCAGCACTGCGGCGAACTGCTCGCTGTCCAGCCGGGCAGCGCACGCCGTGGTAATCAACAACAGCTCCGTATCCTCGAGCCGCTTGTCGAGGATGCCTGCGACAGCGTCGCCCTGAACCACGATCGTGCGTACGCCGATCAGGCGCCAGGCACTCGCCGTGACCTCGTCGCCGACGAAAACCGGAATCGTCACGCTAGCCGATCCTGTTGAGGATGAGGATCGCCACGATCAGCCCGTAGATCGCAATGCCCTCGGCGAGGCCGACCAGGATCAACACTCGGCCGAGAAGCTCGGGTTTCTCGGCGAGTGCGCCGACCGCAGCGCTGCCCACGTGCGCGACGGCGTACGCGGCGCCAACGGCGGACGCGCCCGCCGCGATGGCGGCGGCCATCATGCCCCAGCTCAAGACCTCGGGAGCGACGCTGGCGGTCGCATCGGCCGCGAGCGAGGAACCGGTCAGCAACAGCGCGG
Organism: Woeseiaceae bacterium; assembly: GCA_041601995.1. Lineage (GTDB taxonomy): Bacteria > Pseudomonadota > Gammaproteobacteria > Steroidobacterales > Woeseiaceae > UBA1847. Next base: position 1,642 of record JBFIHC010000058.1, on the reverse strand, counting down.
CCGTCGCGAGCACCGCGGTGAGGATAGTGAGAAATGCAGCGATCGAGGCCGCTGCCTTTTTGCCAGTCATTGTTGCCTCCTGTGTTTCGGGGGCGGAGTCGAAACGAGCGGCGCCAGCGGACGGAACGGCCGTCCCTCGGCGCGCAGAAACCGGATAAAGAATTCGAACAGCACCAGTCGCGTCGTCTGTATCGAGACGATGAGGCCTTCGAGCGCGATAATCAGGACGTTGCCCAGGAGCAGGATGATCGCCTGGAAGAACGCGGACTCGGCGGCATCCGACAGGGCCACGACGCCCATCGACATGCCGCCGTGCGCAAGCGCGAATGCGCCGATGCGGACGAACGAGACCGTGTTCACGACGAGCTGCAACAGGGACTCCAGGAACTCGGCCGCGGCATTGTCGGCGGCGGCCAGTCGCCGGCCCGGGGATACGACCGCGTGTCCGATTACGAACCATGCGGCGCCGGCGAGCGCCACCCACAGCAACGGCGTTTCCTGAATCGAAGCCAGCAGGGCGAGGTAGCAAAGCACCAGCCCGGCGCCCGATTCCCACCAGTCGCGTCCCTTGCGCTGCCAGTAAGCCTGCAGGGCGTCGAGGCACATGCCGACAAGCAGCAGCACTGCACCGCCCGCCATCGGCACGACGAGCATCAGCATGGGCGCTTCGAGCGGGTGAACCCAGAGCGGCGGGATGATCGTCTCGAGCGCGAAGACGCTGCCGAATGCGACGCCGAACAGCATGCTCATGGCGCCGCCGTAAACGAGTAGCCGCAGCGGCGGATACCGCTGTTGCAACAGCAATCCGGCCAGCAGCAGCACGGCGCCGTGGCCGACGTCGCCGAACATGAAACCGAACATCAGCGGCGTTGCAATCGCGACCACGCGGGTCGGGTCGGCCTCGCCGGCGGCCGGCACGCCGAGCAGCCCGGTGAAAACCTCGAACGGGCGCATCCAGCGAGGGTTCCTGAGCAGCAGCGGCGCCTCGAGACCGGGTGGTGCTTCGGTGAGCCGCACCAGCCCCTTCACGCCGGCTTCCGCGAGCAGCGCCTGCAGTTCGTCGCCGTCGCTGTCGCTGGTCCAGCCGCTAATCCACGCAAAGTTCTCCGTGGCCGAAAGCTCCGGCACGCTGTTGACGTACCAGCGGACCAACAGTGCGGCGCCGAGCGAGCGAGCGGCCTGGTGGCGCTGGTGCAGATTGCAGAGCGACTGGCGTGCATTCTCGAGCTCGCGGCGAGTCGCGAAGAGCCGCTCGCGCAGTACGACTTCCGCGTCGGGCGCCCGCGGTGGCAGGTCCGCCGGCAGGCTCAACCGGCGCGCTTTCCGTGCGTGCAACTGCTGGTCCAGGGCCGCCATTTGCTCCGGCAGCCCGATGGCGCGCAGGAAGCGCCGCTCCGGAATCGCCACCCGCTGGGTAATCACGTTCTCCGGCACGGCGTCCGGCCACTCGCCGGCGCCGAGCAGAAACAGCCCGCTCTCGAGCATCGGACCGGCCCGCGAAAACTGCGCGAGGTCGGGCGGGGACCCGGCGTCGCACAACATGTCGAGCAGCAACTGCTGCTCGTTACCGAGCTCGGTAAGCTGCTCGATGCGCGCGACGATCCCGGCGGCCCCGTGTGCCCAGTGGCGCAGGCGCGCCAGC